>JBIOTP010000030.1:0-14517 GCA_044865965.1 Solirubrobacteraceae bacterium
GCAGACGCCCAGTGCCCTCGCGCCCGAGGCGGAGCGGCCGGCCCGGGCAGCCGGGGCCGGGCAGACGCCCAGTGCCCTCGCGCGCGAGGCGGAGCGGCCGGCCCGTACGGCCGCCGGGGTCGAGCAGACGCGGATCAACGCGCTGGAGACGATGGCCTTAATGGCGCCGACGCTCGAGGAGGCGCTCGCGCGCGGCGAGGAGGTGGCCACCGCGTTCCTCGCGGCCGGGAATCGCCGGCGGCACGCCGGCCTGCGCTCCAGCCTGACGTACACGGCGGTGTTCTTCGACGCGCCGGCCGTGGCGCAGCGGCTCGCCGCCGAGGCGCTCGCGGCGGCCGAGGCGATCGGCGATCCGGTCACGTCGGCCTACGCGTACGGCAACGCCGGGATGGCCGCCCTGGACGCCGCCGACGCGGCCGGCGCCGCCCGCCGATTCGGCCGCGGGCTCGACCTGATCGCCCGCCACGGGCTCGACTGGCTCGCCTACGAGGCGCTGCACGGCCTGGCCGCCGTCGCGGCCATGCGCGGTCAGGACGAGCTCGCGGCGCGCCTCACCGGCGCCGCCGAGACCGCGAGCCAGGAGCGCCACGACCCGGACATCGCGCGGCGCCTCGACGAGCGCGCGTTCGCGCCGGCGCGCGCGCGGCTGGGCGAGGCGGCGTGGCACGCCGCCCAGACCGCCGGCGCGCGCCTGGCGTTCGACGAGGCGGTCAAGGCCGCCCTAGCGGTTGCCGCGCAGGGCGAGCCGGCGGACGCGCAGGCCCCAGCCGCGGCCGGGTTCGACGCCGGGGCGGATCCGCACGGGCCGAGCGGCGCGCGCCCAAGCGGCGTCGCGGCGGCGGTCGTCGGCGATGGTGGCGGCGACGGTGGCGGTGATGGTGGGCTGCACGGCGGGCTCCTGAGGGACGGGGGCTGAACGGCCACCAGCGTCCCGCGCACCGCCTTCAGGTCGCTTGCAGTTCGCTTGCGGGGCTTGAAACCGCGGTCAGGGGCAGGCGAACGACGGGCAAGTGAGGAGGGGTCCGGTCTGCCTCGGTTGCAAATCGAAACGCTACGAAGTGCCCGTATACGGTGCTTAAGTGCGATCTCGACGATCGGAGGAGCGCCGAGGCAGGCCGCGCCCCCTCCTACCTGCCCGCCGTTCGCCGGCGCCGCGGGGCGCTCAGAAGTCGCCGCCGCCGCCGAAGTCCCCGCCGCCGAAGTCGCCTCCGCCGTCGAAGTCCCCGCCGCCGTCGAAGTCGCCACCGTCGCCGTCGTCGAAGTCCCCGCCGCCGCCGAAGGCGTCGCCGGAGTCCCACCCGCCGCCCCAGCCGGGATCGTGGCCCCAGCCGCCGAGCGCCTCGCCGAGCAGGGTGCCGGTCAAGAGGCCCGGGAAGAACCCGCCGCCCATGCCGCCGTAGAAGCCGCCGTAGAACGGGGCGTAGGCGGGGCCGGCGTTCCAGTAGGGCACGCGGCGGCCGGCGGTGACGACCTCGCGGGCCTCGGGATCCTCGCCGCGCTCGAGGCGCTGGACGTCGGCCTCGCAGGCCGGGACCGAGCGCGACACGCCGCCGGGCGGCGCCCAGTCGACCATGCGCGCGGAGGGGCCGTGGCGGGGATCGAAGAAGCACGGCACGCGGCGCTCGGGCGGCTCGCGGCCCTCGAGGCGCGCCTTCGCCGACGCCATCGCGAAGCGGCCCTCCTCGAGCGACGCCGCCACCGGCGAGAGCTCGCCCGTGCTGCGGGCGCGCTCGAAGATCGTGTTCGCGTGGTCGTACATCTCCACCGCGCGCGCGTAGTCGGCCTTGGCGGCGGGGTCCGCGCCCGGCATCTCGATGTCGACGTCGAGCGCGCGGATGTCCTCGCCGAGCGCGACGAGGTCGTCGCGGACGTTCTCCTTGACCTCGGCCAGCTCCTCCGCCTCGCGGCGCCGGCGCGCGCGGCGCGAGAAGATCAGCGCGCCGCCGCCGAACGCGACGAGGATGAGGATCGCGATCGCGAAGAACCCTCCGCCGCCGCCCCGGTCCGGGCTGGATTGCGCCGGCTCGCTCGTGCCGCCCGACTCGCTGCTCTCCGAAGAGCCGAGCCTACGCAGCACGGCGACGCGGTCGACGAAGTCCTCGAGCGTCCCCTCCACGTCGCCCGGGTTGGCCTGGATCGCGGCGGTCCCCGCGCGCTGGAACGAGCGCCCCGGGCCCGCACGGAAGTGCTTGCCGACGACGACCGCGTACGCGCCCGGCCCCACCAGATTGGCCAGCTGCGCGGCCACCTGCTCGGGACGCTGCCCGGTGTCGCGCAGCACGGCGACGTACAGCGGTCCGCCGGCGCCGCGGATCCGCTCCCGGAGCGCGCCGGCGTCGACCTGGCCGGCCTCCTCGGCCCGCGGGTCGACGTAGACCGGATCCGAGCGCAGCGCCCGCGCCGCGCGGTCCAGCGAGCTCTGCGCCCGCGCGGCGGCGGGCACGAGCAGCATTGCGGCGACGGCGGCGGCGAGAACGGCGCGCATGGCCCTAGCCGGCGCCGTCGAGAACCCCGCGCAGGCGCCGCAGGTCCTCGGTCAGCTTCTTCTCCAGCCGCCCCTGGACCACCGGGATGATCATGCGCGCCTTGAACGACGTCGCCTTCGCGTCGAACGTCTGCGTCAGCCGCGTCCCGCCGCCCGCCCGCTCCAGCGCGTACACGTTGACGATGTCGACGCCGCTCATGGAGAAGCGGCTCTCCGCCGCCCGCGGCGGCTCGTAGCGCGTGACCTCGAGCTCGACCGTGAAGCGGTTGCCGCCGATCGCGAGCACCTGGCGCACGCGCGAGCCCGGGCCGAGCGGCCCGAGCTGCTCGTAGGACTCGAGGTCGCCGGTCCACTGCGGCACCTTGTCGTCCTCCAGCAGCCACGGGAAGACCTGCTCGGGCGGCCGGGACAGCTCGATCGACTGGGAGAACGAAGGCACCGAAGCCAGGCTACCCGCCCGCGGGGCTGGGGCCACGCGGGGGCCGCAGCGGAACCACGTCGGCCTGCGCGTCGGGCTCCTGCCCGCGCAGCGTGGCGACCTCGCGCTCGAGCGCGGCGACGCGCGCCGCCATCGCCTTCAGCGCGTCGGCGATCGGGTCGGGGAGGTGGATCCAATCCGCGTCCGGGCCCTCCGGCCGGCGGCCCTCCACCCGCACGGGGTGGCCGGGGTTGCCGACCACGGTCGAGTTCGGCGGCACGTCGTGGATCACGACGGCGTTGGCGCCGATCTTCGCGCCGTGGCCGATCATGATCGGGCCGAGCAGCTTGGCGCCCGAGCCGATCGTGACGTTGTCCTGCACGGTCGGGTGGCGCTTGCCCGTGGCGAAGCCGGTGCCGCCCAGCGTGACGCCCTGGTAGAGCGTGACGTTCGCGCCCAGCTCGGCCGTCTCGCCGATCACGACGCCCATGCCGTGATCGATGAACAGCCCGTCCCCGATCTCCGCGGCGGGATGGATCTCGATCCCGGTCATCGAGCGCGCGGCGTTCGCCAGCGCGCGCGGCGCGAACGGCACGCCGGCGCGGTGCAGCGCGTGCGCGACCCTGTGCGCCAGCACCGCGTGCAGCCCGGGCCAGGTCAGGACGATCTCCGTCGTCGACACGCCGGTCGCCGCCGGGTCGCGCTGGCGCACGGCGACCAGGTCGCGGCGCAGCTCGCGCGCGACGCAGCGCAGGGTCCCCAGGCCGGGCATTCGAGAGAACAGGCTAGTAGGTCCCCACGCGACCGCAGTCCGGGCACTCCGGGCGTCGCCGCACGGTGATCCGCAGCACGTCGAGCGTGGCGAGGTCGACCTGCAGGAACGCGCCGGTCAGCGCCGGGGCGGCGCCGGTCAGCAGCTTGATCGCCTCGAGCGCCTGCAGGGAGCCGATCACGCCCGCCGCGGGGCCGATCACGCCCGCCTCCGCGCAGGATGGCGCATCCGCCGGCGGCGCCGGGAACGCGCAGCGATAGCACGCGCTCTCCCCCGGCCGGATCGCCATCACGAGGCCGCTCCAGCCCACCACGCCGCCCTCGATCAGTGGCACGCGCGCCAGGCAGCAGGCCTCGTTGACGGCATAGCGGGTCGCGAACGAGTCCGAGCAGTCGACGACCAGGTCCTGGCTCTCGACCATCGCGGTCGCGTTGCCGGGCTCGACCCGCACCTGGTAGGCCTCGACGACGATCTCCGGGTTCAGGAAGCGCAGCTTGGCGGCCGCGCTCTCGGCCTTCGGCACCCCGGCGTCGGGCGTGTAGTGCAGGTGCTGGCGGTGCAGGTTGGAGAGCTCAACGGCGTCGGAGTCGGCGATGCCCAGGCGGCCCACCCCGGCCCCGGCGAGGTAGGCCGCGACCGGCGAGCCGAGCGCGCCGGCGCCGATCACGAGCACGCTCGCGCCGCGCAGCTTCAGCTGCGCCGCCTCGCTCCACTCGGGCAGCACGAGCTGGCGCGAGTAGCGCTCGAGCTCCGCGTCGGAGAGCCCCGGCCGCGCCGGGGGCTCCACCGCGGGGCGCTCGGCCCTGGTCGCGGCGGCCGCCAGGTCGCGGAAGAAGCCGCGGCGCGACCCGCTCACCGGCGCACGATCCGCACGAGCGTGCCGTCCACCGCCACCGCGTGCCCCGCCTCGCGCGCCGAGCGCGGGACGTTCTCGAGCGCCTCGCCGGGCGGGCAGCGGACCTCGAGGGTCTCGCCCGCCGGCAGCCGCTCCAGCTCGAGCTTCGTCCGCACCCACGTCATCGGGCAGCGCAGGTCGGTGATGTCGAGCGTGCGGGCCACGTCAGTACCGTAGCGGCCGCCATGGGGCGCCCCACCTACCTCATCCTGCACGGCTGGCAGGGCTCCGGGCCCGGGCACTGGCAGACGTGGCTCGCGGGCCGCCTGCGCGCGACCGACGCCGTCGTCGCCTATCCCGATCTGCCAGACGCCGACGCGCCCGACCCGGACGTCTGGCTGCGCGCGCTGGAGGCCGAGCTGAGCGCGCTGCCGGCGCCGCCGGTCGTGCTCTGCCACTCGCTGGCGTGCCTGTTGTGGCTGCGCCACACGGCCGCCGGCGGGCACGCGGCCGCCCGGGTGCTGATGGCGGCGCCGCCGTCGGAGAGCGGCGCGCCGAGAGAGCTGGCGTCGTTCTTCCCGGTAGCGCTGGACCGCGGCGCGGTGGCGGCGGTCGCGCCGCAGGGCACGCGGCTCGTGTGCTCGGACGCCGACCCCTACTGCCCCGAGGGCGCGGTGACCGTCTACGGGCAGCCGCTCGGGCTGCCGACCGACGTGCTCTTCGGCCGCGGGCACCTCAACCCGGACGCCGGCCTCGGCCCGTGGCCGGCGGCCGAGGCGTGGGCGCGCCAGGGCGTGGTGCCGCTCACGGCGTGAGCGCGACCGCCAGCTCGCGGATCGCGCCCGGATAGCGGTAGGTGAGCCCGCCGTGCTTGCCCTCGAAGAGCTCGAGCGTGTAGTCGACCCCGAGCGCGTCGAGCTCGGCCGCGAACGCCTGGGCGCCGAGGTCGAGGTAGTACTCGTCCGAGCGGCCGGCGTCGACGTAGATCCGGCGCATGGAGCGCAGCGCGTCGGCGTGCTCCGGCGCCATCCGCACCGGGTCCCAGCGCAGCCACTGCTCCCACACGTCGGCGCGCAGGCGGCCGTCGGCGTCGAACGGCACCAGCGCGCGGCCCGGGTCGGAGAGGTTCGGCGAGTAGCACGCCGCGTAGCCGTAGGTCTCCAGCGGCCCGAACTTCTCCCAGTCCACGTGGTCGAGCTCCCCCAGCCGCTCGAAGAACACCTCCCAGGAGCCCTCGTAGGAGTCGCGCAGCAGCCGCGCGTGCTTCGGGAACTCCGGCAGATAGCAGGCCTCGAACAGCGCGTCGCCGGCGTGCGAGGCGAGCGCGCCGAACACCTCGGGCCGCAGCATCGGCACGACCATCGCGCCGTAGCCGCCCGACGACTTGCCGGCGAGGCCGCGGTGATCGCGGCTCGCCGCGGTGGGATACCGCTCGTCGATGAACGGCACGACCTCGTCGCACAGGTAGTCCAGGTAGCGGCCGGTCCCGGCCGAGTTGAGGAACTGCGAGCCGCCGTAGGAGGTCCACGCGTCGACGAGCACGACGATGGCGCCGTGCGCCCCGTCCGCCGCGAACATCGCGTCCATCCGCTCGACCATCGTCGTCTCGAACGCGGTCCGGTTGAGCCACATGTCGAGCTGCCCCGTGAAGCCCTGGATCACATACACGCTCGGCAGCGGGCGGGGATGGTCGAGCTCCACGCCCGGCGGGCGGTAGACGAACAGCGGCCGGCGCGCGGGGTCGCCGAGCGGGTTCTCGGCCAGCGCGTCGGACTCCACGACGAGCCGGTCGAGCGTGCCGTGCAGCGGCCGCTCCCACGGCGCCCCGGCCGGCCCCTCGACCTCCCGGATCATGCCCAGCTCCGCGTGCGCTCGATGAGCGCGACCGCCCCGATCGAGCCCATCGCCACTATCCCGCCGTTGTTGCGGGTTCGGGGGCGAAGAACGGCGTCGAGACGTAGCGCTCGCCGGAGTCGGGCAGCACGACGGCGATCCGCGCGCCATGCGCCGCCGGCCGCTGCGCGACCTGCAGCGCCGCCCACAGCGCCGCACCGCACGAGATCCCGCACAGCACGCCCTCGCGGCGCGCGGCGAGCCGCGCCGTCTCGAGCGCGTCCTCGTCGTCGACCGGGATCACCTCGTCGAGCACGTCGCGGTCCAGCACGGACGGGACGAAGCCGGGGCCGATCCCCTGGATCTTGTGCGGCCCGGGCCGGCCGCCGGACAGCACGGCGGAGGCCGCGGGCTCGACGCCGATCACCTTCAGTCTCGGGTTGCGCTCCTTCAGGAACGAGCCGGCGCCGGTGATCGTGCCGCCGGTGCCGACGCCGGCGACCAGGTAGTCGACGCGGCCCTCCAGCGCCTCCCACAGCTCCGGGCCGGTCGTGCGCCGGTGCGCCTCGGGGTTGGCCGGGTTCGAGAACTGGTCGGGCACCCAGAAGTCCTCGTCGCGCGCCATCGCCTGCGCGGCGGCGACCGCCTCGTCCATGCCGCCCATCGACTCGGTGACGTGGACCTGCGCGCCGTACAGCCGCAGCAGCGCCTCGCGCTCGCGGCTCATGCCCTGCGGCAGCGTGAGGATCAGGTCGTAGCCCTTGGCCGCGCACACGAACGCGAGCGCGATGCCGGTGTTGCCGCTGGTCGCCTCGACGATCGTGGTCCGGCCGGGCTCGATCCGCCCCTCGGCCTCAGCCGCCTCGATCATCGCGACACCGATCCGGTCCTTGACCGAGCCGCCCGGGTTGAACATCTCCAGCTTGCCGAACACGTCGGCCACGGCGTCGGGCGAGATGCGCGCCAACTGGATCATCGGCGTCCGGCCGACGTGGTCGGCGATGTTGACCGGGATCCCGCCCATCGGGGCTGAAGCCTAGGCGCTCACGTCGCGCCGGCGCATCATGAGCACGCCGAGCACGAAGAACGCCGCGCAGTACGCGGTCAGCAGCAGGCCGCCGGGCACCTGGCCGAGCACGTCCGGCGCGCCGGGGCCGCCGCTGGTGCCGGAGAGGCCGCCGGCGGCGCCGCCGATGTCGTACTTCGGGACGGTGTCGTTCACGCCGGGGATGAGCTGGATCAGGATGCCCTCGATCACGAACAGGTAGACCAGCGATCCGACGATCGCCCCCACCTGGTTGCGGGTCAGGCCGCCGAGACCCACGCCGAGCGCGGCGTAGAGGCCGGTGGCGAGCGTCGTGCCGATCGCGATCTTCACCGCCTCCGACCCGCTCGTGCGCGTGTCGATGCCGCGGGCCGCGAGGAAGCCGGCGACCACCGCCCACGTGATCCCGACCGTCACCGCGCCGAGCGCGAGGCCGACCGCGACGCTGCCCCCGAGCTTGGCGATCGCCAGCCGCAGCCGGTCGGGCACGGTCAGCAGGCTCGGCGTGACGGTGCCATGGCGGTACTCACTGGTGACCGACAGGATGCCGAGCAGGAGCGAGAACACCTGCGCGAAGCCGGCGAACGCGAGCGAGTCGTGCAGCGGGCGGGAGCCGGGCTCGTCGAACGGCGCGATCAGGCTGACCGGGATCACGATCACGAGCACGATCCCCAGCGCCCCCAGCACCATTCCGTAGAACGTGCGCGTCGTGCGGAGCTTGAACAGCTCCGCGGCGATGAGCCGGGTCACGAGGGGCCTCCGCCGGAGCCGGTGAGCTCGAAGAAGACCTCCTCCAGCGTGGCGCCGACCGGCGTCAGCTCGGAGATCACCAGCTGGTGGTCGGCCACGACCCGGCCGATCTGCTCGCCGGTGCGGTCGCGCACCACGATCTCGCCGTCGCCGGTCACGGCCGCCCCGTCCGCCGCCAGCAGCTCGCCCAGCCTGGTGACGTCGGGCCCCGCGACGCGCATCCCGCCGCCGCTGCGGGCGAGGATGTCCGTCAGCGACGACTGCGCGAGCGAGCGGCCCTTGTCGATCACGATGACGTCGTCGGCGATCTGCGACATCTCGGCCAGCACGTGGCTCGAGACCAGCACCGCCCGGCCGTGGTTCGCGAGCGAGCGCAGGAAGTCGCGCAGCCACCGGATCCCCTGCGGGTCGAGCCCGTTCGCCGGCTCGTCGAGCACGAGCACCTGCGGGTCCCCCAGCAGCGCCGCCGCCAGCCCGAGCCGCTGGCGCATGCCGAGCGAATAGCCGCCCGCGCGCCGGTTCGCCGCCTCCGCGAGCCCGACGAGCGCCAGCAACCCGTCCACGCGCGCCTCGTCCACGGCCGCCGACCGCGCGAGCGCGCGCAGGTGGTTGCGCCCGGTCCGCCCGGGATGCAGCATCCCGCCGTCCAGCAACGCGCCGACCGTCCGGACGGGATCCTCGAGCTCGTGATACGCCTGCCCGTTCACCGCCGCGCTCCCGGAGTTCGGCCGCACGAGCCCGAGCAGCACCCGCAGCGTCGTCGTCTTCCCCGCCCCATTGGGGCCGAGGAACCCGACGATCCGCCCCGGGTCGACCGTGAACGACAGGTCGTCGACCGCGATGACGTCGCCGAAGTGCTTGGTCAGTCCGGAGACCTCGATTGCGTGCGCCACGCCTACTAGATGTAGTACATGGTCGCGCCCGCGGCCTGGTTCTCGCGCTCGACGATGTCGGCGATCGTCGCTTTGGCGAGGACGGCGCGGGCGGCGGCGGCGGCGTCCGCGAAGATGCCGTCGGCGTCGGCGCCGAGGCGGCCGTCGAGCAGCTCGACGACCTCGAGCACGGTCACGTCGCCGGGCTCGCGGGCGAAGGCGTAGCCGCCCTTGACGCCGCGCTGGGAGCGCAGGATGCCCGAGCGGCGCAGGACCGCGAACAGCTGCTCGAGGAACTGGACCGGGACGTCGCGGCGGCGGGCGAGCTCGCCGATCGGGACCGGGCCGGCGCCGCCGCAGCGGGCCAGCTCGGCCAGCGCGCGGATCGCGTAGGGCGACTTGGTCGTGATCGACAGCACGCGCCCATACTGCCAGCCGCGCCGGCGGCCGGCCTATACGTAAGTTCACGTGGCCGGAGGTTCCGCGCATAACCCGGTGGAGTCCGGGTCGGCGGGCCGGGCCCGCCGGAATGCGTGGCACCTTCGGCCGCGTGGACTAGCTACAGCCAGCCGCGCTCGGTCGCGTGCAGGACCGCCTGCGCGCGGTCCACGGCGCCGAGCTTGCCGTAGATGTTGTGCAGGTGCGTGCGCACCGTGCTGGTGGAGAGCGAGAGCTCGAGCGCGATCTGCTTGTAGACCATGCCCTGCGCCAGGCGCTTGAGCACGTCCAGCTCGCGCGTGGAGAGCGGGCACGGCTCGACGGCGCGCGGGCGGTCGTTGCTCGGGTAGGGCAGGTCGTAGAGGACCGAGCGCAGCTCGCTCGGGCCGAAGCCGACGTTGCGGGCGGCCCGCAGCAGCTCGGTGGAGGACACCGGCGAGCCCTGCGAGTAGTGCGCGAGCATGTCGGCGAGGCGCACGAACGCGGCGTCGCCCTGGGCGTCGTCGGCGTGGTGGCGCTCGATCGCGGACGCGACGGCCTTGGGCAGGTTCCAGCGGCGAGCGAGGACGCCGCCGACCAGCGCGTGGTCGACGCCGAGCTCGCGGCGCTCGTAGTGCAGGCGCTCCTCGGGCGTGCGCGCCGGGCCGTGGACCTGCTTCGGGTAGCCCGGGTACGCGTGCATCAGCACGAGCTTGCCGACGTCGTGCAGCAGGGCGGTGACCAGCAGGCGGTCGCGGTGCGCGTAGCCGGCGGCCGCGGCGAGGCGGTCGGCGGCGCGCTGGACGGCGACGGCGTGCAGGCGGAAGCGCTCGGGGGCGGCGTCCCACGTCTTGCCGCGCTCGAAGAACTCGAACGTCTCGGCGTTCGCGGCGAGCCGCTGCACGGCCTCCGGCGAGAGCACCTCGACGGAGCCGACGACGGACTCGACCTGGCCGCGGCGCGGGGAGTCGAGGCCGTTGGCAAGCCGCATGACGGAGATGACCAGCGCGACGTCGGACTCGATCGCGCGCACCACGTCGCCGATCGACGGGCGCTCCTCGGAGATCAGCGCGAGCAGCCGGTTGCGCGACTCGGCCAGCGCCGGGAAGACCTCCAGCGCCTCGAAGGCGGCGGTCAGGCGCTTGCCGTGGCCCTCGTTGCGGGGCCGGCCGACGACGGCGTAGGGCTCGGCGCCGCGCGGACGGGACCGCACAGCGGCGGAAGCGCTGGCTGACACGGGAGGGGTCATGTCCCTTTCATCGGACGGATCGCCGTTATCTGGAGGAAGCTGTGCAGGGGTCATGGGTCCGCCTTGACCCGGTATCGGCACTCGCGGACCGATGGTTGAGGCCTCCACATTCCCTCCCTGTCCCTATCCCTTTGCAGCCTGCCACGCGTCGAGCGCATTCCCCACCCTCGCGAGTGTCTCGTCGCGCCCCAGCAGCGCGACGGTCTCGAAGATACCGGGTGAAACGGTTGTTCCGGTCAACGCGACCCGCAATGGCTGAAAAACCTGCTTCGCCTTGCGGCCCGTACGCTCGACCACGGCCCGCAGCGTGTGCTCGACAGCGGCCTGGGTCCAGAGCTCCGGGAGCTCCGCGAGCGCCTCGCGGGCATCGGCGAGCGCCTCGAGCGCGCCGGGCGCGCCAAGCACGCGCTCGCGCGCCTCCGGGTCATCGGCCGGACCTTCGAAGAACGAGCGCGCGAGCGGCCAGAACTCCTCGAGCACCGAGATCTTCTCCTGTGTGATCGCCACCACGTCGCGCAGGCCGGTGCGACCCGTGTACTCCTCGAGCCGCCCGGTGAGGTCGTCGAGCCCCAGCTCGCGGACGTAGCGGCCGTTCACCCAGCGCAGCTTCGCCTCGTCGAACACGGCCGGGTTCTTCGAGACGCGCTCGAGCGTGAACAGCTCCTGCAGCTGCTGGACGCTGAAGAACGTCGTCGTCTCGTCGTAGCCCCAGCCGAGCAGCGCGAGGTAGTTGATCACGGCCTCCCGCAGATACCCGGATTCACGCAAATCCTGCACGGACGCCGCACCATGACGTTTGGAGAGCTTCTTGCCGTCCGGCCCGTGCAGCAGCGGGAGATGCGCGTAGACCGGCGGCTCGGCGCCCAGCGCCGCGTAGATGCGCAGGTGCTTGGGCGTGTTGGAGTAGTGGTCGGCGCCGCGGACGACGTGGGTGATCCCGGCGTCGGCGTCGTCCACCACCACCGCCAGGTGGTAGAGCGGCGTCCCGTCCGCGCGCGCGATCACGAGGTCGTCCATGAGGACGTGTTCGAACGCGCTTTCGCCGCGGATCACGTCGCGCACGATCGTGACGCCCTCGTCGGGCATCCGCAGGCGCACGGCGCCCGCCCCCTCATCGGCACCGCGGAAGCCGCGGTTGCCGTGGCGCTCCTTGAACGCCTTCACCTCTTCGGGGCCGGCGTTCGAGCGGTAGGCGAGCCCGGCGTCGAGCATCCGCTGCACGACCTCGGCATGGCGCTCGGCGTTCGCGGACTGGTAGATCGGCCCCTCGTCCCAGTCGATCCCGAGCCATTCCAGCGAGTCGAAGATCAGCTGGACGTTCTCCGGCGTCGAGCGCTCGCGGTCGGTGTCCTCGATCCGCAGCACGAGCCGGCCCCCCTGACCGCGCGCCAGGAGCCAGTTGTACAGTGCCGTCCTCGCGTTGCCGATGTGCAACGCGCCGGTCGGCGACGGAGGGAAGCGCACCCGCATGGAGCACAGCATCTCATTTAGGGACCCCGTCCTGCCGCAATGCTGATCGGGGCACATGTCTCCCCCGCCGGCGGCCCGGCCAACGCGGTCGCGCGCGGCGAGGAGCGCGACTGCCAGGCGATCCAGTTCTTCAACCAGAGCCCCCGCGCGTGGCGCCCGCGCGAGTACAGCGACGAGGAGGTCGAGGCCTTCCACGCGGCGATGAAGGACTCCAAGGTCGAGGCGATGGTGATCCACGCCGTCTACCTGCTCAACTGCGCCTCCGAGGACCGCGAGATCCGCGACAAATCGCTCACCGCGCTCACGCACGCGCTGCAGTCCGGCGCCCGGCTCGGCGCCGTCGGCGTCGTGCTGCATCCCGGCTCGGCGCTCAAGAGCGACGTGGACAAGGCGCTGAAGCGCGCCGCAGAGACGATCAAGGAGGCGCTGGCGGAGTCCGAGAAGTGCCCGCTCCACCTGGAGGACACCGCCGGCGCCGGCGGTACGCTGGGGCGCTCGTTCGAGGAGCTCGCCAAGCTGATCGACCTGGCGGGCGGCGGCAAGCGACTGGGAGCGTGCCTGGACTCCTGCCACCTGCTGGCCTCGGGCTACGACGTGCGCACCGCGGACGGCCTCTCCGAGGTGATCGACGAGTTCGACCGCGTCGTCGGCTGCGAGCGCCTCGGGTCGCTGCACGTCAACGACTCCGCGACGCCGCTGGACTCCAACCGCGACCGCCACGCGAACCTCGGCGACGGCGAGCTCGGCGAGCGCGGCTGCGCCGCGTTCCTGTCGGAGCCGCGCTTCGACGGCCTGCCCTGCATCTTCGAGGGCCCGGGCAAGCAGGGCAAGCAGGTCGAGCCCGAGGACGTCGCCTGGATGTACGAGCTGCGCAAGCGCGGCCTCGCGGCGCGCGGCTGACGGTCAGGCCAGCGCGGGCTCCGGCTCCGCCACGGGCGCCGGGCCGAGCAGGCGGTCGAGCTCCGCCTTCAGCGCCGCGTTGCGGGCGGCCACGCGGTAGGCCTGGCCGAACCGCAGCCGCCGGAGCCCGGTGCGCGTGTGCATCTCCAGCACGAACTCGTTCTCGCCCGGATAGCGCTCGAACAGGTCGCGCAGGTCGTCCACCACGGTGGAGGGCAGGCGGGCCGCGTCGACGCTGCGGTGCAGCGCGCGCGGCGGCGCGGCCGCGGCGCGCTTGGCGAGCTGCTCCTTCGCCTTCTGGATCTCCGCGTCCGAGGGCGCGAAGCGCTCGACCTCCTGCACGATCACGCAGACCTTGCCGGCCTCCTTGTGATCTACCTTGCCGCGGACCAGGACGATCTCGTCGGTCGCCAGGACGCCCTCGGCGGCCGTCATCGCCTTCTCGAAGACGACGATCTCGACGGCGCCCTCGAGGTCGTCCAGCGTCGCGAACATCATCTGCGAGCCGTTGCGGGCGCGGATCTTCTTCGCCTCGGTGATCATCCCGCCGACCTTCACCCAGTCGCCGTCGCGCTGGCCGAACACCTGAGCGCAACCGCAGTCGACCTTCAGGGCGAGCGCCTCGCGCACGCGCTTGAGCGGGTGCTCGGTGATGTAGAGCCCGATCGACTCCTTCTCCATCGCGAGCAGCTCGGCGCGTTCGTGCTCGTCCGGCGGAATCGGCGGGTAGGCGCGCGCGGCGACCGGCGCGGCGTGGCCGCCCATGCCGGGGAGGTCGAAGATCGACCCCTGGCCGAGCTGGGCGTCCTGCTGGGTCCGCTGGCCCGCGGCCTGGGCGGCGTCCAGCACGGCGAGCATGCCCTTGCGGGAGGCTTCGGTGGAGCCGAACGCGCCGCACTTGATCAGCGCCTCGATCGAGCGCTTGTTGACCGTGCGGCAGTCCACCCGCTCGCAGAAGTCCCACAGCGAGGTGAATGCCCCGGCGGTCTCGCGGGCGTGCTTGATCGCCTCCACGGCGGCGTAGCCGACCCCCTTCACGGCGTCCAGGCCGAACCGGATGTTGCCGTCGACGACCATGAACTCGTGGTCGGACTCGTTGACGTCCGGCGGCAGGATCTCGATCCCCATCGCCTCCGTCTGGTTGACGAAGAACGGCACCTTGTCCTTGGTGTCCATCACCGAGGAGATCAGCGCGGCCATGTACTCGGCCGGGTAGTTCGCCTTCAGCCACGCCGTGCGGTACGAGATCAGCGCGTAGCAGGCCGCGTGGGACTTGTTGAACGAGTAGTCGGCCGACTTCTCGTTCGTCTGCCACAGCGTCTCGATCGTCGAGCCGGACACGCCCGACGCTTGGCAGCCCGCGACGAACTCGGGCTTCAGCTCGGCCATCGCGGCGCGGTTCTTCTTGCCGATGGCCTTCCTGAGGTCGTCCGCCTTGGGCCCGCTGAACCCCGCCAGCTGCTTGGCGATC
>JBIOTP010000031.1:0-4872 GCA_044865965.1 Solirubrobacteraceae bacterium
CCGCCGGCGTCGCGGCCGCGTCCCTGCGGCGGGTGCTCGAGAAGAGCCGGGCGGCGGCGCTGACGTTCGCGGTCCCGGCGCTGCTGCTGCTCGTGCCCGGCGGCTGGCTGGCGGCCAACGGGGCGCCGCTGACGCTCGTCCCGGTCGGCACCATCGCCGCGCTGTGCGCGGCCGCGGCGTGGCTGTTCGCGCCGACGGCGGGCACGCGCTTCGCGCAGTTCGAGCGCGAGTTCTGGGCGCACGTGCGCCGCTCCGGCGGCTGACCCTCGGCAGACCGTCTCCTCCGGGCGCCCGATGCGGCGCCTGCATCCCTCCGCCCGCTCGATCAGGCGGGGCGATTTCGCTGCTCGCGCCCAAGTCTTGCCGACAGCGGCCGACTACCCGGGGGTGAGCACCCGAGATCGAGAAGGAGGTAAGCGCTCAGATGTCTGTCACCACCCCGAATATCGAGCCTGAGCGCTCCGCCGCGCCCGCGACGGAACCGGGCGAGGATCATCAGCTCAAGGTCTGGCGCGACTGGATGATGGTGGCCACCGGCCTCACGGCGCTGGTCGCGGTCGTCGCGGCCGCCGTGGCGCTGGTCGCGTTCGCGGAGACCGACCGGGGTTCATCGACCCCCAGCGTCGTGAGAACGGTCCACGATCATCACGCCGCGGCCGCGACGACGACCGCGGATACCCCGGCCCCGACGCTCGCCCAGGCCAAGGGCATCGCCTTCGAGCCGTTCAAGCCGGTCGACCCGACGCTCCCGCAGGTCCCCGCGGGCAAGGTCAAGAAGTTCCACATCGAGGTCATGCAGCACGTCGTGCAGGTCTCCCCCGACCTCGCCCCGACGGAGGTCTGGACCTACGTGATCAACGGCAGGAGCTGGCCCGGCACCGGCGCCTCCGAGCCGATCGTCGTCAACGAGGGCGACAAGGTCGAGATCACGATGACCAACGGCGGCTCCAAGCGGATGCACGTCACGATGCCGCACTCGATCGACTTCCACTCCGCCGAGGTCGCGCCGAACAAGTACTACCGGGACATCGCGCCCGGCAAGACCCTGAAGTTCCGCTTCGTCGCGGACCACCCCGGCGTCTTCATGTACCACTGCGCCACGCAGCCCGTGCTCACGCACGTCGCCAACGGCATGGCGGGCATGATGGTCGTCAAGCCCAAGGGCCTGCCGAAGGTCGACAAGGAGCTGTGGGTGACGCAGTCCGAGTACTACATCGGCGAGCCCGGCAAGGGCGCCGACCAGGCGAAGATGGTCGCCGAGAAGCCCGACGTCATCGCCTTCAACGGCTACGCGAACCAGTACAAGACCGCTCCGATCGGCGTCCGCCGCGGCGAGCGCATCCGGATGTACGTGCTCAACGCCGGGCCGAGCAAGTGGAGCGCCTTCCATGTGATCGGGACCATCTTCGACCGCACGGTCGTCGAGGGCACCGTCGGGCGCGACTCGCAGACCATCAGCCTCGCTCCGTCGCAGGGCGGCTGGACCGAGTTCACGCTCGCCCAGGAGGGCAACTATCCCTTCGTGACGCATTCCTTCGGCGACATGGTCCGCGGCGCCGCCGGCATCCTCCACACGAAGCGCGCCCCGGCCATGCCGAAGGCCGCGGCGGCCCCCGCGGCGGGCAAGGGGATCGGCGTCACGCTGGGCGAGATGTTCGTCAAGCCCGCGACCGCGACCGCCAAGGCCGGCACGGTGACCTTCGACGTCACCAACACCGGCGCCGCGATGCACCAGTTCGCGATCGGCCGCGACCCGCTGAGCATGGACGGCGCCGAGCCGGCCGCGTCGGCCGCCCTGACGAAGGGCAGGATGCTCCACACCGGCGACCGCGAGACGGTCAGCGCGAAGCTGAAGCCCGGCAGGTACGTCCTCTACTGCCTGATGGGCGGCCACTACGCCGCCGGGCAGAAGGCCGGCTTCACCGTCACCGGCTGACGCCGAGCGCGCGGGCGCCGGCCTCCGGCGCCCGCTTTCGCCTTTTGGGCCACCCACGCGCGTGAATTTTTGGTCGTTCACTCATTGGCCTGCTCGCCCGACGGTGCAATCATCGCTGTCGATGAGCGCGCCGCCCGCGATTCACGTCGTTCCCGACGAGCGCGGGGACTGGTGGGTCCAGCGTGACGACGAGCCGCTCCCGCTCTCGGAGCACGGGACCGAGACCGACGCGGAGCGCGCCGCCGCGCTGCACGCGCAGCGCCTCGGGGCGACCGAGGTGATCGTCCACGACCGCTACGGCCGGCTCCACCGCCGGTCCTGGCGGTAGCGGTAAGCACGCGGACTGGCCTGAATTCCGGAGGCCTGCCTGCGCCTGCGGCACCGCGCGCGCGACCGGTCGGGCGCCGCGCGACCGGGCTGGCCTCGGCCGGTGGGCGTACGAGCGAGAGACCTTCAACTGACCCGCCGGGTATCACCCGCGGCGCTTCCGGGCTCCTCACCGATTCTTGAACGATGGGACGGCGAGCTCGGGCGAGCTCCCGCTCGGCGCGCTACCCGATCCGCTGGCCGTTCGTGCTCGGCTGGTCCGTCGGGCTCGGCGCGTCCGCGGCGGCGCTCGCGGGACTTATATATGTGGCCGGACGGGACAGACCGAAGGTCGTCTCAGGCGCGGGCGACACGATGCTGGTCGCGCTGGCGCGGCCCGGCGTCGCGCTCGGGGCGGCCTGCGCGGCGCTCGTCCTCCTCGCGTTCTGCGTGCGCCATCTCGTGCTGCAGTCGCTGGCCTGGCGGCCCGGCCGCATCGCGGTCGCCACCTTCACCGCCGCCACGCCGCTGAGCGACGCGAACGCCGAGCAGCTCACGACGGACTTCCGCTGCCGCCTGGTGTCGCTGCACCTGCAAACGCCGACGCCGGTGCCGGGCGCCGCGCCCGAGGGCGACTTCCTCGACGTCCTGAGCCGCAACGGCGTCGACCACCGCAATCCGCTCGTCACGCTGATCAACCTGCTGCGGGCGGCGACGCCGACGCACGCCTACGAGGTGCGGGGAACGGCGCTCGAGCGCGAGGCCCGCCCCCGCTTCGGCATCACGGTGAGCGTGCTCCGCCTGCCGGGCGGCGGGAACGCCCTGCCGGTCACGGTGTGGGGCGACACCTGGGACGCGGCGCTCGCGAGCGAGGCCACCGCCGCGATCCTCCCGCAGACCCGCCGGTGCCGCGCGCCCTGGGGCGTGTGGCGCGGGCACGTGATGCCTGCCGGGCTGGTCCCGGCGTTCGAGGAGGGCGCGCGGCTCGAGCACCAGCGGCGCTACGACGAGGCGCTGAACGCCTACTGGCACGCGGTCCACCTCGATCCGATGAACATCGCGCTGCGCCTGCGCCTCGGCCAGCTGCAGGAGCGCCTCGGGCTCTACCTCGACGCGCTCGCCACCTACTGGGGGATCGCGGAGAGCGGCCGCCCCGCCGGCGCCCGGCTGACGCGCCTCGTGCACCGGGCCGCGGCCGGCGCGAGCGCAAGCGGGCGATGATCTCCGCCCGCTACCGGCGCAACGTGCTGCTCGGCGGGCGCGTGCTCGCCCAGCAGTGGCGCGTCGTCCCCGACGATCCCGCGCACCCGACCCGCCGCGACGAGCAGCGCCAGCGCCTGCGCCAGTGCCTGCGCGCCCGCCTCGATCCGCAGTTGGCCGAGGGCGCGCTCGACGACCTCGCCGTGTCGCGGCTGGTGCAGGCGACCGGGCGCGCCGACAGCGCGTTCATCGCGAGCCGCCGCGACTGGGTCCTCAGCGAGGATCCCGACCTGAACGGCCTGCGCGCGACGCATGCGTTCGAGCAGTTCGAGGTCATGCACCTGCCCTCGGACCGGCTCACGCCGCGCCGGCCGCGCAAGGTGCAGCGGCTCGAGAGCTTCCGCTACGTGCGCGCGCTCCTCGCCGCGACCGCGCAGCGCTGGCAGGCGACCTGGCGCGCGCGCGCCGAGCAGTCCGGGCACGACATCCGCGCGCTGCGCGAGTGGTTCGCCGACGAGCAGCGCGCCTGGGAGGGCGTCCGCGACGTCGCCGTCCACTACCGCCACTCCGGCAGCCGCTTCGCGCTCATCCGCGCCACCCGGGAGTGCGCCGACCGCTACGGCTTCGAGCCGCTCGACGTCGGCTTCCCGCGCTTCGACAAGGACCCGTTCGCGGAGGCGGTCGCCGGCAAGCCCTGCGACGACATCTGCGAGGACGCCGTCGACCTCGCCGTGCGCCGGACGGAGCGGCTGGCCGCGACGCTGCGAGATCCCCGCCGGCCCCGTCGAAGCGACGCGGCTGCTCGCCGACCTCGAGCACTGGCAGGCCGAGCTGCGCGCGGTCGACGCGGCCGCCCGGACGCTCCCCACGCACACGGTCGCGCGCCTCTGCCATCACCACGCGGCGCTCTGGCAACTCCTCGGGCAGTGGCTGCACGCGCAGGACGGCGAGCTCGACGCCGCGGAGACCGCGTTCCGCTCGGTCGTGGAGCGCGACGGCGTCTACGACGCCCGGTCGCGGCGTCGCGCGGCGTCGCAGAACGGCCGCGTTCCCGCCGCGCGATCAGTCCGCGGGGCGGGATAGGCGAACTTCTTGCCCGCCGGGCGATGGTCCGCGCGGCGGGTCAGGCGAACTTCTTGCAAGGTGAGAGGGAGTCCGAAGTGGCACGCGAGCGCAAAACGATCACCGCCACGCGGGGGGTGACGTAAGTAAGGGTCGGCATGCGACACGTAGTTGCGCCACCCCCGGGGACCACCGATCGAGCGTGATCGATCGCGCGCGCTTCGATCGTGAGGGCGGGGTCGCCAACCAGGTCCGACCATCCGGACCGGGCAGCCGGTTGAGGCTCACCTTGCAGGAAGCTCGCCCGGACCCGGGCAGCCGGTCCGGGCTCCCCTACCTTGCAAGAAGCTCGCCCGGACCCGGCCCGC
>JBIOTP010000032.1:0-4467 GCA_044865965.1 Solirubrobacteraceae bacterium
GGGTCTTGAGGTGGCAGCCCTCGAATATCAGTCTGACCCCGCAGTCGACCGCACTGGACCTTCAGCTCGTGCCGCCCCGCCAACGCCCCGCCAGCGCCAACAACACCACGATCAAACGACGAACGCCCTTGACAACTCCCTCTCCATATCAGTGGTCGCGGCCGCTAGGTATGGGGAGTCGCGAGCTTCTGCGCCTGGCGCTCGGGCGTGATCTCGACGACGTTCCAGGCGAGCTTGACGCGGCGCATCAGCCGGATCACCCACCCCGTGGGGTCGATCTCCCAGCGGCGCAGGCCGTGGAACGCCGACCGCGGGAACGCGTGGTGGTTGTGGTGCCAGGACTCGCCGAACGAGATCGGCGCGAGCCAGAACACGTTCGTCGACTGATCGTCGACGTCGAAGCGGCGCGTGCCGAAGAAGTGGCAGACCGAGTTGATCGACCAGGTGATGTGGTGGACGAGGAAGATCCGCACCGGACCGCCCCACAGGGCGCCCTCGAGCGCGCCGTGCAAAGTCCCGGACAGGGCGAAGCCGAGCGCGAACGGGAGCGCGATCCCCGTCAGCACCCAGACGAGGAACGTGCGGTGGACGAATCGGAACCCGCGGTCCTCGGCGAGGTCGCGCGCGTACTTGCGCACCTCGGCCTGCCCGACGGAGTCGAACAGCCAGCCCATGTGCGCGTACCAGAGGCCGGCGACCGCCCCCTTGAAGCCGCCGCCATGACCGTGCGGGGAGTGCGGGTCGCCCTCCTTGTCGGTGTGCGCGTGGTGCTTGCGGTGATCCGCAACCCACGTGATGACCGGGCCCTGCACCGCCATCGAGCCCATCGCCGCGATCACGTACTGCAGCGGCTTGTAGGTCTGGAACGACCGGTGCGTGAGCATCCGGTGGAACCCGAGCGTCACGCCGAGGCCGCTGATCACGTACATCAGCGCCATCACGGCGAGCGACGTCCAGTCGACGAACGTGTCCCACAGCAGCACGACCGCCGCGAGGAATCCGAGGAAGGGCAGCACGACGCCCACCAGGTTGGCTATGCGATTCGCCCGGGTCATGGTTAGTAGGTCTACCCACTACCGCGCGCGCTTTCATGGCATGGGGCCTCACTCTCGCGGCGGATTCTTGTAGGCTCGTGACAATGGTTCGTGAGGTCCGGCCGTCGGCGACCCTGGCGCCGGAGTCGGCGGAGATCCTGCGTGAGGTCCTGCCGTCCCTGGCGGACGAGACGATCGCGGCGATCGCCGTCGAGGTCCCCGATTACGCGCGCCCGATGGAGGGCGCGTTCGGGCAGCTCGTCCGGCTCGGCGTGGAGGTCGCGCTCAACCGCTTCGTCGACCTGCTGGCCGGCAAGCCGATCGACGCGGCCGGGCCGCGCGACACCTACGTCAACCTCGGCCGCGGCGAGTTCCACTCCGGCCGCTCGCTCGACGCGCTGCTGTCCGCCTATCGGGTCGGGGCGCGGCTGGCGTGGCGGCGCTTCGTCGAGGTGGGGACGAAGGGCGGACTGCCGCCGGAGACGCTCTACGACCTCGGCGAGGCGATGTTCAGCTACATCGACGAGATCTCGGCCGAGTCCGCCGAGGGCTACGCCGAGGAGCAGTCGGCGGCCGCCGGCGAGGCCCAGCGCCGCCGCCGCGCGCTGGTGCGGCTGCTCGCGCAGGAGCCGCCCCCGTCGCAGGAGGCGGTGCGGACCGCGGCGCAGGCGGCCGGCTGGGTGCTCCCCCGGCGCGTCGCCGCGATCGTCGCGGCCGAGGCCGACCAGCCCGCGGGCCTCGCGGCCGCGCACGGCGAGGCGGGCCCGAACGAGGAGATCGTCGACACGATCGCGGCCCGGCTGGCCCGCCGCCTGGGCGCGGGCGCCGTGGGCGCCGCGGTCGGCGGGCTCGCGGTCGTGATGCTCGGCGACCCGGACGGGCCCGGCCGCCGCCGTGAGCTGCTGGCCGCGCTGGCCGGCGAGCGCGCCGCGCTGGGCCCGACCGTGCCGTGGCCCGAGGCGGCCGCGAGCCTGCGCCGAGCCGCGCACGCGTTCCGGCTCGGCGCGCAGGGGCGGCTGCCGGGCGCCCTCTCGCCGGCCGGCCAGAGCGCCCCCGCCGCCGCCGGCCAGGGCGCCCACTCGGCCGCCGGCCAGCCCGCCCCCTCGCCGGCCGACCAGGGCGCCCCCTCCGCCGCCGGCCAGACTTCGCCCTCGACCGCCGTCGAGTCCCTGATCGTCGCCGAGGAGCACCTCGCGGCGCTGCTGCTGGCCGCCGAGCCGGCGCTCGCCGCCGACCTCGCGCGCACGCGGCTGGCGCCGCTGGACGGGCTGGCCGGGCAGGCGCGCGAGCGCCTCGTGGGCACGCTGCGCGCCTGGCTGGACCGCCCCGGCCAGGTGCAGGCTGTCGCGGCCGCGCTCGGCGTGCACCCGCAGACCGTCCGCTACCGGCTCAAGCAGCTGCGCGAGTTGTTCGGCGCGCGCCTCGAGGACCCGGAGGCGCGCTTCGAGCTCTCGCTCGCCCTCCGCGCCGCCGAGGGCATCCGCTATTCATAGTGGCCATGCGCCTGCTCGTCACCGGGGCCGCCGGCATGCTCGGCACCGACGTGATCGCCGCCGCCACGGCTCACGACGTCGTCGCGCTCGCCCGCGCCGACCTCGACATCGTGGACGCCGACGCGGTGCGCGCGGCCGTGCGCGACGTCCGCCCGGACGCGATCCTCAACTGCGCCGCGTGGACCGACGTCGACGGCGCCGAGTCCGCCGAAGCGCAGGCGACGGCGATCAACGGCGACGGGGCCGGCCACGTGGCGGCGGCCGCCGCGGAGGCGGGCGCGATCGTCGTCCACGTCTCCTCCGACTACGTCTTCGCGGGCGACGCGTCCGCGCCCTACGCGGAGGCCGCCGCGACCGGCCCGCTGTCCGCCTACGGGCGCTCGAAGCTGGCCGGCGAGCTCGCGGTCGCCGCCGCCGCGCCCGATCGCCACGCGATCGTGCGCTCCTCGTGGCTGTTCGGCCCGCACGGGCGCAACTTCGTCGACACGATGCTGCGGCTCGGCGCGGAGCGCGACGAGGTCACGGTCGTCGACGACCAGGTCGGCCGCCCGACCTACACCGGCCATCTCGCGAGCGCGCTGGTGCGCGTCGCCGAGACGCGCGCGCACGGGATCCTGCACGTCGCCGGCGGCGGCGCCTGCTCGTGGTGGGAGCTCGCGCGCGCGGCCTTCGACCAGGCGGGCGTCGAGTGCCGCGTCCAGCGCGGCCGCACGGCCGACCTCGGCCGGCCCGCGCCCCGGCCCGCCTACTCCGTCCTCGCTTCGACGCGCGCCGACGCGCCCGCGCTGCCGCCCTGGCAGCAGGGCCTGGCCGCCCATCTCGCCGCCAAGGAGGTGCTTGCCTCGTGAAGCTGCTCGTCTGCGGCGGCGCAGGCTTCATCGGCTCGAACTTCGTCCGCATCCGCCTGCGCGACCACGGCGACGAGGTCGTCGTGCTCGACAAGCTCACCTACGCCGGCCGGCGTGAGAACCTCGAGGGGCTCGACATCCGGCTCGTGGTCGGCGGCATCGAGGACCGCGCCGCGGTCGCCGACGCGATCGAGGGCTGCGACGCCGTCGTCAACTTCGCCGCCGAGACGCACGTGGACCGCTCGATCAGCGAGCCCGAGGCGTTCATCAACACGCACGCGCTCGGCACCTACGTCCTGCTCGAGGCCGCCCGCGAGCGCTCGCTGCGCTACGTCCAGGTCTCCACCGACGAGGTCTACGGCTCGATCGAGGCGGGCTCGTTCACGGAGACCTCGCCGCTGAACCCGTCCTCGCCGTACTCGGCCACCAAGGCCGGCGCGGACCTGCTCGTCGCCTCCTACCGGCACACGTTCGGCCTCGAGGCGCTGGTCTGCCGCGGCTCCAACAACTACGGGCCCAACCAGTACCCGGAGAAGCTGATCCCGCTGATGGTCCTCAACGCCCTCCACGGCGACCGCCTGCCGGTCTACGGCGACGGCATGCAGGTCCGCAACTGGATCTACGTGGAGGACTTCGGGCGCGGCATCGGCACCGTGCTCGAGCGCGGCGAGCCGGGCGAGGTCTACAACGTCGGCGGGCCCGACGAGGCGCCGAACATCGACGTCGTGCGCCAGATCATCCGCTACACCGGCCAGGACGAGTCGCTGATCGAGTACGTGACCGACCGCCCGGGGCACGACCGCCGCTACTCGCTGGGCTCGGAGAAGGTGCGCGGCCTTGGCTGGGAGGCGCAGGTGCGCTTCTCCGAGGGGCTCGAGCGGACCGTCGCGTGGTACCGCGACAACCGCTGGTGGTGGGAGCCGATCCGCTCCGGCGAGTACCTCGCCTACTACGAGCGCCAGTACGGCCGCGCACTGGGTTCCTAAAGGGGTCTGACCCCTTTAGGTTCCGGAGCCGAGGGCGGATGCGCGCCAGGCGCCGTTCTCCTTGACGAACGAGAACGTGGCGACGGTGCCGGCCTTCCCCTGGCGG
>JBIOTP010000033.1:0-3670 GCA_044865965.1 Solirubrobacteraceae bacterium
GCTTCTCGCGGTTGCCGCCGACCAGCTCGCTGGTCAGCGCGCGGCCGCGCTGCGCCCAGAACGCGACGTGCGGCGCATAGCTCATGTGCCCGTGGCGGCTGCGCGCCGCGCCCTGCTTGCGGCGTCCGTAGACGGTCACCTGGGTGGCGTCGAGATCGATCGTCACCGGCTCCGCCGCCTCGCGCCCAAGCGCGCGGTCAAGGCGCGCTCCCGCCCTGGCCGCCGCGCGCTCGATCCGCTGGACATGGACACGGCGGAAGCGCTTGGCGTTCTGCAGCGCCGCCGGCGCCGACGGCGTCCCGGCAACGGCCCGCAGCCCAGCGCCGGCACGGTCGCTGCGGACATCCTCGACATGATCGAAGAACGACCCGCCGACCAGCTGGCACTCCGCCAGGCCGACCACCAGCTCACCCGCCGACAGGCCACGACGACGGACCTTGATCGGCCGCGCGCGCCGCTCGACCGCCAGCTCGGCGTCGATCAGCTCCGCCAGCCCCAGCCGCCTGGCCAGCTCGCGGCTGACCGCCAACCCCGCATACGGCGTCAACGACCGCTCATCGGCGCGCACCACGATCCGTCCGGGGCCTCTGGCACCGTTAGCCACCGTCACCCCCACGGTGACCCCGCCTCACCGACACAGTCCGGCCTCCACACCCCGAACTCTCGCGGTCCAGGCGGACGGAAAGCTCCGCACAATGCGGGGCTTTCCTACTTCCTCACCGACAGCGGCCACCCGCCCGAACCGCCACCACGACCGGCACTAGTCACTGATGTAGGTCTGACCGGCGCCAGCGCCATGAGTGAGCTGCTCAGGAGTCCCGGAAAGTGCTTCTTCTCGACGATTCGGGCACTCTTCCCGGCGTCGTCGGCACTGTCGCCGGTCGTCGTGGCTGTCGCGCAAAGGTGCGAGTTCGAGTGGCGCTGGCGCCGGGCGCGACTGGAGTGGGCTTGGCTCAGATGGCGGCGGGCCGCGCGACGGAATCGCGGCTCGTCGGGAGCCGTTGGGTATGCGGTCGATCCGGTCGCGGCCAGGTGCCCGGTCGAACCCCGTTCGGGGTCCTGCGGCCGCGATGGCGAGCTGGTGGCGGTGGAACTTGAGCGAGTTGTGGGTAGCGGTGATCAGCCGCCATTCCGAGCGGGCGGCGGAGCGGCCGCGGCGTTGGAAGCGCTCCGATTGGGACCTCAGCACGCCGGGCGTGCGCGACGCCTGGGACGCGGTCACCTCTCGCACTTCCACGGCTGGGACAAGCGGGCGGCGACTCGCGCCTGATGGCGCTATTGACTTCGGTGGGGCCCGGCCGCGAGGATGGCCGGTACCAACGTGTTCGTCGTAACGCTGTCTCGGCTGGCTGGGTTGGGTGCGCTGACGCTCCTCGCGCTCATCGCCTCCGCTGCGCCGGCGCGCGGCGAGGCGTGGCTTTCGCCCGAGCCGGTCAGCCTCGCCGGAGATGTCGGCGACGCGCAGGTCCTGCTCGGCGCGGACGGCGCCACCACCGCGGTCTGGAGTGAGGGCGATGCCCTGAAGTCCGCGCTGCGGCCGCCGGGGGAGGACTGGGAGCCCGCGGAGACCTTGAGCGCGGACGCCGGCGCGGTGTCGCTGGCGAGTAGCCGCGACGGTGACGTGCTGGCGCTCTATTGCGAGACCGTGGGCTCCGGGTGCCGTCCACGCGCGCGCGTCCGGCGCGCCGGCGAGGGCTGGGGAACCTCCGCTCCCATCTCGAGCGCCGACCTCGGTCCGGCGTCGGACGCGGTGCTCTACAGCGCCTGGGCGTGGGACTTCCCGTTCGCGGTCTGGCGCGCGAGCGACCACACGCTGCACGCCGCCTACCTCACGACGACCGGTTGGACCGAGCCGCCCCCGGGCCCCGGCTACACCGTGACGGCGAACATGGCCGTGAGCGCCGGCGAAGGCGGCTACGGCGTCGAGGTCCTGATCTTCGAGGGCTCGGGCCAGGGGCTCCAGGCCTGGACGGTCACGAGCGGATTCCTCAGCGGCACCAGCGGCTTCGCGGACTTCGGGCATTCGGTGCGCCACCTCACCGCGGCCGCGATGCCATCCCGATTCGGAACGACGGCGGCGATGGTGCTCTACGAGGTGGCGCAGGACGATGGGTCCAACGCGCTGCGGTCCAGGATCGTGCCCGCGGGCGGCACGTACCGCGGCCTGGGGGAGGCACGGGACATCGCGACGGGCGGGGCGGCGATCACCCACCCGCCGACGTTCGTCGTCGATCGCAACGGCACCGCCACAGCGGCCTGGGGCCAGGGCACGCCCGCGCGCGTCTACGCGGCCCAGTTGCCCAGCGAGGCCACCGCCTGGTCGGTGCCCGTGCCGCTTTCCACTGCGGGTGTCGCGGCCGGGCCGCCGAGCCTGGCGGTGGACGAGGGCGGATCGGTCGTGGCGGCGTGGCCGCAGGGTGGCGGCACCGTCATGTCGCGCCGTCCCGCCGGCGAGTCGGCCCCTTGGTCGGCGGCTTCGCCGGTGCCCGGTGTCGGAGCGCTGACGGCGACCGATCTGTCGTTCGACGGCTACGGCAACGGCGCGCTCGCGGGGCTCACCGGCACGCCGCCGGCGTCGCGCGTCGCGGTGGCGGGCTTCGACGGCGAGCCGCCGCAGCTGCTCGAGGCCGGCGCGAGCCCGGCGACGGCGTTCGCCGGCGATCCGGTCGCGTTCGATGCCGACGTCATCGACGTGTGGTCGCCCTTCACGCTCCAATGGGACTTCGGCGACGGCGCGAGCGCCGCCGGCACGCCGGTCGTCCACGCCTTCGGCGCGCCGAGCACCTATTCCGTCCGGCTCACCGCGACCGACACCGCCGGCAACGCCGAGTCGGGCGCCGCCCCGTACACGATCACCGCGCGACCGACGCCGACGCCGACGCCAGCGGCGGCGACCCGTACGCCGATGCCGCAGGCGACGCCGGCCACGAGCGGGCCGGCCCGGCCCCGCACGAAAGCGACCACGCTGCGCGCGCTGCAGCGCCGCGGGCTCGCGTTCAGCCAGCGCTTCCGGAGCGCGGGGACCGCGACGTGGACGCTCGAGCTGCCGGCCGGCCGCGGCCGCACGGGCTCCGTCCTCGGCCGCGCCACGCGGCGCATCGCGACCGCCGCGACCACCGACGTGAAGCTCCGACTGTCCCGCAAGGGAGGGCGAGTCGCCGCACTGCGCCGGCCGAAGCGCTTGGTGCTGCGCACCGTCTTCACGCCCGCGACCGGCGGGCCACCCTTGGTCATCGCGGTTACGGTGACCGTGCGGCGCTGAGGCGTAGCGGCGCGCCGCTGCCACGCGATCCCGGCGCGTCTGCATTCCCTTGAAGGGAGCGGTCGCCAACGGCTTGCCGAAAGCGCCGCTGTGGTGGACGTCCGGTACTTTCGCGGGCGGCGCTGCGACCCCATCGACGACCCGCCGGCGAAAGTGGTGCTTGTCGACGAATTCGAGACGGTGAGTGACGTGGGGGAGATCTATCCCGACGTCGGCGAGATCGACCTGCCAGCCCGTGATTGCGCCCGCGTTATGCTCGCGCGGCGTGAGCGGCGCCAATGAGCAGCAGCGGGAGACGGGCGGCCGGCGCGGCTGGTGGCTGGTCGGCCTGCTCGCGGTCAGCGGCGCCGCCGTCGGCGCGTTCGCCGGACACCGGCTCGACCCCGACGTGAGCGAGCTGGCGCCCAG
>JBIOTP010000034.1:0-17445 GCA_044865965.1 Solirubrobacteraceae bacterium
CACGGCAGGCGCTCGCATGCTGGTGGCACGTGTGCGCCTGCCGGGTGCCGGCAGGCGCGGGCCGGCGCCGCCGGAATGCGTCGAGCCTTCGGCCGCGGCCACTCAGTCCGGCAGGCCGTTCGCGCGCGTGACCTGCGCGTACCAGCGCGCGCTGTCCTTCGGCGTGCGCTCGAGGGTCTCGTAGTCGACGTGGATGAGCCCGAAGCGCTTTGAGAAGCCGAACGACCACTCGAAGTTGTCCATCAGCGACCACACGAAGTAGCCGCGCACGTCGGCTCCGTCCGCGATCGCGCGATGCGCCGCGCGAAAGTGCCCGTCGAGGTAGGCGATGCGGTCGGGATCGTGGACGGCGCCGTCGGGGCCCTTCTCGTCGGGGAAGGCGGCGCCGTTCTCGGTGACGTAGATCGGCACGCCGGGATAGTCGCGCGACAGCCTGGTGAGCAGGGCGTACAGGCCGTCAGCGTCGATCTCCCAGCCCATCTCCGTCCGCGGGAGGCCGCGCGACACCGGCTCGATGTCCCCGTTGCCGACCCACTGCGACAGCGCGTCGCGGCTCCCGCCGCCCGCGCGCACAACGGTCCGGAAGTAGTAGTTGACGCCGAAGAAGTCGAGCGGGACGCCGATGCGCTGCTCGTCGCCGGCGCGCAGGTGCGCGCCGTCGGTCACGTGACGCACGTCCTCCAGCACGTCGTCGGGGTAGCGCCCGCGCAGCATCGGGTCCAGGAAGATCCGGTTCGTGAGCCCGTCGGCGCGGCGCGCCGCATCGACGTCGGCGGGATCGTCGCTCGCCGGATCGGTCGGGCTGAGGTTGAACGTGACGCCGAACGCCTCGTCGGAGCCGCCCTGAGCGCGCATGGCCTCGATCGCGAGGCCGTGCCCGAGCATCAGGTGGTGCGCGGCGCGCAGCGCCGCCTCCGGGTCCTGGAGCCCGGGCGCGTGGCGGCCGGTGGCGTGCCCGATGAAGGCCGACACCCACGGCTCGTTGAACGTCGTCCAGTGCTTGACGCGATCGTGCAGCCGCCCGTGGACGCGCGCGGCGTACTCGGCGAAGCGCTCCGCCGTGTCGCGCTCGGGCCAGCCGCCGCGATCCTGCAGGACCTGGGGGAGATCCCAGTGATAGAGCGTCACCCAGGGCCGGATGCCCTTCTCCTGCAGCGCGTCGATGAGCCGCGAGTAGAAGTCCAGCCCGGCCTCGTTGAGCGCCCCGCGCCCCTCGGGCAGCAGGCGCGGCCACGCGAGCGAGAAGCGGTACCAGCCGACGCCGAGCCCGGCCATGAGCTCCACGTCCTCGCGGTAACGGTGATAGTGGTCGTCGGCGACGTCCCCGGTGTCGCCGTTGTCGACCTTGCCCGGGGTGTGCGAGAACGTGTCCCAGATCGACGGCGCCCGCCCGTCCTCGGTGACGGCCCCCTCGATCTGGTAGCTCGCGGTCGCCGTGCCCCAGGCGAAGCCGTCCGGAAACCGCACCGGCCCGTTCACGGGCGCGATGTTAGTGGTTCCGGCTCACGACGCGACCTCGACCACGGCGCGGCGCTCGGCGCTGAGGCGCGCGGCGTCGAGGACCTCGAGCGCCGCGACGGCGTCCCACGGGTCGACCGGCACGGGGCCCTCGCCGCGCACCGCCGCCGCGAACGCCGGGTAGTACGCGTCCCAGCGGCCGCGCTCGCTGGGCACGGGCTCGCTCGTGGCGCCGCGCCGGATCTGCCCCCAGTGCTCCTCCGGCTCGACGCCCCAGCCGTCGCCCTCGGTGGCCGGCGAGCGCCCGGCGACGACCGCGTCACCCTGCCCGTCGCCGCGGGCGACGACGTAGGCGCCGGCGCTGCCGGAGACGCGGAAGCGCGGCCCCGGCGCGCCCTGCGCCCAGCTGCCCATGAGGTGCGAGACGACGCCGCCGGCGTGCCGCAGGGCGGCGAAGAACGCTTCGTCGAGGCCGCCGCGGTCCGCGCGCACGTTCAGCTCCGCGTAGACCGAGCGGACCGGCCCGAACAGCAGCAGCGCCTGGTCGAAGAGATGGCTGCCGAAGTCCAGCAGCGTCCCGCCGCCGGCCTCCGGCGGTCCCTCGACCGGCCGGAAGACCTCGAAGCGCGACTCGAAGCGGCTGACGGTCCCCAGCTCCTCCGCGTCGAGCAGCCTGCGCAGCGTGAGGAAGTCGGAGTCCCAGCGGCGGTTCTGGTAGACGCTGAGGGGCACGCCGGCGCGCTCCGCCGCCTGCACGGCCTCGCGCGCGGCCGCCGCGTCGAGCGCGAAGGGCTTGTCGCACACCACCGCGAGCCCGCGCTCGATCGCCTCGAGCGTGAGCGGGACGTGCGTCGCCGCGGGCGTGGAGATGGCGACCGCGTCCACGCCGGCGGCGGCGAGGCCGGCCAGGCTGTCGTACGCCGGCACGCCGGGGTGGTCCTGCTCCAGCTCGGCGCGGCGGTCCGGCGAGCGCGTCGCCACGCCGGCCAGCTCGCAGCCCGGGGCCGCGGCGATGAACGGGGCGTGGAAGCAGCGGCCGCCGAAGCCGTAGCCGAGCAGCCCGATGCGCACGGTCACCCCGGCTCCACGGAGGACGGCGTCGTCAGGACGCGGTCGGGGCCCGCGACGCGGACGTCGCCGGTGAGGCGGACGGCTCCGCGCGCGCGGATGTCCGCGCTGGAGGCGCCGACCATCACGCGGATCTCGCCGGGCTCCACGATGCGGCGAAGGTCGACGCCGGTGAACGCGGTGCGGTCGGCGTGCAGCCGGAACGCCACGCGGGCGCCTTCCCCGGCCTCGAGCCGGACGCGGGCGAAGCCGGCGAGCTGGATCACCGGGCGGGTGACGCTCGCGACCGGGTCGGCGATGTAGAGCTGCACGACCTCGGCGCCGGCCCGATCGCCCGCGTTGCGGACCACGCAGCGCACCTCGACCTCGCCGTCGGTCGGGATCTCCTCGGCGCTGAGCGAGAAGTCCGAGTACTCGAAGGTCGTGTACGACAGGCCGTGCCCGAACGGGAACATCGGCGTGGGATCGATGTTGCTGACTCCCTCGCTGTTGCCGCCGAGCACCGGGTGCAGGTACGTGCTCGGCTGCGCGCCGGCGCCGCGCGGGACCTGGACCGGCAGCTTGCCCGACGGCGTCACGCGCCCCGACAGCACCCCGGCGATCGCCGCCGCGCCCTCCTCGCCCCCGAGGAACGCCTGCAGCGCGGCCGCCGGCCGGCCGGCGTAGGGCCCGAGCGCGTACGGCCGGCCCGACACGACGACGAGGACGAGCGGCGTTCCGGTCTCGAGCAGCGCGCCGAGCAGCTCGTCCTGGACGCCGGGCAGCGACAGGTCCTCGGCATCGCAGCCTTCGCCCGACGTGCCCCGGCCGAAGAGCCCGGGGCGGTCGCCGACGACCGCGATGCAGAGGTCGGCCGCGCGCGCCGCCTCCGCCGCCGCCGGCAGGCGCGAGCGGTCGGGCTCGCTGATCGGGCAGCCGGGCTCGTGCACGACGGTGACCTCCGGCAGCTCCGCTCGCAGCGCGTCGAGCAGCGTGGGGACCTCGATCCCGAGGCCGAGGCCGGGATGGCCCTGCATGACCCCGTGATTGGGGTACGAATAGCAGCCGAGGAAGGCGAGCGGGTCGTCTGCGCAGGGCCCGACGAGCGCGACCGTGCGGGCGCGCTGGAGCGGCAGGGCGCCGTCGTTGGCCAGCAGCACCACGGACGCCTCGGCGAGCTCGCGGGCGAGGGCGCGGTGGCCCGGTGGGTCGATGTCCAGCTCGCCCGCGGCCATGGCGGGCGATTCCGGCGACCAGTCGGGGTCGAGCAGCCCCAGCTCGGCCTTCTGGCGCAGCACCCGCCGCGCGGCGCGATCGACGAGGCGCTCGGGCACGCGTCCGGCTCGCACGGCCTCGGCGAGCGGCTCGGCGTAGCAGCCGACGTGGGGGAGCTCGACGTCGATCCCCGCCTCGAGCGCCAGCGCGCCGGCGTCGGCGGGCACCGCGGCGACGCGGTGCATGATCAGCAGGAAGGCGATCGCCCAGTAGTCCGACACCACGACGCCGTCGAAGCCCCACTCGTCGCGCAGCACGCCGGTGAGCAGGTTCGCGTCCGCGGCCGCCGGAACCCCATCGATCTCGCTGTAGGAGTTCATCACCGAGCGGGCGCCGCCCTCGCGCACCGCCATCTCGAACGGCACCAGCAGCACGTCGCGCAGCGCGCGCGGGCCGAGCGCCACCGGGGCGTGGTTGCGCGCGGCCTGCGAGGCCGAGTAGCCGGCGAAGTGCTTGAGCGTGGCCACCAGGCCGCACGCCTCCAGCCCGCGCACGTACGCGCTGCCCATCGTGCCGACCACGTACGGGTCCTCGCCGAACGTCTCCTCCACGCGGCCCCAGCGGTAGTCGCGCACCACGTCGACCACCGGCGAGAGGCCCTGGTGGACGCCGACCGCGCGCATGCTCTCCCCGATCGCCCGCGTCATGCGCTCGACGGCCTCGGGGTCGAACGTGGCCGCCAGCGCCAGCGGCGTCGGGAAGACGGTCGCGCCGAAGGTGGTGAACCCGGTCAGGCACTCCTCGTGCGCGATCGCCGGGATGCCGAGGCGCGTGCGGGCCACGAGGTCGCGCTGCAGCCCGGCGAGCCGCCGCGCCCCGTCGACGGGATCGACCGGGCTCGTGCCCAGCGGACGCGTGAAGTGGCCCAGTCCGTGGGCGCTGGCCTCCTCGAGCGGCGCCGGATCGGCGAACGCCTCCTGCAGCGGAGCCACGTTGCCGGACCCGAGCTCCGCGCCGACCCAGGCGGCGGCCAGCTGGGCCAGCTTCTCCTCCAGCGTCATCTCGCCCAGCAGCGCGTCCACGCGCTCCGGGACCGGCCTCGACGTGTCCGCCCACGGCGGCGTGACGCTCTCCATGACCGGCATGATGAAGTAGCGGCGTGATCCGGCGCGGGCTCTGCTCGGTCACGCTGCGTCGCCTCCCGGTCGAGGACGTCGTGGCGGTCGCCGCGGGCGCGGGGCTCGCTGCCATCGAGTGGGGCGCGGACGTCCATGTCCGGCCGAGCGACGACGCGGCGGCGGACGCCGCCAGATCGGCGGGCGAGCGAGCGGGTGTGGCGGTGGCGTCCTACGGGTCCTACTTCCGCGCCGGCCACGACCCTCCGGAGGACTTCGACGCGGTGCTGGCGACCGCCGGTCGCCTCGGGGCCGGACGGATCCGGGTCTGGGCGGGGAGGACCGCCTCCCGAGACGCCGGACCGGAGCAGCGGGCGGCGGTCGCCGACGCCGCGCGGCGGGCGGTGGAGGAGGCCGGCGAGGCCGGGATCGAGGTCGCGCTCGAGTACCACGGCGGGACGCTCACGGACGATCCGGGCTCCACGCTCGCGCTGCTGGATGAGGTGGACTCGCTGCGGACGTACTGGCAGCCGCCCGAGGGTATGCCGGAGGAGGCCGCGCTGGCCGGGCTGGAGCGGCTGTTGCCGCGTGTGGCGGCGCTGCACGTCTTCTCGTGGTGGCCGGGGAACGAGCGCCGCCCGCTCGAGGCCCGCGCGGGCCTGTGGCGGCGCGCGTTCGCGCTCGCCGGCTCCCTCGACGCGCTGCTGGAGTTCGTGCCGGGGGACGATCCCGGCACCGTGGCGCGCGAGGCCCGGACGATGGGCGAGCTCGCCCGTGGCTAGGCCCCGGACGGTGCTGGCGATGTCGCCGGTGGCGCGGGAGCGGCTGTTCACGCCGGGCTCGCTCGCGCGCCTGCGCGAGGTCGCCGACGTCGACACGGACACGGTGCTCTCCGAGCTCGGCTCCGCGGCCGCCCGCGCGGCGCTCGGACCGGCGGAGGTCCTCTTCACCGGCTGGGGATGTCCGCCCGTCGACGAGGCGGCGCTGGCCGCGGCGCCGCACCTGCGCGCGATCGTCCACGCGGCCGGCAGCGCCAGGGGGCACGTCACGCCCGCGTGCTGGCGGCGCGGCATCCTCGTGTCGACCGCCGCGGAGGCGAACGCGCAGCCCGTGGCGGAGTACACGCTTGCCGCGATCCTGCTCGCCAACAAGGCGGCGCCGCTGGCCGCGCACGCCTATCGCGAGCGCCGGCGGCGGGTCGACGCGCTGGCCGAGTACCCGGCGGTCGGCAACTACGCCAAGACCGTCGGCGTGGTCGGCGCCTCGAGGACCGGCCGGCGGGTGATCGAGCTGCTGCGGCCGTTCGACCTCCGGGTGCTGGTCTGCGACCCGTACCTGGACGCGCCGGAGGCGGACCGGCTCGGCGTGGAGCGGTGCGAGCTCGACAAGCTGCTGGCGTCCGCCGACGTCGTCAGCCTGCACGCGCCCGCGCTGCGCGCCACGCGGCACCTGCTCGACCGCCGCCGCCTGGGCCTGCTGCGTGACGGCGCCGTGCTCGTGAACACCGCCCGCGGCTCGCTCGTGGACCACGACGCACTGGTCGCCGAGCTGCGCTCCGGCCGCATCGGCGCGGTGCTCGACGTCACCGAGCCCGAGCCGCTCCCGGCCGAGTCGCCCCTCTACACGCTGCCGAACGTCGTGTTGACGCCGCACATCGCCGGGGCCCTCGGCACCGAGGTGCGCCGCCTCGGCGACTCCGCGATCGCGGAGCTCGCGCGCTACGCGGCGGGCCGGCCGTTCGCCCACCCGCTGGTCGCCGCCGACCTCGACCGGGTGGCGTGAGCGTGCTGGCGGCGGTCGCCGACACGCTGTTCCCCGGCGTCCGGATCGAGGACGACGGGACGCTGCGCAGCGCGCTGGCGCCGGTCGCCCGCGCGGTCGAGGCGCGCCGTCCGGGCACCGGCCTCGCCGCCTGGCGCCGCTCCGAGCGCGAGGCGCTGATCGGCGAGCTGCTCGACGACCCGCAGGCGGGCGCCGGGCTGCGGCGCGTGCTGGAGGTGGCGGCGCGCACCTTCTACGCCGATCCCGGCAGTTGGCCGGCGCTCGGCTACCGGGACATGCAGCCCGGCACGAGCTGGCCGCCCGGCCCCGGCGTGGCGCCGGAGCCGATCGCGCTCGACGCGCTCGCCGGCGCCTACGACGTGGTCGTGATCGGCGCCGGCGCGGGAGGCGGGGTCTCCGCCTGCGTGCTGGCCGAGGCCGGCCATCGCGTCCTGCTCGTGGAGCGGGGGCAGGCGCTGCGGCGGGCCGACCTGCCGCGCGACCACCTGCGCAACGCGCGGGTGTGGACGGGGCTCGAACGGCAGCTCGATCCGCCCGTGGCCGGCAACCCGCGGTTCGTGGGCGACGACGCCGTCCTGCCCACCGAGCGCCTGTGGAACGGCAACGCCTTCGCGGTGGGCGGCGGCACGCGCGTCTACGGCGCGCAGGCGTGGCGGTTCTGCCCCGAGGACTTCCGCATGGGCTCGACGTACGGCGCGCCGTTCGTGGACTGGCCGATCGGCTACGAGGACCTCGAGCCGTACTACGACCGCGTGGAGTGGGAGATGGGGGTGTGCGGCCCGGACGGCCCACGCGCCCACGACGGCCCCCGCCGGCGCGGGTACCCGATGCCGCCGCTTGCCGGCAACGCCGCGCAGCGGGTGCTGGAGCGCGGCGCCCGGGCGCTCGGGCTGGCCACCGGCGCGGTGCCGCTGCTCATCAACTCCGTGCCCTACGGCGGGCGCCCCGCGTGCATCAACTGCGGCACGTGCGTCGGCTTCGCGTGCCACGCCGACGCCAAGAACGGCACCGACAACACGACGATCATGCGGGCGCTGGCGACCGGGCGCTGCGACCTGCTGGCCGGCACCGCGGCAACGCGCCTGGTCACCGACGGCAGGGCCGTCATCGGCGCCGAGCTGGCCACGCCGCGCGGGCGGCGCACCGTCCGGGCACGGCACGTCGTGGTCTGCGCCGGGGCGATCGAGTCCGCGCGGCTGCTGCTGGTGAGCGACGTGGGCACCGCGCACGGACAGGTCGGGCGGCATCTCCAGGGTCACGTCTACGCCGGCGCGGTCGGCGCCTTCGACGAGCCCGTCCAGGACTCGGTGGGCCCGGGACCATCGATCTCCACCACGGACTTCCGCCACCACAACGACGGCATCATGGGCGGGGGGATCCTGGTCAACGAGTTCGTCCCGACTCCCGTCGAGGCCTACTTCAAGCTCAGCGCACTCGGCGCGGTGCCCGCCTGGGGGCAGGCCGGCGTCGAGGCGATGCGGGAGGCCTATACGCGTACGCAGTTCGTCGTCGGGCCGCTCCAGGAGGTGCCGTCCGCGGCGTCGCGCGTGACGATCGAGCCCGCGGTCACCGACCGCAACGGCGTCCCGGCCGTGCGGCTGCTCGCCGGCCGCCCGGCGGGAGAGGACCGCCGCGCCGCGGAGTTCCTCGGGCAGCGCGCGGAGGAGTGGCTGCGGGCCAGCGGCGCCCGCACCGCTACGGCGCTGACGTGGGCGCCGTCCAAGGGCCCGAGCGCGGGGCAGCACCAGGCCGGCACGTGCCGCATGGGCAGCGACCCCCGGAGCTCGGTGACCGATCCGTGGGGCCGCGTGTGGAATCACGACGGCGTCACGGTCGCCGACGGCTCGCTGCACGTCACCAACGGCGGCGTCAACCCGGTGCTCACGATCCTCGCTCTGGCCTGGCGCGTAAGCGAGCGCCTCGCCGAGGAGCTCGTGTAGCGTCGTAGTCATGCAACCGCTCGACCTGGTGGTGCCGGCGGCGCGGGGGCGACGGCTCGACGGCTCGGGGGATGCCTTCGGGTGGCTGCGGCCGTCCGACGCGCTGGTCGGAGATCCGGGCGCGCTGCGGGCGCGGCTCGCGCAGGACGGCTACCTGTTCGTGCCCGGCCTGCTCGACCGCGAGGCCGTCCGCGCGGGGCGCCTGGAGCTGCTCGGCATGGTGCAGGCGCAGGGCGCGCTCGACCCGGCGTACCCCGTCGAGGACGGCGTGCTGCGGCCGGACGCCGCCGAGCTCGGGCTCTGGCAGAGCTACCCGTCTTCCAGCGAGGCGCTCATGTCGGTGCTGCGGGGCGAGGCGATGATGCGCCTCTTCGCCGGGATCCTCGGCGGCGACGTCCGCAGCTACGACTTCGTCTGGCTGCGGCATCAGCCGCCCAGCCACGGCGTCGCGCCGCATTGCGACCTCGTCTTCATGGGTCGCGGGACGCCCGGCGTGCTGACCTGCTGGACGCCCTTCGGGGACATCGCGCTCGGCGGCGGAGGCCTGATGCTGCTCGAGGGCTCGCACCGCGAGTCCGTCGTCCGGCTCGCCGACTACCTCCGGCAGGACGTCGACAGCTACTGCGTCAACGGCCCCAACGCCGACGCGGTGCGCGACGGGACCATGAAGTGGGAGCACTGGGACCACCCGGCGGCCGGACGCGACTGGGGCGGCGAGATCGCCGACGACGCCGTGGCGCTCCGCGAGGAGTGGGGCGGGCGCTGGCTGACCGCGCCCGAGTTCCGGATGGGCGACGTGCTGATCTTCACGATGAAGACGGTCCACGCCGGCACCGACAACGAGACGCGCACGCTGCGGCTCTCGACCGACAGCCGCTACCAGCGCTCCGACGCGCCCGTCGACGAGCGGTGGGTCACCGGGCCCAACGGCGAGCCGCCGGTCGGACACGGCCGCGGCGCCAAGGTCGGGAAGATCTGCTGACCGCGCGTCCCGTGCGGACCCGCGGAGCCGAGATCGGTGTGGGGTGTAACGCTCGCGTGCTTGCGCGGACTCAGCGGTTCGTTACCGATGACTCGCAAGGAGATCGCAATGTCTCGTGCGCCGTTCCGCTGGTTGTCCGTCGTGCTCGTCTCGCTGTTCGTCCTCGCCGGCGCCTCCACGGCGCAGGCGCACTTCGCGTCGGGCGCGGTCTACACCGAGACCAACGCCGCGGCTGGAAACGCGGTCCAGAAGTTCGATCGTGCCGCCGACGGCACGCTCACCCTCGCCGGCACGTACCCGACCGGCGGCAACGGCTCCTCGACGCCCGGCGGACGCCAGGGCGCGGTGGCGCTCAGCGGCGACGGGCGCACGCTCTACGCCGTCAACTCCGGCTCTGACTCCGTCAGCGCCTTCGCGGTCACGTCGCACGCGCTGATCTCGCTCGGCAGCGTGCCCTCGGGCGGGATCGCGCCCGTCAGCGTCGCCGTCGGCGGCAATCGCGTGTACGTCCTGAACTCGGGCGACAATCCGTCGCGCGGCGCCGCCGGCATCACGTCGTTCTTCGCGCTGCCGTCCGGCCGCCTCCTGCCGCTGCCGCGCGGAACCGAGGAGCTTTCCGCGGGCGCCGCCGGCGCCGCGCAGGTGTCGGTGAGCCCCGACCGGCGCCGGCTGCTCGTGACCGAGCGCGTGTCGAACCGGCTGGAGACGCTCTCGTTCGATCGCCTCGGCCGCCCGCGGGCGCCGGTCGTCACCGCCTCCAGCGGCGCCACGCCGTTCGGGTTCGGCTTCGACAACCGCGGCACGGCGATCGTCTCCGAGGCCGGCGCGAGCACCGTGTCGTCCTACCGGATCGGCGGCTTCGGGGTCCTGGAGCCCGTGACCGCGGCGCTGTCCGTCGGCCAGGGCGCCGCGTGCTGGGTCGCCGTCTCGCCGGACGGCAGCTATGCGTACACCGGCAACGCGAGCGGCAGCATCAGCGGCTTCGCGATCGACCGCAGCGGCGCGCTGACCGCTCTCACGCCGGGCGGGATCACCGCGGCGCTACCCGCGCCGCTCACGCCCCGCGACCTCGCGTTCAGCCGCGACGGCCGCTACCTCTACGCGGTCAGCCCGGGTGGCGCTGTGATCGGCTTCCGCGTCGGGAGCGACGGCTCGCTCACGCCCAACGGCAGCGTCCCGGCCGCCACCGGCATCACCGGAGCCGCCGCCGCGTAGCCGGGCGCCGGGTCCGGCGAACTTCTTGCACCGGGCGGGGTCGCTCCGGCGGCCCCGCCCGTCCGTTGGCGCGTCTCGCCCGAATGACCGGGTTCGCGACCGGGTAGCCGACACCGAGCACCCCCGAAGCAGCAGGAGACGCCATGACGGACCGATTCCACCGAGCGTTCGACGAGATCCACGTGGAGGTTCCGCAGCGGCCCGAGCCGGCCACGCCCGTGGTGCCCGGCGCGCCGATCACCCCCGCCGTCCCCGATCCGGGGACACCGGCGGACCCGGAGCAGCCGTCCACGGTGCCCCCGCCCGATGAGCCTGCGACGCCGATCGCCCCGACCGACCCCGACGCTCCCGACGTCGATCCCGCGGACGAGTAGGGCGACTGCCGGCCCGCCCTCCCGGGCACCGGCAGCGCGGCCGACGTGACGGGCCGCGCGGGCGGGGTGGGTGGTGCGACGCTACGGCCATGAGACAAGCCCGCCCCTCACGCCCTGGCCGGACCGCCTTCGACCGCTTCGCCGAGACCATGTCAGACGTCGTCAGCGGCGCCGTGTTCTTCGCGATCTCCGCCGGGCTTGTCGTGCTCTGGCTGCCGACGATCATCGTCTTCGCCAGCGTCGACACGTGGCAACTGGTCATCAACACGGCGACGTCGATCCTCGCCTTCCTTCTGGTGGCGCTGCTGCAGAACTCCGAGCGCCGCAGCGACAGGGCGGCCAGCCGGAAGCTCGACGGCCTGGCCGCGGCCGTGGCGGATCTGCTGGACGCTCAGATCGAGGGGGCCGACCGTGAGACGCTCGCCCGCCGTGTCCGGGAATTGCGGGGCACGATCCGCGTCGAGGAGGACCTATGAGGAGCGGCTACGCATCGATGCCGAGCACGCTGCGGGCGGCTGCAAGGATCTTCTCGTCGTCGGGCAGGGCCGCGGATTCGAGGTTCTTGGCGTACGGGAGGGGGACCTCGGAGGCGCCGACGCGCTGGACCGGCGCGTCGAGGTCGTCGAAGCAGGCGCAGCCGATGCGCGCGGCGAGCTCCGCCGTGACGCCGTAGGTGGCCCAGCCCTCCTCGACGCACAGCGCGCGGTTGGTCTTGGTGACCGACGCAGCCACCGTCTCGGCGTCGAGTGGACGAAGGGAGCGCAGGTCGATGACCTCGGCCGAGACGTCGTTCTCGTCGTCGAGCCGCTCGGCGACGCGCAGCGCGCGCACGACGGCGAACGAATGGGCGACGATCGTGAGGTCCGCGCCCTCTCGGGCGACGCGGGCGCGACCGATGGGCGTGACGGCATCGGGATCGTCGCTGACCTCGCCCTTGGTGTTGTAGAGCGGGAAGCTCTCGAGGAACATGACCGGGTCGTCGTCGCGGACCGCGGCCTTGAGCAGGCCCTTGGCGTCGGCCGGGGTGGCGGGGGCGACGACCTTCAGTCCGGGGACGTGGGCGTACCAGACGTCGAACGTCTGCGAGTGCTGGGCGGTGAGCTGACTGCCGCCGCCGCCGGGGGTGCGGATGACCAGCGGGCAGCCGGCCTCGCCGCCGAACATGTATCGGATCTTCGCGGCGTTGTTGACGATCTGGTCCATCGCCAGCAGGCTGAAGTTGACGGTCATGATCTCCACGATGGGGCGGGCGCCGCTCATCGCGGCGCCGATCGCGGCGCCGACGAAGCCCTCCTCGGAGATCGGGGTGTCGCGCACGCGCTCCTCGCCGAACTCCTCGAGGAGACCCTCGGTAACGCGGTAGGAGCCCTGGAAGACGCCGATCTCCTCGCCCAGCAGCAGCACGCGTTCGTCACGCTCGAGCTCCTCCTGCAGGGCCAGGCGCAGCGCCTGCCGCACGCTCATCACGGTCATCGGCAGCCGACGCCCTCGACGCCGAGCAGCTCGGCTTCACCGAACGGGGCGCCGGCGCCCATCCGCGCCACCTGCTCCGTTGAGCGGGGGTCTCCGTAGACGTGCTCGCCGAGGCTCCGCGCGTCGGGCTCGGCGCTCTGATCGGCGAACGCGACCGCCTCGCGCACCTGCTGCTCGGCCTGATCGCGGAGCCCGTCGACGTCCGAGCGGTCGAGCACGTCGAGCTCGGAGAGGCGGGCCGCGGCGCGGTCGATCGGGTCGTGGCGCCGATGCTCTGCGACTTCTTCCCTGCTCCGGTAGGTCCAGCCCGCGTCTGCGACCGAGTGACCGCGATGCCGGTAGGTCATCGCCTCGAGGACCGCCGGTTGACCCTCGTCGCGAGCGCGCGCGAGCAGGTGACCGGTGGCGTCCAGCACGGCGAGCAGGTCGTCGCCGTCGATGCGCTCGTGGTGGATGCGATGCGCGCAGGCGCGCTTGTGCAGCTCGGGCTCGGCGGAGGCGCGCTCCACGTGCGTCCCCATGCCATAGACGTTGTTGACCACGTAGAAGACGATCGGCAGCGTCCACAGGCCGGCGAGGTTGAGCGACTCGTGCCAGGCGCCCGTGTTCACCGCCCCGTCGCCGAGCTCGCACAGCACGGCGCGACGCTCGTCACGGCGTGCGAGCTCCATCGCGACGCCGGTGGCGACGGGCAGATGGCCGCCGACGATGCCCCAACCGCCGAGGAACCCTCGCTCCACGTCGAGCAGATGCATGGAGCCGCCGCGCCCGTGCGCGCACCCGTCCACGCGGCCGAACAGCTCGGCCATCACGGCCTTTGGATCGACGCCGCGCGCCAGGGCCAGGCCATGATCGCGGTAGGCGGCGATCAATACGTCGTCCTCGCCCATCGCGCCGACCGCGCCCACGTGGGCCGCCTCCTGGCCGGTGGCGAGGTGGCAATAGCCACCGATCTTGGCGGCCTTGTACTGGCGCTCGGCCTCGGGCTCGAACGCGCGGATCAGCAGCATCAGCTGGAACAGCCGCCGCAGCTCGTCCGGCTCATGGCGTTCGCGCGGACGATGCTCCATGGAGGTTACGTGCCCGGCCGGTGGGGCTCGTGAACGCGGCGTGTCAGTGCTCCTCTTGGACCGTCCGTCCGCGAGCCTCGACGTCGGGGGCAGGCTGCTCGCCGCGGGCGAGCAGGGTGTTGCGGATGCCGACGTCATACACGAAGGCGCCGATCAGCGCGCCCAGGCACGGGCCGACGATCGGGATCCAGAGGTAGGCGCTGACGTTCGCGTAGTCGCCGGGGATCGCCACCTTCCCCCAGCCGGCGATCCACGCGAACAGGCGCGGGCCGAAGTCGCGTGCCGGGTTGATCGCGTAGCCGGCGTTGGCGCCGAACGACAGCCCGACGGCGACGACCACGAGGCCGATCACGACCGGCGCCAGGTTCGCCTTGGGCGGCTGGTTGCGCTCGTCGACCAGCGCGAACACGAAGGCGACGAGGAACGCGGTTCCCACGACCTGGTCGATGAGGGGCCCGAGCCAGTTGCCGAGGTACTTGGCGGGGAAGGTGGCGAAGATCGAGTACGTCGTCAGCGAGTCCGGCTCGCCGCGGGTGATGTGATTGGCGCGCTCGTAGGAGTCGATCGCGCCCTTGTAGACGATGTAGACGAGAAGCGCGCCGAGGAACGCGCCCACCACCTGGGCGGCGATGTAGCCGGGGACCTTGCGCCACGGGAACTCGCGCCGGGCGGCGAACGCGAGCGTGACGGCGGGGTTGATGTGGGCTCCGCTGATCCCGCCGGCGACGTAGATGCCGAACATGACCGCCAGGCCCCAGCCCCATCCGATGATCAGCCAGTCGCCGCTGGCGGCGAAGATCTCCTTGCCGCGGCCGGATTGATTGAGCGCCGCGACAGCCATCGCGACGACGCCGTCGCCGAAGCAGATCAGGACGAACGTGCCCAGCAACTCGGAGACGAGCTCGCCGGCCGTGGTGGCGCGCCAGGTGGCGCGCCCGCCCGACTCTCGGGACGCAGGCGCGGCCACGTTCAGGCGGCGTGCGCCGGCGCGTCGAGATCGGCGTGGGCGTCCGGGCCCGGGGCGAGGATCACGGCGCGGCCGGCGTGCAGGTCGTTGAGTACACGCTCGGCGGTGTCGCGCGCGAGGTGGGCGTCCCACAGGATCCGCCGGAGCTCGAGGTCGCTCGTCACGCGCGCGTGCTCGGCGCCGCGCTCGCAGGCCGCGACGACGCCCAGGTCGGCGTCGGCGTACGTGCCCTGGCGCTGGCGGTCCGGCTCGCCGGCGAACCCGCCCGCGGCCTGGCGGCGCCGCCGCGCCGGTCCGGCGTACTTACCCACGGGCGCTTCGGGAGCGACCGGCCCCGCGAAGCCACCGACCGGCTCGTCCCGGAGGTCGTGGTGCCGTCGGCCGGCCAACAAGGTGATCTCGTCCGCCGGCACGCCGGCGGCGGTCATGGCCCGCGCGGCGCGGCGGGCCTGGGCCTCGACGGCATACGTGCTGCAGCGCACCGTCATGAAGGTCCTCCCTATCGTTCGACGATATCGTATCACGACAGGTGCCGCGAGAATCGGCCGGATAGCCGCTGCGGGGCACTACGCGGGGCAGGCGTAAGGTCCAGGCATGTGGCCGCCGCTTGCCGCCTACGAGGACTGGAGCGCGACCTGCGACACGCTGCACGCGCACACCCAGGTCCTCGGCAAGCTGGCGGCCGTCCTCGGCCCGCCCGAGCCGCAGCTCCAGCACGCCGCGCTGCGGCTGACCGCGCGCGGCTGGGAAACGTTGCCGCTGCCTGCGCCGGACGGCTCCGGGGCGTTCGTCGTCGCGCTCGACCTGCATGCGCATGAGGCGGTGATCGAGCACGGCGACGGGCGGGCACGCCGCGCGGCGCTCACGCCCGACCGGCCGGTCGGTGACGTGACGCGCGACGTGCTCGACGCCGTCCGCGGCGTGGCCGGCGCGGTGGAGATCGACCCGACGCCGCAGGAGGTGGCGTGGACGGTGCCGCTGGACGAGGACCGCGAGCACGCGCGCTATGACCCCGCACAGGTGGCGTCGTACTTCGCCGCGGCCACCTATGCGGCGCTTGTGCTCGCCGCGTTCCGAGCTCCGTATCGGGGCCGCTCCACGCCCGTCAACGCGTGGTGGGGGTCGTTCGATCTCGCCACGAACCTGTTCTCCGGTCTACCCGCCGATCCCCCTGCGGACGACTTCATCATGCGCAACGCGATGGACGCGCAGGAGGTCGCGGTCGGCTGGTGGCCCGGCGACGGGCGCTACGGCCGGCCCGCGTTCTACGCCTACGCGCACCCGGCGCCGGCCGGGTTCGCCGGCGCTACGCCGGCGCCCGCCGCCGCGCGTTGGGACGCGGAGCTCGGGCTGTACATCCTCGACTGGGACGACGCGCGCGAGAGCCCAGACCCGCACGCGGCCGCGCTCGAGTTCGCCCACTCGGTCTTCCAACACGCGTGCGCCGTGTGCGAGTGGGACCCGGGGCTTGCCGCCAGCGCGGAGGGAACGCCCCCGCCGGTCGCGTGACACGCGCGCCGTGTCCGTCTTCCACGCGAGAAGCGTTCCTGCTCCGCGTGTTGTCAGGTGGTAGCCCTCGACGGGACGTGCTCGTACTCGTCGTGGCGGCGCAGCCAGAAGACCTGCGCACCCTCCTCGTTGCGGCCGATCGGCGTGCGGTCCAGGAGGCCGTAGTAGCCCATCGCCGGTTCGAGACCGCGCGCGGTCGTCAGGTAGGTCCGGTAGACGGCGCCGTCCGAGAGGATGTACACGCTCAGGCCGGGCCCCTCTGCCACGTACGTCGCCGCATCGACCCCACACGCCTCGGCGTTCTGCTCGACCGCCGGCGGCAGCTCGCCCTCGAGGAACGGCTTCAGCTCCTCCTCGGTGTGCAGGAAGCCAAGCTCGCGGTTGAACTCGCTGCCCACCGTCGACGCCCAGTCGAGGCTCCAACCCATCCGCTTCTTGTATCCCTGCAGCTTCTCCAGCGCGGCCCGCGACACGAGCATCAGCTTCGCGTCCCGCGCCGCCAGGTGGATCGCGTTCGCGTCGAGGTTGTCCGCGATCGATGAGCAGACCGGGCAGCCGGCCGCGTATGCCGGGCCGAACATGAAGTGGTAGATGAGCAGCTGCGAGTGACCGTCGAACAGCTCCGCGAGGGACTTGGTCCCGTCGGCGGTCTCGAAGCCGTATTCCTTCTCGACCGGCACCCAGGGAAGCTCCCGGCGTTTCCGCGCCAGCTCGTCGTTGCGGCGCGTGAGCTCCTTCTCCTCCGCGAGCAGCTCGTCGCGGGCGGCCTGCCACTGCTCTCGTGTCCCGACCTTGTGCTGCGTCATTGCCTTGCCTCCTATCTCAGCGCGGGTGCCCTTGTCGTGCGATCAGTCCGGGTACTCGTCCTTGCGCCAGGCGCGGGGCTCCTCGGCCTCACCCTTCGCCGTTCGCTTGAGCAGGAACGAGTGGTAGGGCGCGACGAACGGATCGGGCGCCATCACCGTGTAGGTGTGATACACGCTCCCGTTCTCGCGCGCGAAGGCGATGAAGCTCGGGCCCTCGCGCAGGCCGTCCTCGAGCTTGGCTCCGACCTGCCGCCCCCAGTCCTGGAGCCACCCGGGGGGGTTGTCGATCATCTCCTTGACCTCGGGGATCTCCTGCGCCTGCTCGGGCGTGAGGGCGAGCCCGAAGTCGAACGGAAACTCCGTCCCGTAGGTCGAGACGTAGGGGAACTGCCAACCCATCCGCTCCTTGTAGGCGATGAGCCGATCGATCGGCGCGCGCGAGAAGCAGATCAGCGTCACGTCGCGGTGGTTCAGATGCACGCGCGTGGCGTC
>JBIOTP010000035.1:0-8747 GCA_044865965.1 Solirubrobacteraceae bacterium
CCTCGACCGCGCGGTCGCCGCCGCCACCGAGGCGCAGCGCGCGTGGGGCGCGACCTCGCTGACCAAGCGCACCCAGGTGCTGTTCGCGTTCCGCGAGCGGCTGAACGCGGCCAAGGAGGAGCTGGCGGAGATCGTCACGCGAGAGCACGGCAAGGTGACCTCGGACGCGATCGGCGAGATCACGCGCGGGCAGGAGGTCGTCGAGTTCGCGTGCGGCCTCGCGCACCTGCTCAAGGGCGAGATGACGCCGTCGGTGTCGACCGGCGTGGACTCGCACTCGATGCGGATGCCGCTCGGCGTGGTCGCCGGGATCACGCCGTTCAACTTCCCGATGATGGTGCCGCTGTGGATGATCCCGATCGCGCTCGCGTGCGGCAACGCGTTCATCCTCAAGCCGTCCGAGCAGGACCCGTCCGCGTCGCTCGTGATCGCGCGCCTGCTGCAGGAGGCCGGGCTGCCCGACGGCGTCTTCTCCGTCGTGCACGGCGACAAGGAGGCGGTCGACGGGATCCTCACGCACCCGGGGATCTCGGCGGTGTCGTTCGTCGGCTCGACGCCGGTGGCGCGCTACATCTACGAGACCGGCACGTCGCACGGCAAGCGCGTGCAGGCGCTCGGCGGGGCCAAGAACCACGCGATCGTCCTGCCGGACGCCGATCTCGACCTCGCCGCCGACGGCCTCGTGTCGGCCGCCTACGGGTCGGCCGGCCAGCGCTGCATGGCGGTGTCGGTGGCGGTCACGGTCGGCGACGTCGCCGAGCCGCTGCTCGAGAAGATCCGCTCGCGCATCGCGGCGCTCAAGGTCGGCCCGGGCACGGACCCGACCTCCGAGATGGGGCCGCTGGTCTCCCAGCGCCACTACGAGAAGGTGAGCGGGCTGGTCGACGCCGGCGTCGAGGAGGGCGCCGAGCTGACCGTCGACGGCCGCGGCCTGGTGGTCGAGGGCCACGAGGACGGCTACTTCATCGGCCCGTGCGTGTTCGACCACGTCAAGCCCGGGATGCGGATCTACGACGAGGAGATCTTCGGGCCGGTGCTGGTGGTCGTGCGCGCGGACAGCTACCCGGAGGCGGTCGAGCTCGTCAACGCGAACCCGTACGGCAACGGGGCGGCGATCTTCACCTGCGACGGCGGCGCCGCGCGGCGCTTCGAGCAGGAGGTGACCGCCGGCATGGTCGGCGTCAACGTGCCGATCCCGGTGCCGATGGCCTACCACTCGTTCGGCGGCTGGAAGTCGTCGCTGTTCGGCGACGTGCACATGCACGGGCCGGAGGGCGTGCGCTTCTACACGCGCGGGAAGGTGGTCACGACCCGCTGGCCCGATCCCGCCACGCACACCGGCGTCAACCTCGGCTTCCCGACCCAGACCTGACGCGCGCCCGCCCCACCATCACGAGCGTCGCCGAGCGGGCCGGCGTCTCGAAGTCGCTGGTCTCGCTCGTCATGCGCGGCGCGCCGAACGTCTCGGAGGCGCGCCGCGCGGCGGTGCTGCAGGCGGCGGCGGAGCTCGGCTACCGGCCGAACCTCGTCGCCCGCAGCCTCGTAGAGCGCCGTACGCGGACGCTCGGCGTGCTCGTCTCCGACCTGCACAACCCGTTCTTCGCGGAGGTGATCGACGGGCTTCAGGCGGAGGCGGGTTCGCGCGGGCTGCGGGTGGTGCTGGGGACCGGGCGGCGCGACGCCGGCGAGGAGGCCGACGTCGTGGAGGCGTTCCTGCAGCAGGACGTCGACGGGCTCGTGCTGCTGGCCCCGCGGCTGTCCGCGGCCGCCCTGGCCGGCGCCGCGCGCGCGGTGCCGACCGTGTTGGTCGCGACCCGCCACATCCGCGCGCCGCGCTGTGACGTGATCGTCAACGACGACGCGCTCGGGGCCGAGCTGGCGGTCGCGCACCTCGCGGCGCTGGGGCATTCGCGGATCGCCTACATCGACGGCGGGGTCGGCCCGGGCGCGGCCGAGCGCCGCGCCGGCTACGAGTCGGCGATGGCCCGCCACGGGCTGCGCGCGCGCGTGGCGGCGGGCGACTTCACCGACGAGGGCGGCTACGCGGGCGCCCGGGCGCTGCTGGCCGGCGAGCCGCCGACCGCGATCTTCGCCTGCAACGACCTCGCGGCGATCGGCGCGCTGACCGCGCTCGGGGAGTCCGGCCTGGCCGTGCCGGACGACGTCTCGCTGGTCGGCTACGACAACACGTACCTGGCGGCGATCCGCCACGTGTCTCTGACCAGCGTGGACCAGCCGCGGCTCGAGATGGGGCGGCTCGCGGTGCGGGCGGTCGACGAGCGGCGGGCGCGGCCGGGCGCGCCGGCGCGTGTGCGCATGGTCACGCCGCACCTGGAGGCGCGCGCGTCGTCGGCGCCTCCGCTAGCGCTCGCGCAGCACGCGGCGCAGCAGCTTGCCCGTGGGTGAGCGGGGCAGCTCGTCTCGCAGCTCGATCGCGTGGAGGCGCTTGTAGGGCGCGACATGCCGTAGCCTTGGCCGACCCCGCACCCCAGCCGCTCGGCGGCCGCCTCTTCCAGTGCGGCGGGCGCCCGGGGCGCCGCCGCATCCGAGGGTTCGCAGCGCGGTGAGGTCGAAGCGTTCCGCGAGCGGGAGGTGGGCGAACACCGCCAGCAGCGACGGCGGGACGAGCGCGTGCGCTATCTCATGGGCCTCCATCGCCGCGAGCATCGGCTCGAGCCCGAGCCGGGCCAGCGTGACGACGGCGGCGCCCGACGCGAGCGTGTGGTGGAGCACCGCGCACAGCCCCATGGCGTGGAACAACGGCGCCGGGCCGAGGATCCGCTCGCCTTCGGCGAGCGGGTACGGGATTGCGGTCTGGCAGAGGTTGGCGACGAGCGAGCGGTGCGTGAGCAGCACGATCTTCGGCAGACCCGGCGTGGCGCAGGACGAAGGACGTCAGGTCTACGTCGGGCACGGCTGGCGCCGGCCACGGGCTGCGCACCACGCGCTCGGCGATCGAGGCTGCTGCTGACGTGAGCCGAGTATTAGATAACATGTTCTCTATATCGGCCGAGTTCGGCGCGGGCGCGTTCCTCGACCCTCAGCAGCAGCTCGAACAGGGTCCTGGCCTCCGCCTCCGAGAGGTCGGAGAACCACTCCCTGATGTGCTCGTAGTCCGACCGCGCGTGCTCCTTCCAGCGCGCCCGGCCCTTCGCGGTCGACTCCAGCCGGCGCACCCGCCGGTCCCCCGGGTCCGCATAGATGCGCAGGAGTCCCTTCCGCTCCAGCGCCGTCGCGATCTGCTTGGCGTTCTGGTACGAGCTCCTGAGCCCCGCGGCCGCCTCTGAGAGCGACGGCGCACCGTGCGCCTCGACGACGACGAACAGCGCGGCCTGCTGCGTGGTCATGTCCGCCTCGCGGAGGAGCTGATCCAGCAGCGTGCGCAGCTCCTGCGCGAGCACGATCAGCAGCCGGAACGTGCGGATCCGCGTCGCCCCATCCTCTCCGAGCCGCGCCGCGCGCTCCTCGTCGAGTCCGAAGCTGTACATATATAAGATGTTATCTAGCCGCCGGCGAGAACGACGTCGTAGCCGGCGGCCTCGAGCACCGCGACCACGGTGTCGCGGTGGTCGCCCTGCAGCTCGATCACGCCGTCCTTGGCCGAGCCGCCCACGCCGCAGCGCTTCTTCAGCCGGCCGGCGAGCTCGCGCAGCCCGGCGTCGTCGAGCGGCAGGTTCGAGACCGTCGTGACCGCCTTCCCACGCCGCCCGGCGACCTCGCGCCGCACCTTCACCCGCCCGCCGGCGGTGGGGCGCGCGCCGGCCGTGTCGCGCGCCTTGCGGAGGTCGCCCTCGGTGCTGGACCAGACCCGCTTCGCCATGCGATGCACGCTACCGCGCGGGCGCCCCGGCGAACTGCTTGCAGGTGAAGGGGGAGCTTGAGGTGGCTCGCCGGGAAACGATCACCGCCGCGCCGGGGGTGTGTCGCTTTACTTCGAAAGGATCGAAGTCAATTGACACACCCCCTCGAACGACTGATCGAGTGTGATCGATCGCGCGCGACAGGATCGCGCGAATGCGCACATCGACCTCGCACGATCACCGCGAGCCGATTCAGGCTCCCCCTCACCTGCCCGAAGTTCGCCGGACCCGCCCGCCCGGCCTGCATTCCCCGAGCCGCTCAGAACATCCCGGCGCGGCGCCCCCGCAATCCGCTCGTCACGCGCCGAGCACGTGGCGCTCCAGCCAGGCATTGCGGAACGCGCCGCGCGGGTCGAGCCGCTCGATCAGGGCGATGAAGTCTCCCTGCCGTCCATAGGGCGGAGCCGTGTGGAAGAGCTTGCCCCAATGCGGGCGCGCGTCGAAGGGGGCGAGGGCGGCTTCGAGGTCGACGAGCACGTCCGCGACGAGGTCCGGCTCGGACGTCCAGGTGAAGTGGATGCCGATCGTGTCCTGCCCGTACTGCGGGCTCATCCACAGCCGGTCGGCGGCCACGGTGCGGATCTCGCTCACCAGCAGCACGGGCCGCATCCGCTCCGCGAGCGCATGCACCGCCTGGATCGCCGCGACCCCGTGCCGGCGCGGCATCAGGTACTCCGACTGCAACTCGTCCCCGCTGCTCGGCGTGAAGCCCATCCGGAAGTGCGGGAGGCGGTCCCACCAGCGCCCCGGGACGCCGAGCTGCGGCGTGCAGTTGACGGCGTCGAGCCCGAGGATCGGGTGGCGATCCGCCGTTGCGGCGACGGCGCCGAACAGCTCGCCCCGCTCCTGCTCGGGCGCGTCCGTCGCCCGGCTCTTGACCCAGACCTGGTCGGCCGTCACGCCCCAGCGGGTGAACACGCTGACGCTGTAGCCGGTCGAGCTGATCGCGTCGAAGTGCTCGTAGAGCGCATCCCACGCGAGGCCTTCGAACACGCGCTGGCGCACGTCGTAGGCGGGCTCGACGTCGAGCGTGATCCGCGTCACCGCCCCGAGCGCGCCGATGCCGACGACGAGCCCGTCGAAGTCCGGGTCGCCGCGCGAGGCCGTGACGATCTCCCCGCTGGACGTCACGATCTCGAGGCCGGCCACCGCGGTCGCGAGGTTGCCGTTGCCGTCGCCTGAGCCGTGGGTGGCCGTGGCGATCGCCCCCGCGACCGAGATGTGCGGGAGCGACGCGAGGTTGTGCAGGGCGAGGCCCTCGCGCTCCAGCGCGCCCGCGAGCTCGCCGTAGCGCAGGCCCGCGCCGAAGGAGACCGTGCCCGCCGCGTGATCGACCCGCACGTCCGCGGGCAGCTCGTCGAGCGCGATCAGCTCCGCCGAGTCGGCGACGTCGGTGAACGAGTGCCGCGAGCCCAGTACGTGCACGCGCGGCGCGCCGGCCACGATCTCTCGCAGCCGCTCGAGCGTCCCCGGCCGGTGCAGCCGCGCGGCGCGGTACGTGTGGTTGCCGGCCCAGTTGCGCTCCACCGGCGCATCCTAGGTCTCTCGGCGCCGATCATCCGTGACGGTGCACGTATTCGCCATCTGCGAGGCGCCGAGCTCGAGCGAGAGGGTGACGGGGACGCTCGTCGCGCTGGCCATCGCGCTCGGGCTGATCGCGATTCCGGCGATCCTCCTGTGGACGGCGCGGGGTGAACGCTTGCCGATCGCCGGCACGTACGTGCTCGCGGCCGTGGCAGGCGCGTTCATCGTCAGCACCCCCGGCGGCCTGAGCGCCTCGGACGCCGACTACGGGCTCCGCACGTTCATCGCCGTCGGGGCGGGTGGGGCGGGCGCGCTGCTGGTCAGCGCGGTACGCCGAAGACGGCCGCTCACGTACCTCGCGACCGGAATGGTCGGCGGCGTCACGTTCATCGCCGGCCTGATCGCGCTGCTGATCGGCTGGTTGTCGATCAGCGGCAGTTGCATCGACTGAGCATCGGTCGAGGATCGGCGGCTCGCGGCCACGGACGGCATGGTCGAGCCGTCGGAGGAGTGCGCCGCGCCCTGCGTCAGCGCCCGACGAGCGCCTCGATCGCACTCGCGTGGACCGCGTAGGCCGTGCTCGCGCGGGCCTCGGAGCGGGCGAAGACGACGCCCGCCACGCGGCCGTCGTCCGTGACGACCGGCGCGCCCGAGTCGCCCGCCTCGGCGGCGACCGCGAGCTCGAGCGCGTCGCGCGCCGTGGAGCTCCCGTCCAGCGCCCCGACGCTCGCGAGCAACCGGCGACGGACGCGTCCCGCGCGCGCGGGCCCGCCCGGCCGAACGATGCGCACCGGTGCGCCGGCGCGCGCGGCTGCGATGCGCACGCGAGCGGCGCGCAGGCCGGGGACGGCGAGCACTGCGAGGTCGCGCTCGCGGTCGGCGCGCAGCAACCGCGCGCGGCGGACGACGCGGCGGGAGTCGCGCACCGCGATCGCGCCGGGCCCCAGCGCGTGTGCGACCGTGACGACGCGCCCGGGACCCGCGGCGAACCCGGTCGCCTCCGCGGAGGCGGGCCCGAGGACCGTCACGACCGCGGGCGGCGGGCCGCCGCGGTGCGGGCCGAAGAGGGCGGCGACGGCGAGCGCGGCGCCCGCGAGCAGCGCGAGGCCCGCGAGCGCGCGGCGGGCCGGCCGCGGCGCGGGCGCGGGGGGCGCCGGCGCGCTCACGGCGGTGGCCCCGACGTCTTGCGCACCACGAGGGTCGGCGGCGTGAGGCGGACCTCCTGGGTGCGGCGGCCGTCGACGCGCTCGAGCAGGAGCTGGAGGGCGAGGCGGCCCATCTCGCGGCGCGGCTGGTCGATCGTGGTCAGGGACATGTGGTGCAGCGCGGCGAGGAACGTGTTGTCGAAACCGACCAGCGAGACGTCCTCGGGGACGCGGATGCCCTCGTCCTCCAGCCGGTCGAGCGCGCCCGCGGCCTGCATGTCGTTGCCGGCGAAGATCGCCGTGGGCATCTCGCCGCCGGCGATCAGGCGCTCGACCGCCCGGACGCCCGCGAGCTCGGTGAAGTCGCCGGGCACGACCGCGATGTGCTCGCCGAGACCGAGCGACCGCATCGCGCGCGTGTAGCCCGTCCGGCGGCCGGCCGCGCTCGCCTCGTCGCCGCCGTCGACGTGCACGATGCGCCGGTGCCCGAGGCCGGCGAGGTGCTCGACGGCGAGCCGGGCGCCGAGGACCTCGTCGGTCATCACGCAGTCGACCGACGGGTCGCGCACGAGCCGGCTGATCGCCACCACCGGCGCCACGCCGGCGGCGGCCACGAGGTCGGAGCTGCGCAGGCGCGGGCTGACCACCACTATCCCGTCGGTGCGGTACTCCAGCAGCGCCTCGAGCATCGCCCGCTCGCGCGGCGGGCGGTGGCCGCCGGAGCTGATCAGCACGCGGTAGTCGAGCGCCGAGGCGACCTCCTCGATGCCGCTCGCGATCTCCGCGAAGAACGGGTTGTGCAGGTCGTTCAGAAGCAGCCCGATGGTGCGCGTACGGCGCTCCACCAAGCTTCGCGCCATCGCGTTCGGCCGATAGCCGAGGTGGGCGGCGGCGGACAGCACGCGCTCGCGCCGCGCCGCGCTCACCTTCGGGCTCTCGCGCATGACGAGCGAGACCAGCGCGCGCGATACACCGGCGGCGCGCGCAACGTCCTCCATGGTCGGATGACGGGCCTTGACAGCCATGCGATCGGGAAGCATACTCCTCCGCGTTAGAGCGCTCTAATCAAATTTGTCGCGCTCTAACCCGAGGGAGATCGGGGTTATCTCACACGAGGAGGAGGTGCACGTGTCCACCACACGACTGCGCGGCGCGATAGCGCTGGCGCTGGCCGCCGGGGTCGCCGCGCTCGCCGCCGGTTGCGGCAGCTCGAACGACGAGGCGTCCAAGGCGGGCAAGGACAACGCCAGCCTGACCCAGAAGCGCGACATCACGATCGCGATGGTCACCCACGGCGACGCCGGCTCGTTCTGGTCGGTCGCCAAGAAGGGCGCGGAGCAGGCCGCCAAGGACATGGGCGTCACGCTCAAGTACACGGAGTCCAACAACGACCCCCAGAAGCAGGCGCAGATGATCGAGGCCGCGGTCACCGAGAAGGTGGACGGCCTCGCGGTCTCGGCCCCGAACCCCGACGCGATCAAGGGCGCGCTCGAGAAGGCGAAGTCGGCCGGCATCCCGATCATCACGCTGAACTCGGGCTCCGACGTCTACAAGGACCTGGGCGCGATCACGCACGTCGGCCAGGACGAGTCGATCGCGGGCCAGGCGGCGGGCGCGCGGATGAAGTCCGAGGGCGCCAAGAAGATCCTCTGCGTCATCCACGAGCAGGGCAACATCGGCCTCAACCAGCGCTGCGACGGCGTCAAGCAGGGCTTCGGCGGCCCCGTCGACAACCTGCAGGTGAAGGGCACCAAGGACATCGCGACCACGCAGACGGAGATCAAGTCCAAGCTGCAGGCCGACAAGTCCTACGACTACGTGATGGCGCTCAATCCGGACGTCGCGGTCGCCGCCCAGACCGCGATCAAGGGCGCCAACAGCAAGGCCAAGCTCGCGACGTTCGACCTCTCGGGCGACGTCGTGAAGGGGATCAAGGCAGGCGACATCCAGTTCGCGATCGACCAGCAGCAGTACCTCCAGGGCTACCTGCCGGTCGTGTTCCTCACGCTGTACAAGACCAACGCCAACACCGCCGGCGGCGGCCAGCCCGTGCTGACCGGCCCCGGGTTCGTGGACAAGACCAACGCGGCCAAGGTGGAGCAGCTGGCGGCCGCAGGTACGCGGTGAGCCGGCCATGAACGAGACCATCACGGTCGCGCCGGCAGGCGCACGCGGAGCTGGCCGATGACGGTCACCGCCCCCACCCCGGTCGTCGACG
>JBIOTP010000036.1:0-5375 GCA_044865965.1 Solirubrobacteraceae bacterium
TCGCGCGAGCCCTCGGCGAAGTCGTAGACCCAGCGCATCGCTGACACCGCGGTGGGGAAGTGCATGTGCATCTGACCCCTTAGGCGTGAGCGGGCTGGGCGGCGAGCCGGTCGGCCGGGCGGGCCCAGCGGGCGCGGACGGCGTACGCCGCGAGCACGGCGGCGGCGCTGATGAGGCTGAGCAGCAGCTGCGACCGGGTGTCGGCGATGAAGGCCATCGAGGCGATCACGCCGACGATGCCGGCGATCGCCGCATAGGTGAGCCCCGGGTAGCCCCACATGCGCACCTTCAGCCGCTCGGGCGCCTCGCGCTCCAGCCGGGCGCGCATGCGCAGCTGGGACACGGCGATGAGCAGGTACACGAACAGCGCGATCGCCCCCGAGGAGTTGACCAGGAACAGGAACACGGTGTCCGGTGACAGGTAGGCCATCACGACGGCCACGTAGCCGATCACGGTGCTGAGCAGGATCGCCTTCAGCGGGACGCCGCGCTTGGAGACGTGCAGCAGCCCGGCGGGGGCGTCCCCGCGCCGGGCCAGCGCGAAGAGCATGCGCGACGCCGTGTAGAGCCCGGAGTTCAGGCACGAGAGCACCGCGGTGAGCACGATCGCGTTCATGATCTCCGCGGCCGCGGGGATGCCGACGCGCTGGAGCACGCTCACGTATGGGCTCTCGAGCAGCCGGGCGTCGTTCCACGGCAGGATCGTCACGACGAGGAAGATCGACACGACGTAGAAGACGATCACGCGCGCGACGACCGAGTTGGTGGCCCTCGCCACGGCGCGCGCCGGCTCCACGGACTCCGCGGCGGCGATCGTGACGATCTCGACGCCGACGAACGCGAAGATCACGACCGCGATGCCGGTGAAGACCGACCCGAGGCCCCCGGGCGCGAACCCGTCGCCCGCCGTCAGGTTGGAGAAGTCCAGCGCCTCACCGGAGCCGAGGCCGAGCACGAAGGCGCCGGCCAGCGCGATGAACACGACGATCGCGATCACCTTGATCGAGGCGAACCAGAACTCGAACTCGCCGTAGGAGCGCACCGACGCGACGTTGGTCAGGGTCAGCAGGACCACCAGCCCGAGCGACAGCGCCCACAGCGGCACGCCGGGAAGCCAGTGCTGGACGATCCCGGCGCCGGCGATCGCCTCGATCCCGACGACGATCACCCAGAAGTACCAGTACAGCCAGCCGACGGAGAAGCCCGCCCATCCGCCGAGCGCGCCGCGCGCGTACTCGGCGAAGGAGCCGACCGTCGGGTTGGCGACCGCCATCTCGCCCAGCATGCGCATCACGAGCACGATCAGCGTGCCGGCGAGCAGGTAGGACAGCACGGCTGCGGGCCCGGTCTCGTGGATCACGGCTCCGCTGCCGACGAACAGCCCGGCGCCGATGATGCCGCCGAACGCGATCATCGTCATGTGGCGCTGCTTGAGGCCCTGCGAGAGCTGGGCGTTGCCCGTGACGGAGCTCATGCCGCCACCTCGTCCGTCCCGAACGCCTGCGCGACGGGCTCGTAGACGATCGTCCCGGCCGCCACGTTGAGCCCGCGCGCGAGCCCGGCGTCCGCCTTCAGCGCCGGCCCGACGCCCAGGCCGGCGAGGCGGCGCACGTAGGGCAGCGTGGCGTTGGTCAGGGCCCGCGTCGACGTTGCCGGGACCGCTCCGGGCATGTTCGCCACGCAGTAGTGCAGGATCCCGTCGATCTCGTAGGCCGGCGCGCCGTGCGTCGTCGGCCGCGACGTCTCGAAGCAGCCGCCCTGGTCGATGGCCACGTCGACGAGCACGCGGTGCGGGCGCAGCAGGCCGAGCATCTCGCGGGTCACGAGCTTCGGCGCCAGCGCGCCGGGGATGAGCACCGCGCCGATCACGAGGTCGGCGTCGCGCAGCCCCGCCTCGAGCGTGAGCGCGTCGGACATCAGGCAGCGGGCTCGGCCGTCGAAGAGCTCCTCGAGCTCGCGCAACCGGTCGAGCGAGCGCTCGAGGATCGTGACCTCGGCGCCCATCCCGGCGGCCACGCGCGCGGCGTGCGTCCCGACCACGCCGCCGCCGATGACGAGCACGTTGGCCGGCGCGACGCCCGGCACGCCGCCGATCAGCACGCCCGGGCCGCCGAGCGGGTCCTGCAGGAAGTAGGCCCCGGCCTGCGCCGCCAGCCGCCCGGCCACCTCGCTCATCGGGGCGAGCAGCGGCAGGCGGCCACGTGCGTCCTCGACGGTCTCGTAGGCGATCGCGGTCGTGCCCGCGCGCAGGAGCGCGCCGGTCAGCGGGCGGTTGGGCGCCAGGTGCAGGTAGGCGAAGAGCGTGAGCCCGTCGTGCAGGAGCGCGTACTCGGACTCGATCGGCTCCTTGACCTTCAGCAGCAACTCGCTTCCCGACCACACGTCCGGGGCGTGCGCGACGAGCTGCGCGCCCGCGAGCTCGTACGCGAAGTCGTCGAACCCCGCGCCCGTGCCCGCGCCGCGCTCGACGAGCACGTGGTGGCCGGCATCCGCCAGCTCGCGCACGCCCGCCGGCGTCAGTGCGACGCGCCGCTCGGCCGGCTTGATCTCCCTGACGACTCCGATTCGCATGTCTCTCCCTCTTTCGATGACCTGCTGACGGCGAAGGGTCACGGGAGCGAGCGGAGCAAGCAAGGCACTCTCCGTCACAGGATCCACCGAGATCGCAGACGATCTGTCCTATTCTCCGCGGTTGGGATGTCCCGGCCCGAGGGCGCGGTGATGACGGTCCAGGCGGCACTGGCACTGCCGCCGGTCCGCCGCGGGCAGCCCGAGGTGGTCGCCGGAGCGGGCGGGCTCGAGCGTCCGATCCGCTGGGTGGCCAGCGGCGACGTCCCCTGGATCGCGCGCGACCTCAAGGGCGGCGAGCTCCTGCTCACCACCGGCCTCGGCATCGGCCGGCGGGCGGCGGAGCAGCGCCGCTACGTCGACGCGCTGTCCGAGTCCGGGGTGGCGGCTGTCGCGATCGAGCTCGGCGGAGTGATGGAGGAGCCGCCGCGGGCGCTGGTCGAGCGCGCCGAGCAGCGCGGCCTGCCGGTGATCGCGCTCCGGCGCGAAGTGCCGTTCGTCGAGATCACCGAGGCGATTCACGGCGAGATCGTCAACCGGCAATACGCCTTCCTGCGTCGCGGTGAGGCGATCCACCGGCGCTTCACCGAGCTGGTGCTCGAGGGCCAGGGCATCCCCGAGGTCATGGCCGCGCTCGCCGCGATGATCTCCGACCCGGTCGTGCTCGAGAGCGCGCGCGGCGAGCTGCTCCACCACGCCGCCTACGGCGCCGCGACCGAGGAGGTGCTCGCCGCCTGGACGGCCGAGCGCCGGCAGCGCGCGCGTGGGCGCGACGGCCCGATCGCGTCGGTGTCGCTGCCGCTTCCGATGGGCGACGGCGCGCAAGCCGGCCGCCTCACGGCGCTGGCTGTCGACTCGCCCCTGGACGACTTCGACCGCGTCGCGGTCGAGCGCGCCGTCGGCGTCATCGCGCTGGCGCTGCTGCGCGCCCGACAAGAGGACGAGCTGGCCCTGCGCGGCCGCGGCGAGTTCCTCGCCGAGCTCGCCTCCGGCGCGCTCGAGCCGGAGGAGGCCCGGCAGCGGGCGGAGACGCTCGGGCTCGTCCATCGGCGCACCGCGCTGCTGCCGCTCGCGGTGGCCATCACGCGCCGCCGGCGGCTGCCGCCCACGGCCGTGTGGGCGCCGGTCGCGCGGCGCGTGCGCGAGGAGATCGACGGCCTCGGCCTGCCGGCGCTGATGGGCGACCGCGCGCGCGAGGGCGACCTGCTGATCCTCGTCGGGATCGGCGATCCGGCCGACCGCGCGTGGCTGGCCGACCGGCTCGCGGGCGTCATCCACGCCGCGGTCGAGCACGACCTTGGGGGCGGCCACGCCGCGCTGATCGCGGTGGCCGCCGCGGTGCGCGGGTGGGGCGACGCCGCCCGCGCACTCCAGGACGCCGCCGAGACCGCGGCATCCGCGCGCGAGGCCCCGTCCCGGACCTGGCACGACGCGAGCGAGCCCGACGTCGACCGCCTGCTGTGGGTTCTGCGCGACAGCCCGGACCTGCGCCACTTCGGGCACCGGCGACTCGCTCCGCTGCTCGACCACGACAGCCGGCGCAAGAACAAGCTGCTCCCCACGCTGGAGGCGCTCTGCGAGCACGGCTGGCAGAAGGCGGCGACGGCGCGCGCCCTGCACCTCCAGCGCCAAGCGCTCTACCACCGGTGCGAACGCATCGAGCGCCTGCTCGCGGCCAACCTGGACGACCCGCGCACGCGCCTCGGGCTCGAGCTCGCGGTGCGCGCGCGCCGCCACGCCGGGGGCGGCTGAGAGGCGCCGTGGCCTCAGCGCTCCTCGTGCGCGGCGATCTCCTCGAGCACGGAGCGGAACGTCGCCCACCGGGACGGCCCGACGAGGTCGGTCCACCGTTGCTCGCGCTCGGCGATGGCGCGCCGGCCGGCCTCGTACCCTGCCTCGGCGGCGAGCGTGGGCCGGACCCGGACGGCGCGGCCGTCGGCGGGGTCCCGCGATCGTTCGACCAGCCCGATCCGCTCGAGCTGGTCCACCACTTGCGAGACCGCTCCGGCGGTGACGCCGAGCCGATCGGCGAGGACGCTCATCCGCATGCCCTCGTCGCGGGGGACGTGTGCGAAGACCTGAAGGTGCGGAATGCGAATTCCGTCGTAGCCCTCGGCCTCGACGACGCGGACGAGGTCGCGTTCGACGGCCCGGAGGATCCGCCGCATGGGCTCCAGGACGAAGCGCCGGCGCCAGAGCTCGGGATCGCGCTTGACATCCGTCATCGCCGGACTGTACTTTAGCTACTAAAGCAAATTGGGGAGGGAACGATGGAGGTCACGGAGGTCGCCGTGGTCCGGGCGCCCGTCGACGCGGTGTTCGCCGCCGCCGCCGATCCGCACCGGCAGCTCGAGTGGGACGCGAAGACGCTGCGCAGCGTGAAGCAGCTCACGTCGGGCCCGCTCACCGCCGGCGCCCGGTTCCGCGGCTCGTTCAAGGGCTTCGGCACCGTGGAGTACGAGTTCGCCGAGTACGAGCCGCCGCGCCGGTTCGCGCATCTCGCGCGCATCCCCGCCGGGCGGATGACGCACCGGTTCACGTTCGAGCCCGTCGAGGGAGGCACCCGCCTGACACAGGTCGGGGCTCTGGAGCCGAACGCCCTCGGGCGCGTGATCGCGCCCATCATGCGCTCGATGTTCGCGAAGCGGTTCCGCGCGATCGCGTCCGAGCTGGACGAGTACGTCACCGAGACTCGCCCGGAGGCCGCCGGCTAGTGGCCCCGGCCGAAAGTTCAACGCATTCCGGCGGCGCCGGCCCGCGCCTGCCGGCACCCGGCAGGCGCACACGTGCCACCAGCATGCGAGCGC
>JBIOTP010000037.1:0-12102 GCA_044865965.1 Solirubrobacteraceae bacterium
TGAAGGCCAACGCGGAGCCGCTGCTGCGCAACTTCGACGTCCGCGGCGGCGCCTACGACACGCCGGCGTCGTCGCTGTCGGGCGGCAACCAGCAGAAGGTGGTGATCGCGCGCGAGCTGTCCGCCGACCCGCGCGTGGTGATCGCCGCCCAGCCGACGCGCGGGCTGGACGTGGGCGCGATCGAGTTCGTGCACCGGCGCCTCGTCGAGGCGCGCGACTCCGGCCGCGCCGTGCTGCTGGTGTCGCTCGAGCTCGAGGAGATCCGCTCGCTGTGCGACCGTGTGCTCGTCATCTACGAGGGCGAGATCGTCGCCGAGCTGCCGCCCGAGTCCTCCGAGGAGGACTTCGGCGTGGCGATGACGGGCGGGGGCCGGCAGGTGGCCAAGGTATGACCGTCCCCGAAGAGAGCGAGCTGCCGCCCGACGCGACCGTCGCGGCGAAGCTCGCGACCTACCTGCGCGGCGGCGGGATCATCACGCCGCTGATCACGGCGATCATCGCGTTCCTGGCCGGCGGCATCGTGGTGGCGATCACCGGCCACAACCCGGTCTCGACCTACAAGGCGATCTTCAACGGCTCCGGGCTGAACTGGTTCTTCCCGTGGACCGAGGACCACGACGTGGCGGCGATCAACCTCCAGCAGACGCTGATCGTCGTGACGCCGCTGCTCCTCACCGGCCTGGCGGTCGCGTTCGCGTTCCGCTGCGGCCTGTTCAACATCGGCGGCCAGGGCCAGTACATCATGGGCAGCGTCCTGGCCGTGTGGATCGGCTCCTCGTTCAAGGGCATGCCCGGTTTGCTGCACATCGTGCTCGCGATCCTCGGGGGATGCGCGGCGGGCGCCGCCTGGGCGGGCATCGCCGGCGGGCTCAAGGCGCTCACCGGCACCAACGAGGTGATCTCGACGATCATGCTCAACTGGATCGCGATCTGGACGGCGTCGTGGCTGTTCGAGCTCGGCGGGCCGCTGCAGAACTCGAACCCGGCTCAGAAGGACGTGCCGGTGTCGAACGACATCGTCGAGGCCGCGAAGCTGCCCGTGTTCTGGGGCGACCCGCAGCTGCAGGGCCTGCACATCGGGCTGTTCATCGCGCTCGGCGCGCTGCTGGTGTTCTGGGTGATCCTGAACCGCACCGTGCTCGGCTACGAGGTCCGCGCGGTGGGCTTCAGCCCTGAGGCCGCGGGCGCCTCCGGCATCTCGGTGGCCCGCAACTACGTGGTCGTGATGGCGATGTGCGGGCTGTTCGCGGGTCTGGCGGGCGCGCTGGACGTGCTCGGCTGGCAGTTCCGCATCGCGACCAACGACATCACGATCAACAACCTCGGCTTCTTCGGCATCGCGGTCGCGCTGCTCGGGCGCAACACGGCGATCGGGGTGTTCTTCTCGGCGATCGTGTTCGGCGGGCTGCTCACCGGGACGTCGGTGCGCAACCTGGACCCGACGGTCTTCGACCCGGCGCTGGCCTCGAACCTCACCTTCATCATCCAGGGACTCGTCGTCCTGCTGATCTCGACCGACATCCTGGTCATCTACCTGTGGCGGCTGCGGCGGGCGGTCAGGGCGCGGCCGACACGCGGCCAGCTCGTGGTGGAGGGTCCGTGAGCGGCGCCGTCGCCACCGGCGAGGGCGCCGTCGGCGTGCCCGCCTGGCTGACGGCGAAGCGCGTCGGCTGGGGCGGCATCGCGCTCGGCGTGCTGGCCTTCTTCGTGGCGCTGCCGCCGGTCATGACGCGCTCTGCGGCGCCGGTGGTGGTGCTCGGTGCGCTCGGCGTCGCGGCCGGCGCGTGGACGGTGCGCGGGGGCGAGCAGCGGCTGGGGTGGTGGGCCGTGGTCGCCGGCATCGGCGGCGCGCTCGGGGGGATCGCGGCGACCAAGTCGGGTGAGGGCCACCTCGAGGAGGTGTTCGTCTGGGGCGCGCTGGGCGCGGCGACGCTGCGCTTCGCGACGCCGCTGTGCATGGCGGCCCTGGGCGGCCTGTTCTCCGAGCGCAGCGGCGTGGTGAACATCGCGCTCGAGGGGATGATGCTGACCGGCGCCTTCTTCGGCGCCTGGGGCGCGGACATCACCGGCACCTGGCTCGGCGGCCTGGTGGTCGCGGTCGCCGCCGGCTGCGCGTTCGCGCTGATCCACGCGGTGTTCGCGGTCAGCTTCCGGGCCGACCAGATCGTGTCCGGCACCGCGCTGAATCTGCTCGCGCTCGGCATCACGGGTTACCTGTACGTCGACATCTACGGCAACAAGGGCACGCCCGACGACCTGGCCGGCGTGCCCGACGTGAAGCTGCCCGGCATCCGCGACATCCCGTTCATCGGTGACGTGTTCGGCCAGCTCAACCTGCTCGTGTGGGTCGCGCTGGCGCTCGTCCTCGTGACCTGGATCGTCGTGTTCCGCACCCCCTCCGGCCTGCGGCTGCGGTCGGCGGGCGAGAACCCGCTCGCCGCCGAGACGGCCGGGCTGTCGGTGGTCCGGACGCGCTACCTGGCCGTGATGACGTCGGGTGGGCTGGCCGCCCTGGGCGGCGCCTACCTGTCGATCGGCTTCGTCCACACGTTCTCGCAGAACATGACCACCGGCCGCGGCTTCATCGCGCTGGCGGCGCTGATCTTCGGGCGCTGGCGGCCGGTGGGCGCGTTCGCGGCCACGCTGCTGTTCGGGTTCAGCAGCGCGCTGGCGCAGCGGCTGCCGGTCTTCTCGCCGTCCGGCGCCGTGCTCTTCCAGGCGCTGCCGTACGTGCTGACGCTGATCGCCGTGGCGGGCGTGGTCGGCCGCTCGATCCCGCCGCTCGCGCTCGGGCGCCCGCTCGAGCGTTCGTAGTGCCGGCGACCGCACGTACTTGCGAACACCGGTACAAGCGGGTTTGAGAGCCTTGCTGACGGTGGAATGATCGTTGCATGAACCGCGGGCTCGCCTGCATGCTCGGAGCGCTTGGGCTGGCGCTCGCGGCGTGCGGGGAGCGCAGCGAGGACCGCTTCGACCTGCGCACGCCCGGAGCCCACACGGGCAAGGGGGTCGTCGCGCCGACCGCGACTCCGACGCCCAAGCCGGTCGGGCCGCCGGTGTCGAAGACGGAGGTGGCGGTGATCCGCGGTTGGTCGGACGCGCTGCGCCACGGCCACGTGGCCGCGGCCGCGCGGTATTTCACCATCCCGAGCAAGGTCGGCAACGCCACCGCCGCCCAGCGCCTCGCCAGCCGTGACGACATCCGCGACTTCAACCGCGCCCTCCCCTGCGGCGCCAAGCTCGAGAAGACGCGCCGGTCGACGGTCAAGGGCTTCGTGATCGGGACGTTCCTGCTCACCGAGCGCCCGGGCGGCAGGTGCAGCACCGGACTCGGCCACCACGCGGAGGTGGCGTTCCTGATCCGCCACCGCCGGATCAACCAGTGGCTCCAGCTGCCGGACCCGCCGGAGGAGCCGGCGAAGCCGAGCGGGGTCGCCTGACCGGCGCCCCCCGCCCGGGCCTCGCGGCCGTCAGCCGAAGATGCGGCGGCGGATCTGGATCGACTCGAACTGCCGGCCGGACACCACCGTGGCCGACCCGCGGTAGGAGAAGCGCAGCCGGTACCAGCCCAGCCGGCGGATCCGGAAGCGCATGTTGAACTTGCCGCCGCCGTGGATCCTCGCGCTGCCGAGCGGCCGGAAGCGGCGCCCGTGCTTGCCGCGCGCGATCGCGACCGTGACGCGCCCGGTGGCCGAGTGCTCGCGGATCTGGCCGCGTAGGCTGTAGCTCGGCCCGCGGCTGTCGGGGAAGTCGAGCGAGGAGAGGTCGAACGGCGCGACGACCTTCAGGATCAGCGGCGGCGTCCACGGACTGAACACCCCGCCGCGGCTCGCGCGCGCGACCATGACGTAGGTGCCCGGCGTGTCGAGGCTCAGGCTGATCCTGCCGGTGGCGGGATCGGCGAACGCCGTCTGGCTCGCGCCCATCAGGCCGCCGTCGGGACCGGTCTGCCCGTTGAGCGCGTAGCGGACCTCGTAGGCGGTCGCCCCCGGGTTGCCGGCGAAGCCGATCTGCTGCTGGTTGGTCGTGAACGAGCCCGCCGGGCGGGTCTGCAGGACGCCGGCGGGCGGGGCGAGCGTGACGCTGGAGGCGACCACGTACTGGAAGTTGATCGGAGCGCCGCGCGGCGTCGCGCAGGCGTGGTCGCTGTAGATCTGGACGACCACGGTGTAGGTCCCGTTCCCGCGGAAGTAGTTGCCCTGCGTGACGCCGGCGACGCTGTCGGTGTCCTTGCACAGGTCGCTGCCGATGAACTCGCCCGCGGGGGAGTTGACGTGCGTCTTGAACGACCCGCCCTCGGTGTCGGCGACCATCACCACGGTCTCGAGCTCCATGTTGCGGATCGTCAACGGCGCGCCCGGACTGAGGTTGACGGGAGTGCCGGCGTCGTTCTTGACCGTCGCGGTCGCTCCGAATGCCGGGCCGGCGCCCACCGCCAAGATCGCGACCGTCCCGGCCGCCGCCGCGAGAGCTCTCTGCCATCCGTGCATGTCCGCGCCTCCTTGGGGGTGATGACGGCGGCATCGTCACCTACTTCGGGCGCGCCGAAAAGTCCCAACCGGCAAGATGAGTCCCCGGACCCATGGCGATCCTCGTCGATCCGCTGCGCGAGTACCCGGACACGCATCTCGTGGTCACGCACTGGTGCCACCTCGCGGCCGACGGCGACTTCGAGGAGCTGCACGCCTTCGCCGCCCGCCTCGGGATCCCCCGCCACCGCTTCCAGGGGGACCACTACGACCTCCCGCCCTGGACCCGCGAGCGCGCGGTCGCCTTCGGCGCCCACGAGGTCTCGACTGGCGAGCTCCTGCGCCGCATGTGCGGGCCCCGCGGCGACCGCGCCCGCAGCCGCGCCGGGAAGCGGTGAGGCGCGCCCGACGCCCACGAGGCGGGGCTAATTGAATTAGCCGAGGTCGGTGGGCCCCGATGGCATGGGCGCCAGGCGGGATCCGGTCCGCGAAGGGGCAGCGGTAGGGTTGCGATGTGGCCAAGGGCGACCATCCGCCGGGGTCTGAGCCGTTCGACGTGACGTTGCCCGAGGGCTTCGAGCTCGGGGAGCACCGATCGGCGCTCGAGGCGGCGGCGAAGCAGGCGGGGTGGACGATCGAGCGCGATGGCGGGATCATCGTCGTGCGGGACGTCTGGACGGAGAACGAGGATCACGCGGCGTGGCTCGTCGCGACGAAGGTCGGCCTGCCGCTTGAGAGGGTTACCGTCTGGGCCGGCCGCGAGGGGGCGGCCTGATCGGCGCTCACCAGGGGACGGCGCCCGCTTGGTCCACGAACGTCCCGGTCGGGCCCGAGCCGTCGAGCTTCGCCATCGCGACGATGACCTCGGCGCCCTGCTGGACGGTCTTCGTGCCGCTGTGGCCGTTGAGGTCGGTGGCGGTGTAGCCGGGGTCGACGGCGTTGACGCGGATGCGCGGGAACGCCTTCGCGTACTGCGTCGTCAGCATGTTCACCGCGGTCTTCGAGGCCGGGTAGGCGAGCCCGACGATGGTCGACTCGAGGCGCGCCGGGTCGGTCGTGACGCCCAGCGACCCCATGCCGCTGGAGACGTTCACGATCACGGGGTTTGGGGAGCGCTCGAGCAGCGGCAGGAACGCGCGCGTGACCCGCACGATCCCGAAGACATTGGTCTCGAAGACTGCGCGCATCTGGTCGCCGGTCACCTCGGAGGGCGGTGTGCGGCCCCCGGTGATGCCGGCGTTGTTGACGAGCACGTCCAGCCCGCCGCTCTCGGCGGCGATCTGCCGCGCGGCGGCGTCGATGCTCTCGTCGTCGGTCACGTCGAGGCGGACGAAGCGCCCGCCGAGCGCCTCGGCCGCGGCCCGCCCGCGCGCCTGGTCGCGCGCACCGAGCCAGACGTCGTGACCGTCGGCCAGCAGCCGCCGGGCGGCCTCGCGGCCGAGGCCCTTGTTCGCTCCGGTGATCAGCGTCGTCGTCATGCTCCGAGCGTGCCCGCCGGCGGCGCTCCCGACAAGGGGACGGCGCTCCCTAGGACTCGCAGGGCGAGGTTGGCCGCGGCGGCGTGCGCCATCATCGGTGCATGTCCGTCGCGCACGACGAGCTCGCCGGCAACCAGCGGCGCGTGGCCGGGCTGCGCCGCGAGGAGGTCGCGCGGCTCGCGGGCGTCTCCGTCGACTACCTCGCGCGCCTCGAGCAGGGCCGCGCTCAGCGCCCGTCGCCGTCCGTGCTGGCGGCACTGGCGCGCGCGCTGCGCCTCACGGGCGACGAGCGCTCGCACCTGTTCCGCCTGGCGGGGCACGCCGAGCCCGGTCCGGGCACGATCGACCGGCACGTCACGCCGAGCCTGCAGCGGCTGCTCGACCGGCTGACCGACACGCCGGTCATGGTGGTCGACGCGGCCGGCGAGATCGTGGCGGCCAACCCGCTTGCAGCGGCGCTCGTCGGCGACCTGTCGGGCGCCTCGCGGCGCGAGCGCACGATCGCCTGGCGCCACTTCACCGGCATGCCGTCGCGGATCGTCCGCACCCCGGACGAGCGGGCCGCTGCGGAGGCGGGGCTCGTGGCCGAGCTGCGCGTCGCCCTCGGCCGCCATCCCGCCGACGAGTACCTCACCGCGCTGATCGCGGACCTCCGCGACCTCAGTCCCCGCTTCGCCGAGCTCTGGGAGCAGCACCCGGTCGCGCACGCCCCCGCCAAGCGCAAGACGTTCGCGCATCCCGAGGTCGGGGCGGTCACGCTCGACTGCGACGAGCTGTCGGTGGAGGGCAGCGACCTGAAGGTGATCGTCTACACGGCGCCGGCGGGATCGGCGGACGCGAAGTCGCTCGCGCTGCTGGCGGCGATCGGCCTGCAGGCGTTCACTGCCGGGTTACCGCCTACAGGTCACGACGCGGAGCGGTCGCGGCGTAGATGACGAGCGGTCGGGCCCCGCGGCGAGCAAGCTCACCGGGGCGTGGCAGCGCCGGCCGGGCGCCTTCTCTCAGTGCGCCGCCGCGACCCGACCTCGTCCTCAGGCGCGGGTCGCGCGGCGGACCGGCGCGATCGTGGGCGCGGGGTCGGTCGTCAGGAAGTCGACGATGATCGCGTTGCACAGCGCCGGCTTCTCGTGGAGAAGCCCGTGCGACGTGCCGGGCACCACCGCGAGCTCGGCGCCGGGAAGTCCTCGGTACATCGCGATCGCGTGCTCGAGGGTTACCTCGTCATCGTCGCCGAGCATGACCAGGGCTCCTACTCGTCACCCCGCTCAGGTCGGCGGCGGCGAGCGTCGGCTCTTCCCAGTTCATGCGCGCCAGCTTCGCGTTCACCACCGGGAAGTGCTGGGGGCCGTCGCACGACAGTTCCGCGTAGCCGCGCGCGAGAACCTCGGGCGGGCTCGCGTCTGGGTCGATCGCGCCGGCGACCCAGCCGTCGCGGTGGAAGACACCTCGCGGTCATTCTCCTCTCGGCGGGGTGTCGGACCCGCCTGCGGCTTCGGCCGGCTGAGCTGTCGCTAGCCGACGCCCGTCGTCTCGACGGGGAGACACGAGACTAATCGACGGCGCCCGCCCCGGCACCTCGGATCGCTCTATAGCCGCTGAGTTCCCCTAAACGCTGTCGAGATGATCGAGAACGATGTGTCTCGGGCAGACGACTGCCTCGCTCAGATCCGGAGGTCTCCGCTGGAATGCGATCCGATTGAATCGAGCGGCGACTACCAAGCTCATGTGGCGGCCGGGGATGTCGGAAGCCAGTCCGTCGGCATGGTTCCAGAGGGGATCTGGCCGACCATAGGTGGGAAATGGCGGACCAATGCGGCCGCCGAATGATCGGCGAGCAGCGCGCCGAGGTCGGCGATTGCGCCGAGTTGCCCGATGCTCGAGCCGATCTGCAGGTCCGCGGCGTTCGGGGTCTCCCCGCCGATGGTTCCCTCGGCGATCAGGCGTTCGACATGGTCGAGGTGCTCGGGCAAGGAGCGCAGGTCGGCCCGCGCTGCGGCGTCGCCGGCGCCGATCAGTCGGCTGTATATGCGTACGCCGACCGGCGCGTTCGCGCGGATCAGCCAACGCGGGATCGGGAGCGTCGACATGGCTGTATATGAAACGAACGCACTGGGGCGACGACGAAGCAACGCCATCTCGATCCGGCGCACCGCGTCCTGCAGCACCGCTTCACCCCACGCCTCGGCCGACTCGACGCGCGCCCGCGCCGCGCGGTCGCTGGGATACGGCGCGGGCTCTGGGACCAGCTGCTCGAGCCGCCGGAGGATCGCCACCGATCCGATCACCTTCTCGCCATCCCACAGCGTGAGACCCGGAACCGTGGGACGGCCGTAGCGCAACCGCTGAGGGAGCCGGTGCAGAAGGTCGGGCAGCTCCACCCGCCGGACCTCTAGCGGAACTAGCGGTCAGCGACAATGGTCGACGTGGTCGAGCCACGGACGTACCCCCGACCTGTTTGGCGGGTGCTCAGCGACGCCGTCCAGGCCGGGAGCATCGACGCGCGGGCGGCGGGATCTCACCGGTCTCGCGGATTCGCTCGATGAGCTCGTTCCGGCTTGACCCCGCCGTCGCCGCCGACGCGGCGGCGGTGACCGAGGTCGTCGCGGCGCTCGAGTCGTCGCTGTACGGCCAGACAGCGTTCTCGCAGGCCGATCTGCAGGACGAGTGGTTGGACATCGACCTCGAGCAGAACGCGCGCGTCGTCCGCGACGGCGACCGCATCGTCGGCTACGGCGTGGTGCGCGCGCGAGGCGAGCTGTGGCGCGCCGAGGGGTACGTCCACCCCGACGCGCGCGGGCGCGGGATCGGGAAGCTGATCGCGACCGGGCTCGCTGAGCACGCGGCCCGCGGCGGCGCACAGAGGATCCAGAACAGCGTCCTCGAGGCCGACTCCGCCGCCCGCAGGCTGCTCGAGTCGCTCGGCTACGGCGCCATGCGGGTCTTCCGCGAGTTGCGCATCGAGCTCGAGGCGCCGCCGCCCGCACCCGCGTGGCCGGACGGGCTGCGCGTCGTCCCGTTCGACCCGGAGCGTGACGCGCTCGAGTTCCACGCCGCGCAGCAGGAGGCGTTCGCGGATCACTGGGACGACCCGCCGCGCGACTTCGAGTCGTGGTCGAAGGTCCACCTCGGGAGCGAGCGCTTCGACCCGACGCTCTGGTGCGTCGTCCGCGCCGGGGACGAGATCGCCGCCGGGGCGATCTGCACGGGCGACACGTACGGCGGCGGCTTCGTCCACGTGCTCTTCACGCGTCGCCCGTGGCGCAAGCAGGGCGTGGGCGCGGCGCTCCTCGGCGACTCGTTCGGGCGGTTCTGGGAGCGCGGTGAGCACAGCGTCGGGCTCGGCGTCGACGCGGCGAGCGACACCGGCGCGTTCCGCCTCTACGAGCGCGCCGGGATGGCGCCCGCGCTCGGCTGGGTGATGTACGAGAAGGAGCTAGGCGATGCTGCGTGAGCGGCGCGCCGAGGACGCCGAGGCGGTGCGGATCCCATTTGTGGCCGGGGCATGAGCGCTGCGGCGGCGGGATCGCCGTCGCAGGACCGTGTGCGCGAGCCAGAGCGCGAGCATGAGGGGAGCGGCCAGCAGCGCGCCGGCGATCGCGAGCAGCGCGAGTGGGACGACGACCAGCAGCAGTCCCGGCAGCGCGAACGGGAAGAGCGCGATCGTGAGGATTCCCAGGCCCGCCAGCAGATCGGCGACCTCGATCGCGACGTCGGCTGACGAAGGTGCTGCGCGAGGCGCGTGCATCGTCGGCTCCCTTGTGGATTGCGTCTGCTGGCCGGGACGCTCAAGTGTTTGCGGTCGTGTTGGGGCCATGAAGATCACGCGGCGTCGTCGAGCACCGGCGCGGGCGAGCGCTGGGAACCGTCAGTTGACGCGTAGGCGGCCACGAAACCCTCTCGCCAGCTGGGGTGGCGCAGCGTCCAGCCGAGCTCGCGCTTGGCCTTGGCGTTGGAGGCGCCGCGGGACTCGGTGCCCATCATGACCGGGGCGTCGCCGGCGAGCAGGCGGGCGAGCCAGCGGGGGACGTGGCGGGGCGGCTTGGCGCCGAGCACGGTGGCGAGCGCCGGCAGCCATTCGCGCACCGGGGCGGGTTCGTCGTCGACGATGTTGTAGATGCCGGCGGGGCCGTGTTCGAGCGCGAGGACGGTCGCGGCGGCGGCGTCGTCGAGGTGGATGAACGACCAGACGCCGGCGCCGTTGCCGACGATCGGGAATTGCCGCTTGCGGATGGGCTCGAGCAGTCCGTCGTTGGGGGCGCCGTAGAAGCCGCCGTAGCGCAGCGCGATCCCGCCGGCGTCCGTGACCGCGTGGTCGAGGTAGCGCATCGCGGCGATGGTCTCGCGCATCGCCGGGACCGGGGTGGGGTCGAGCGGGTCGTCCTCGGTCTTGACCGGCCCGCCCTCGCGCGCGTAGCGCGCGCTGGCGTAGCTCTGGGCGACGAAGCGGCGCACACCGGCGGCGCGCGCGGCGGCCAGCAGCGCGTCGGTGCCCTCGGTCCGAAGCCGGTTCGTCTGGGCGAAGCTGCGGTCGAAGTGCTTGAAGTCGCGCAGGTTCGCGAGCGCGGTCGCCTGATGGACGATCGCGTCGGGCGCGGCCTCCAGGACGGCCGCGCGCACGGCGCGCGGGTCGAGCAGATCGAGCACGATCGGTTGCGCCCCGAGCGCCCGCACGCGGTCGGCGTTCCCGGGCGACCGGGAGGTGCCGATCACCTCGTGCCCGCGATCGATCAACTGGGGCACGAGCCGGCGTCCGATCGCGCCGCTCGCCCCCGCCACGAAGACTCGCATCGTGTTCTCGCTTTCGGTAGTCACATTCCCCGGGTCTGCCGGGTCCTGGTTGTATGACCCGACGCGACGGAGGAATGTGACCGATGGACGAGCACGACTGGCTGGCGGAGCGCTTCCAGGAGCACCGAACCCACCTGCGCGCGGTGGCCTACCGGATGCTCGGCTCGCTCAGCGAGGCCGACGACGCCGTCCAGGAGGCCTGGCTGCGAATCAGCCGCACCGACACGAGCGCGGTCGAGAACCTCGGCGCCTGGCTGACGACGATCGTCGGACGCGTGGCGCTGAACATGCTGCGCTCACGCCGGTCGCGGCGCGAGGAGCCGCTCGGCGTGCGCGTGCCCGACCCGATCGTCGACCGCGCCGACGGCACCGACCCCGAGCACGAGGCGCTGCTGGCCGACTCCGTCGGGCTGGCGCTGCTCGTCGTGCTCGAGACGCTGGCTCCGGCCGAGCGGCTCGCGTTCGTGCTGCACGACATGTTCGCCGTCCCGTTCGACGAGATCGCGCCGATCGTCGACCGCTCCCCCGAGGCGGCACGCCAGCTCGCCAGCCGCGCACGCCGCCGCGTACGCGGCGCGACCCCAGCTCCGGACACCGATCTGAGCGCGCAGTGGGAAGTCGTCGACGCCTTCCTCGCCGCCGCACGCGACGGTGACTTCGACGGGCTCGTCGCCGTGCTCGACCCCGATGTCGTGCTCAGAGCCGACGGCGGCGCAGTACTGGCGGGCGCATCGCGCGAGGTCCGCGGGGCGGCGGCGGTCGCCGGCCGGGCGCTCACCTGGTCGCAGGTCGACCTCACCACGCAGCGAGCGCTCGTCAACGGCGCCGCGGGGATCGTCTCGACCCGGCACGGGCAACCGTTCTCGGTTGGGGCCTTGACGGTCCGACACGGGAAGATCGTCGAGATCGACATCCTCGCCGACCCGGAACGCCTCGCCCAACTCGATCTGACGCTCCTTAACAACTAAGTGGCCCTGGCCGAAAGTTCGACGCATTCCGGCGGCGCCGGCCCGCGCCTGCCGGCACCCGGCAGGCGCACACGTGCCACCAGCATGCGAGCGCCTGCCGTGCACCGGCAGGCACGACCCGGCATCCACCGGGTGATGCGCCGAACTTCCAGCCGGAACCACTATGGCACGCCGTCGGAGCCGGCGGGCGGCCCGCGTTCAGTGCTGACCGGCACCCCGCGCGGCACTTGCGGACCGGTAGGCGTAGGCGCCGGCGGCCGCGGCGAGCAGGCCCCCGAGCAGACCGATGAAGCCGGCGGGGCGGACCTCTCCCACCTCGCCGATCGCTCGCCATGCCGCGATGATCACGCCGAGGAAGTGCAGGGCGGCTGCGGTCCCGACGGCGAGCAGCAGCCCGCA
>JBIOTP010000038.1:0-15680 GCA_044865965.1 Solirubrobacteraceae bacterium
CGAGCCGTTCGCCGCGTTCGAGATCCGCCGGCTCGACGAGCTGCGGGTGGAGGCGGCGGAGCTGGCCATCGCGGCCGATCTGGCGGCGGGGCGCCACCGCGACGTCGCGGCCGAGATCGACGCCCTGATCGCCGAGCATCCGCTGCGCGAACGCCTGCATGCGCAGCGGATGCTGGCGCGGTATCGCTGCGGGCGCCAGGCGGACGCGCTCGCGGCCTATCGCGACGCACGGCGCACGCTGGTCGAGCAGATCGGGGTCGAGCCCGGCCCGGAGCTCCAGCGCCTGCACGAGGCGATCCTCGCCCAGGATCCATCGCTCGAGATCGCGGTCGCCGCTCCGGAGCTGCCGCGCGAGCTCGACGCCGCCGGCTCGCCGCCGCTCGCGGGACGCGACGAGGAGCTCGCGTGGCTGCGCGCGCAGTTGGAGCGCGCGCACGGGCATGCGGGCGCGGTGGTCACGCTCGTCGGCGAGCGCGGCATGGGCAAGACCCGTCTGGCGGCGGAGATCGCCGGCGAGGCGCACCGCGAGGGTGCGATCGTCCGCTACGTCGCGGGCACCGGAGCGCCCGAGCCGGCGCTGGCCGCGATCGCCGGCGCGCTCCAGCCGGGGCGTCCGTCGCTGCTTGTGATCGATGATGCCGACCGCAGCGGCCCGGACGTGCGGGCCGCGCTGAGCGGTCTGGCGGGCGAGCTGCGGGGTGTCGCGTCGCTGGTGCTGGCCACCGGCCGGGACGCGGCGGCGCTCACGCGCCTCCGCCCGGGCGGCTCGCTGGCGCTGGCGTCGCTGGACGCGGCCGCGGTGCGCGAGATCGCGCTGCTGTATGCGCCGCCGGGCGGGGACGCGGGGCTGCCGGTCGCCGCGCTGCTGGAGACCAGCCGCGGCGTGCCGCGCCGCGTGCACGAGGCGGCGGGCGAGTGGGCTCGGCGGGAGGCGGCGCGGCGCGTCGACGCGATCGCGGTCCGCACGGCGGCGGGCCGCACGCAGACACGAGCGCTGGAGAGCGAGCTCGCCGGCAGGGTCGTGGACCTGCAGTCCACGCACGAGCGCGCCGGGCGCGTGGCCCCCGAGCTCGATTACGGCGCAGGTCCGGCGATCTGCCCCTATAAGGGCCTCGCGCCGTTCACCGCCGACGATGCGGACTACTTCTTCGGACGCGAGCGGCTCGTCGCCCAGCTGGTCGCGCGCCTCGTCGGCGCGCCGCTGCTCGGCGTGATCGGCCCGTCGGGCAGCGGCAAGTCGTCGGTGGTGCGGGCCGGGCTGCTGCCGGCGCTGGCCGGCGGCGTGCTGGCGGGCAGCGACCGGTGGGCGCGCGTCGTGCTGCGTCCCGGCGAGCATCCGCTGCGCGAGCTGCATCGTGCCACCCGGCGCGTCGGCGACGAACGGCGCGTGGTGCTCGCGGTCGACCAGTTCGAGGAGCTGTTCACCGCCTGCCGGGACGAGCGCGAGCGCGGCGAGTTCATCGACGCGCTGGTCCGCGCCGCGCGCGGCACCGACGGGGCCAGCATGGTCGTCGTGTGCGTGCGGGCCGACTTCTACGGCCGCTGCGCCGCCTACCCCGGCCTCTCGGAGCTGCTGGGCGCCAACCAGGTGCTGGTCGGACCGATGGCGCGCGACGAACTGGCCCGCGCGATCGAGCTGCCCGCCCGCCATGCCGGGCTGCGCGTGTAGCCCGGCGTCGTCGAGCGGCTGCTCGCCGACTGCGAGGGCGCGCCGGGCGCGCTCCCCCTGCTTTCGACGGCGCTGGTCGAGCTCTGGCAGCACCGCGACGGCCGCCACCTCCGCCTCGCCGCCCTCGAGCGCACAGGCGGCGTGCGGGGAGCGGTGGCGCGCCTCGCGGAGGCCGCCTGGGAGCGCCTCGACATGGACCGGCAGGCGGTCGCGCGACGCATCCTGCTGCGGCTCGCCGGCGACGACGTGCACGGCACGCCGGTCCGCCGCCGCGTCTCGCTCGCGGAACTCGACGGCGCTCGAGACGGGAACGTCCGGCGCGTCCTCGACGCGCTCACCGCCAGCCGCATGCTCACGATCAGCGACGGCACCATCGAGGTCGCGCACGAAGCGCTGCTGCGCGAGTGGCCGCGGTTGCGCGCCTGGCTCGAGGAGGACCGCGAGGGTCGCCGGCTCCATCGCCGGCTCAGCGCGGCGGCGCGCGAATGGAACGAGCGCGGACGCGACCGCGCCGACCTCTATCGCGGCGGCCGGCTGGCCTCGGCGCTGGAGTGGGGCGCCGAGCACGAGCCGGAGCTGAACGCCACCGAACGCCACTTCCTCGACGCCAGCCGAGCCGCCGGCGAGCGCGCTCGACGCCGTGTACACCTCGTGCTCGCCGCGGTGGTCGCGCTCCTGGTCATGTCCACCATCGCGGCCGCTCTGGCGCTGGAAGGGCGCAGCCGCGCCCGCGCGGCGGCACGAGCGGCGGACGCCCAGCGACTGGGGGCTCAGGCGCTGAGCGCGCAGCCGCTGGATCTGTCGCTGCTGCTGGCGCGCGAGGGCGTCGCCCTGGACGACACGCCGGCCACGCGCGACAATCTGCTCGCCGTCCTGCGGCGCCGTCCGGCCGCCGTCGCGGTCATGCGCGGCGACGGCGATGGACTGACCGCGGTGGACGTGCACCCTGACGGGCGCACGGTGGTCATCGGCGATTCCAGCGGCACGCTGGTGTTCCGAGACGCGGTCACGCGCCGGCGGCTCGGCGCACCCCACGAGACCGGGCCGAGATCCGAGATCGCCGCCGTGGCGTTCAGCCCGGACGGTACGCGCCTCGCGATGGCAGGGTCGGAGGCGCCGTGGGGCGGCTTTGTCGACCTCTTCGACGCGCGGACTCGGCGGCACATCGCCCGTCTCACCGCTGACCGCACGATTTCGGACTCCGTCCTGCACCTGAGCTTCTCTCCCGACTCGCGGGTGCTTGCGGCGCAGACGGGCGACGCAGAGGATGCCGCGCCGCTCACCAGTCTTGTGCGCTGGAACGCCCGCACGGGACGCCTGCTGGGCGACATGCGCCCGATCCCGGGCCGGTCCTCAACGCTGGTCGCGCTCACCGCCCGCGGGCGGAGAGTCGTCACGTCGAGCCCCAGGGATGGCGCGACGGTGGTTCGCGATGCGACCACGCTGCGAGCCCTGCGCAGGTTTCCCGTGGCGGGCGCGGTTGCCGCTTTCAGCGCTGCCGAGGGCGCGATCGCGTTCGGCTCCCCCGACGGCTCCGTGCGCCTGCTCGATGTCCGCACCGGCAAGGTGAGCGAGGGCAAAGACCGCCACGAGGCGCCCGTCAGCGCGATCCGGTTCAGCGCCGACGGCCGCCGCCTTGTCTCGGCAGGCCGCGACGACCGCCTGATCGTATGGGACACGACGCGTGCGGCGCCAACCGAAACACTGCATGCCCGCGACGGCGGACTGATCGTCGACCTCGCGGTCACACATGACGGCCGGACGGCATACAGCGCCGGCCGCGACGGCACGGTGATCGGCTGGGACCTCACCGGCCAAGGACGCTGGGAGCGCGCCCTGGAGGCAGGCGGCGCGCCGCCCGTACCGGGAACGCTCACGACGGCCGCCCGCGGCGCCCGCCTCGCCGTCATCGACGCCCAGGGGTTCGTCGACGTCTTCGACACCGACACGCTGCGCCGAGTCGCCCGCGTCCGGCCGCGGCGCGGGCGCGCGGTCCGCGCGGCACTCGCACCGGTGAGCGGGACGCTGGCCATCACGACCGACGACGGCGAGTTGGAGCTCTGGGATCCCCGGACCCAGCGACCCCTCCGCGAGCCGCAGGTCGCACACGCACACGCTCCACTGGCCACGACGTTCAGCCCCGACGGGCGGTGGCTCGCGACCGCTGACGACCCGATCCTCCGGCTATGGGACGCGCGCCGCGGCACCACCACCGAGAGCCTCGTACTCGGACCGGTTGCCGACCTCAGCTTCAGTCCCGACGGGACCACGCTGGCAGCCACGCATCTGAACAGGAACTTCAGCGGCGGCCTCGAGATCCGCTCGGTACCGGACCTCCGGCTGATCAGGACGGTGCCGATGCCGATCGGCACCATCGGGCGCTTCACCCCGGACGGACGGTCGCTGATCTACGGCGCGCGTGACGGTCGCGTCTGGACGCTCGACACCAGCACCTGGAAGCCGCGCGGCCGCCCGATCAACGCTCACCCTTCCATCCTCACCGCCGATCTGTCCGCCGACGGCCACCTGCTAGCGACCACGTCCACCGACGGCACCGGCACCCTCTGGGACATCGCCTCCCGCCGCCCAATCGGCGCGTCGCTGTCCGGCGCGTCGGGCGATCCGATCGGCGCGGCGTTCCTCCCCGGCGGAAGGCACTTGGCGGTCGTGCACGAGGACGCGAGCGTCGTCTGGGACGTCCGACCGCGCTCCTGGACGCGCCACGCCTGCGCGGTCGCCGGGCGCCCGCTCACACGCACCGAGTGGAGCAACGCGCTTCCCGGCCGCGAGTACACGCCGGCGTGCGCACCGCGCTAGCTAGGCGATGCTGGTGAGTCGACGAGCACCGCGCGCGCGGGCGCGCAACGCCTCCTCCCGCGGCGGATGGCGAAGCCTGGCGCGAGTACGACTACGCAATTGGCGCCGACGGGTGTTCCGGCCCGCGGTCAGGGCCGCTGCGCATGGGCAACCATCAACTGGGGGCGTTCTGGGGGCAAACAACCTGGCCACCCGGGCCGTTCCGGTCCCGTCGGGTCCAGCGATTCCGCCGTGTGTCGGCGTTTGTGGCCCCGGGTGGACAGCCTTCGTGCGCTCGTAATGAAGGCGTAAGGGGTTCAAATGCCTGGAAATCGCGAGCTGGGAGTTCTTCCCGGCGAGGCCTACTCCCGGCACGATGCGGAATCGATGCGGGATAGGGCGAACGCGTCCGGCGGCACGTGGCGCGAGCCACCGCCGGCTCGCGCCACCCGGTGCTCATCGCCCGGCAGGCTGCTCGCGGCGGCGCCTTGCAGATCTCGAACGCCGACCGTCCCATTCGGGTCGACCTCGGCGCGACCATTCCAGGCAGAGTGCTGCGTTTCCACGGGGCTTACTCCCTGACAAGTCGGCCAACTCCGTGCAGGGCGATTGGACGGCTCGGCGCATCGATCGTATTCTGTCAGCATGCTGACCCAACCTGCGCCCGAGGAGGAGCCATGCCGTCGCGGCGCCCCCACGTGGTCCGGCTGCTCGACGTCGATCCGGATCTCGGAACCATGCTCAGCGACATGCGACACGAGGAGGCCGCGCGGCAGCTCCTCGTGCGCCGGCACGCGCTGGCGACCGGTCCGTGGGACGTATCGCGACTGGCTGGCGCCACGGCCGACCACGTCGGCCTCCTGATCTTCGACGGCGTGCTCTCCCGCGAGCTGCGGATCGCCGGTCAGCTGAGCACGGAGCTGCTCGGGCCGGGCGACCTCGTGCGCCCGTGGCAGCGGCCCACCCGGGCTGCCCTGCTCTCGGTCGAGGTTGCCTGGTCGGTGCTGTCGCCGGTCACGGTGGCTGTGCTCGACCGGCGCTTCGCCGCGGAAATCACGCATTACCCGGAGGTCACCGCCGCCCTGTTCGACCGTCTGAGCGAGCGCTCGCTGCGTCTCGCGACCATGCAGGCCATCTCACAGCTCACGTGCGTCGACCGCCGGTTGACAGCGCTGTTCTGGCATCTCGCGGAGCGCTGGGGCCGCGTCTCGGCCGACGGCGTGATCGTCCCGCTGGCGCTCACGCACCGGATCCTGGGCCAGCTCGTCGGCGCCCGCCGCCCGACGGTGTCCAAAGCGCTTTCCGAGCTCGCCGGGCGCGAGGAGCTGATCCGCCGCCGAGACGGCTCGTGGCTGTTGCTGGGCGAGCCACCGGGCGCCGGGTCGCTCGGCCGCAGCATCGGCGGCGCCGGCAGCCGGCTGCCCGCCCGAAAGCCCACGCGCCGCGCCGCTCGCTTCACCGGCGGCCGCGGCCCCGACGCCGATCCGGCCATCACACCCCGCGCTACGCGGGTCGCGCGCCCTGGACCGAGCGCGTGACCCGCACCCGGCCGTGGCGGCCGCGCGACCGGGAGATCGGCTCCGAACACGACACGGCCGTGGGCGAGCGCGGAGCCCAACAAATCCACGCCGACATTCCGTCGAGCGCCCGAGTGAGTGTGCAACCGATGCCTGTATTGCATCGTTGCCGCGGTGGAATGCGCGTCCAAGGCCACGGCTTGTCGACGACGGGCGTCTGGAGCGGCGACATCGTCGGGCTCGTTCTTGCCGGACGTCTCGATCGGGGATCGGCGCCGCTGGCTGAAGCGGCGGGCTTCCTGTCCAAGGCGGTCGCCCGCGACGCGATCGGCGGCGCGATCGCCGCGGTAGCGCGTGGCGAGATCGTGTTGTCCCCGGACGTACGAGCAAGCTTGGCCGGCGCGCTCCGCGAGCGCGACGGACAGCACGCCCCGGTCCTGACGCCTCGCGAGCGTGCGGTGTTGGCGTTGGCGGCCGAGGGCCGCTCGACCGGGGAGATCGCCGCGATCCTGAGCGTGCGCTCGGCAACCGTCAAGGCTCATCTGCGGAGCATCTACACCAAGCTCGGCGTGTCCGACCGCACGAGCGCCGTGGCGGCCGCGATCCGGCGCGGCCTGCTGCCGTGACGGCCGCAACCACCGTCGGGGCGGACGCGACGCCGCTGCCGTCGCGCCCATGGTCGCCGCCGGCTGGCCGGCGCCTCAACACGGCGGGCGAACCGCGCGCGCGCCTGGGCGTCCCGGCCCGCTGCGGGCAGGTCGGCCACGAGGCCGAGCGGTCGCAGCACCCAACGAGCCGGTTGCGCGCGTCCCCGCCCCCTGGCCGGCCTGGCCGCTGTCGTGGCGCTCACCGGGCCGCCGCCCGACCCGCCAAGTCGTCCCCGGCGTCGCCGTCCGGTCGCCGGCCGACGCCTCCCCCGCCGCGCTGGCGTTCCTCGACGCGGCAGCGGCGGTCGCCGGTGAGCCGCTCAGCCGCTGACGCGCGTGACTGTCCCGTTCCGAGCGTCGACGATCCAGGCGGCCCCGGCGCCGACCGCGATCGACGCGGGGAACCCGTGGATGCGCAGCACCTGCCGCGCCGAGCGGGTCGTCGGGTCGAGTGAGAGCACCGCTCCGCTGCTCGTGTCGAGGACGAGGACCGCATCGCGCGTGATCGCAAGCGCGCCCGGGGCGCCCCCGACGCGGATCGGCGGCGCCTCGCGGCGCGCCGTCGCGGCGGACAGACGCGTCACCGTGCCGTCGCCGCGATTGGCCACCCATACCGAGCCGAAGCCCACCGCGATGTCCTGGGGATCCCGTCCGACCGGCACCCGGCGGCCGACGACGACGTTCTCCCGCGGGTCGACGCGCGCCACGGTGCCGTCGCCCGAGTTGACCACCCACACGAAGCTTGCCCCGTCGACGAGCGCGGTCGGGAAGTCGCCGGTGCGCACGGGCGGGCCCATGACGCGGTTGGACACCGGATCGATGCGCGTCACCGTCCCCTTCTGGCCGTTGCTCACCCAGGCGCCGTCAGGCCCGACCGTCACGTCGACGGCGTCGGCCCCCACGCGGATGCGGCGGCCCACGGTTCCCGGCAGTAGCGGATTCAGGCGCGTCACGCTGTCGTCGCCGGCGTTCGCGGTCCAGACCGAGCCGGCCCCGACCGCCACCCGCAGCGGCGACGCCCCGGTCTCGTGGAGCTCGGGCGCCGCGTCAGGCCGCGTCGCGTCGAGGGCGATCACGCGGTTGTCGTAGCCGCTGACGACCCAGACGGTGTCTCCGCGCACCGCGACGTCGGTCGGCAGCCGCGCGATTCGCAGCCGCAGCGGCGACGCCGGCTCTTTGCCACCCCGCGTCAACAGGACTACGAGCGCCGGCGTGACGAGCAGGGCGACCAGGACCAGCGCCGCGACCAACTTCGCCCAGGCCGGAGTGCCGCGCGATTGCCCGGCCGCCGCGCTCATCTGCTGTCGAGGTCCTTCGTGCCGGGGACGCGCGTGGCCGGCACCGGCGCGGTCAGCCGGGCGTCGAGCGGGCGGAAGCCCGGATACGTGGCGCGGGCGTATGCGTGAAGCGCATGGACACACCGGTACTGAGCGCGCCATCCGACATAAATGCGGCGCGGCCCCGGGCGCAGCTCGCTCAGGCGCAGCCGGATCGCCGGCCAGGGGATCGCCGCCGAGCGGGCGCCCTCGCTCGCCACGGCCATGCCGACGACTTCGCCGGCACGATCGAGGACGGGGCCGCCCGTCACCTCAGGCACCAGCTTCGCATCGAGCTGCACGGCGGCCGCGAGCGCCGGGAGCCGCCGGTGGAGCCGCAGCGACGCGTCCGGCCTGCCGGAACGCGCCGGGATGCGGATGAGGCCGTAGGCGCCCAGGTTCGGAGCCACGACGCGCCGGCCCCCGATGCTGACGAGCTGCGCCGGGCGCAGGTCGCCGCGTGCCGGTCCGGCGAGCGACACGAGCCCGGGCAGGCGCGGCTGGATCTCGATGAGTGCCAGGTCGTCGCACGGCGCGCGCGCGACGATGCGACCGTGGAGGATGCCGAGCCCCGTCGACAGCTTGAGGGACGTGGCCCCCCAGATCGAGTGGGCGGACGTCAGCACGAGGCCGCGGGCGGCATCGATCACCGTCCCAGAGCTGCGCGCCTCGGCCCGCCCGATCCGGGCGTCTACTGCCACCACGCCGAGGTTCAGCCGCTGCTGCCCGCCGAGGGGACGCCCGGCGACGGCCTGATCGCCGCCGCACACGGCGAGCGCCGCCGCGAGCGCGATTGCGCCAGGAGCCCCAACGCTCCGCTTCACGGCGCGATCCTACGGGACCGGCGGGTCGGCATCTGACGTCTTTTCTGGCGCTGTGGATTCGCTGACGTTAGGGTCGCCCTGGCGGCCACCCGTCCGCCGACGGAGACGACCTGGGGACAACCACGAGGGATCTCGCCACCGCCCCCCGCGCGCCGTTCGGCGCGCTCACTCGTGCCCGCGGGCTTCGCCATGCCCGCGCGTTGTGTGCCGCCGCAGGGGTCGCGCTCGCCGTGCTGGGCGGCGTCCTGCTCGCGAACTCCGGGACGCAACCGCCCCCGCCCGCCGTCATGCGCGTGCCCGGCGACCCCGCCGGGCTGCTCGCCGCCGGCGGGCGCCTCTGGGTCTCCTCCCAGCGGACCGGCTCGGTGTGGGTCCTCGACGCCGAGTCCGGCCGGCCCGTCCGGCCACCCCTCCGCACCGGCGGTACGCCCGGCCGGCTCGCGCTCGGCCTCGGGGGCGCCTGGGTCGCCGATACCGCGCGGGGCGAGCTGATCCCCGTCCAGCTGCATCCGGAGCGGGTCTTCCCGGCCGTCGCGCTGGGATCGGACGTCAGCGACGTCGCGCTCGCGGCGCGCGCGGTCTGGGTCGCGAGCTGGGCCGACCGAAGCGTGCGGATCCTCGAGCCCGGCGGGGCAATGCGAACGCTTCGCGTCGGCGCGGGGCCGGTGGCGCTGGATGCCGACGCGCTCCGGGTGGTGGTGGCCGAGGCGGACGCGGGCGCGATCGCGGTCATCGACGCCCGCACCCGCCGGATCGCCGGCCGCCCCGTGCGCGTGGGCGGAACGCCGGCCGACGTCGCCGTCGCCGGCGACGTCGCCTGGGTGGTCGACGCCTCCGGGGGCCGGCTCCTCCGCGTCGACCTGCGCAGGGAGCGGCTCGACGGGCCCGCCGTCGCCGTCGGGCGCCGGCCGGTCGGGGTGGCCGCGAGCGGCAGCGACGTCTACGTGCTGTCGGCCGGCGATCGCAGGCTCGTCGGCGTCGACGCGAACACGGGCAAGGTCCGCTCTAGGCGGCCGGTGGGTGCGGGCCCGAGCGCCATCGCGCTCGATTCCCGGTACGTGTGGGTGGCCAACGCGGGCGAGGACACGGTGATGCGCTTTGACCGCTAGCGCTCCTCCGTCGCCGGTCCGCCGTTTCCTGCTGGCCGCCGCCCTCTGCCTCGTGGTCGGCCTGTTCGGCGGCCTCCTCGCCGCCGCAGTGGAGCCCGCCTCGGCGCCGGCGCGCTTCATCCCGCCGCTGGAGCGGGCGTATGACTTCCGCCTGCCCGACCAGGACGGCAAGCCGGCCACGCTGCGGCAGCAGCGCGGGAAGGTCGTGATCCTCACCTTCCTCTACTCGACGTGCCGCGACCTTTGTCCGGCGCAGGCGGCGATCATCGTCGACGCGGTCATGCGGGTGGGCGGCAAGGGGGTGTTCGTGTACGGCGTCAGCGTGGACCCCGTCGGGGACACGCCGGCCCGCACGCGGGCGTTCCTCGAGCAGCGTCATCTCTACGGCGGTCCGGTCCGCTTCCTCAGGGGAACGCGGGGCGAGCTCGAGCCGGTGTGGCGCTCCTACGGCATCGTGCCGATCCACGCGTCGCCGCAAGACGCGGCCGCTGCCGCAGTCGAGTACGACCGCCTGCGCGGACTGGCGCCGGCCGGCAACTCACAGCCCCCCGCCTATCGCCACCCCGAGCGGACCGCGCCGCCTGCCGCCGACGAGCCGTACCCCGACACCGGCGACCTTGAGTTCCGGGGCCGCGCGCGGCACCGCACCGGCCTCGACTTCGAGCACTCGGCGTACGTGATGCTGATCGACAAGCACGGGCGCCAGCGCGTGGGCATCCCGTTCGAGCAGCTGACGGCGAAGGGGCTGGCCGCCGACATCCGCGCGCTCCAGCGCGAGCCCTAGCGGTCGGGCCACCGGACCAGGATCGTGGCGTACCAGGCCTCGAGCGTGCCCGCCGGCTCCCAGCCCTCGGCGCCGAGCTGCTCGATCAGCGCGCGGTGGGCCGCCCGTGCGGCGTTGCCGTCGATGCCGCCGCTGAACGGCGGTGGCGCCGCGAGGGGGCGCGGGCGGCCGTACTCGTCGACCGCCACGGCCTCGAACCGGCCGCGGTCACCGTCGCGCCGCGCCCGGATCAAACCGCGCTGGCGGCCGGGTTCCGACGTCTCGCGCACAAAGCGTGTCTCGTACCACGGCCCCCCCGCGTCGACGCGCCGCCAGCCCGCGACCGTCACCTGGGCGACCAGCGTCGCGTGCGCGGCCCGGGCCTCGCCCTGCGGCGGGATCGGGCCCAGCGCCGGCACGCGGAAGCGCGGAGAGCGGGCCAGCACGCGCGACGCGCCGTCGTCCCCGGCCGCGACGAGCTGGAACTCACCGGCGCGGCCCACCCGCGACGGCTCGATCGCCAGGGTCTCCACTTGCACGGCGGCTCCGCCTGCCTCCGTCCGAGCCGGGTCCGGGGTGCGCCGGTGATCGCGCGCGAACCGCCCCGACCGGCGCGCCGGCGCGGCCGGCGCCTCGTCGACATCAGATTTGAATGCCGGCAGCGGTGCGGCCCCGAGCGCGCCGGCCGCGGCGGGCGCGGGCGGTGGGGGCGGCGGCGGAGGGAGGCGGCGGACGCCGGGAGGCGCCGCGCCGGCCGTGGCGGACACCCCCGCGCGCGCTGCGGCGGGCGTGCGGCCGAGCGCCGCCTCTGTCGGCCGCTCGGCGGGGGCGACGAGACCATGGGCGGCGGCGCCCGGTCCATCGCCCGCCGGCGCCGCCGACGCGGGCTCGGCCGCCGCCTTGCGCGCGGGCCCCGCAGCCCGGGGAAGGCGGATCGCGACCGCCGCGAGGCCCGCCGCTCCGGCGAGCGCGAGCAGCCCGAGGACGACCATCGGGGCCGAGCGGCCGGGCTCCCCGGCGCGCGAGCCTGCCTCCGGCGCCGCTTCGGGCGGGAGGGGCTCCCACATGCGCGCGGGCGGGCCCGATCCGCCGCCCTGCGCACGCGCGGGTCCCGGGGCCGCGAGCACGACCATTGCGAGACCGAGCATTGCCGCCCGAGTCCGTGGGCTCCGCGCGGGCATCCGCGCGCGATCGTACCGCCCGCCCGAGGTCGGCTCCGGACCTTCGGCGCCAGCGTCACACGGCGCCGGCCTCCGCGGCCGCCGCCTCGCCCGCGCGCGACCGCCGCGGCGGCAATCACGCGCCGCAACCGGCCCCCGGTCAGCGACCGCCCGCCCATTGCTGGAGGGGAACGCGCACCAGATCGCGGCGCCCGCGTCGCTGTAGCCGGCGCGGCCGCTCTCGTCGTTGCCGGCGGCGACCGCGAACATGCGGTGGGAGCTCGCGTTCGTGCTCGACGCCGACGGCGTGACGAAGTCCACGACGCTCGGCGCCGACCGCGTCGCCCGCCGTCTCCGCCACGCGATGCCCGACGGCGACCATCCGCTGCGCGCCGCGGTGTGGGCCCTCATGCGACCGATGCTCTCGCCGCGGCTCGTCGCCATGAACGCCGACGCGTTCGTCGTGGACGCGACGGTCGAGACGACCGTCGACCTCGCCGGCCACCGCGGCGACGCTCGACGATCTCGAGCTCGACCTCGACGACGAGTCCGCTGCCGCCGCGGCATAGCGCTTGCTGCCGCCTCGCGCTCAGCAACTCGTCACACGGTGAGCCTGCGGGCGACGGCGGACGTGCCGCCAGGTGTCCGAGAATCGCCGCGATCCGATCGCGCAACGCATCGTCCTGGTGAACACGGTGGTGCGGTCGAGTAGACCGACGCCACGGATGGTGCGCCAAAGGACCAGGTCAGCCTGACGGCGTCGAGCAGCTTGCCGGGACTTCTCGCCGGAGAAGTGCGGCATGGCCCCGGAACCTCGGCTTGCCGTGCTGCGGATGCGGGGGCCGGCTTGACGGCGTACGTGAATGTCTGCTTGACGCACGGAGTGCCGCGGGCGGCGATAGTCCGGGGGGCGCGGTCGCATGATCCGAGTGACCCGTATCGGCCGCCCCGCGCCCGGGGGCCGTGCTCGGCTAGCTAGGTGCCGGTGGCGGTGACGATCAGCTGCGAGGTGTCGCCCTTGCCGTAGCTGTCGGTCTGGCCGGTGTCGGTGTCGATGACCACGACGATCTTGCTGCTCGTGTCGACCGCCGTCTCGGGCGCCGCGACGGTAGTGGGCGTGACCACCAGCTCGCTCGTCGAGCCCTTGCCGTAGCTGTCGATCGCGCCGGTGGCGGGGTCGACGACCATCACGAGCTTCCCGCTCGTGTCGATCGCGGTGATGCCCGCGTCCGGGGTCGCAGTGGCCTCCGGGGTTGCGGTCGCCTCGGCGGGCGCCGGGTCCGCCGACACGCCGTCATCGGCGTAGGCGCTGCTGCCAGCGCCGAGAATGAGGCCGGTGATCGCGAGGGCCACGAGCATGCGCCGCTTGGACATTGGCGGCAGCGTACATCGGGGACGACGGACGGGAACCCGGACATTCGTCTAGGGCTGAGCTGATCGCTCTACGGCGAGCGCGTACAGCCGGTGAGGACGGACGTGGGCGGACACGAGCGTGCGCTGGCCGACACTCGCATCGGCGCCGGCGCGATCGTCGACGCCAGCGCCGTCATCCCAATAGACCTCAAGCGTGTCAGGCCGTGTCGGGCCCGCGCAGGCTGGTGTAGCGAACAGGCTCTCGAGCCGTCTGTCCTGGAAGACGAGAGCGAGGATGCCGAGCTCCGACAGGCTGGCCGGCGACGACGAGCAACGACGCGCCCGGGCGTCGATCGACAACGGTCGGCGGGCGCTCTAGAACCTGCGTCGTGCTCGCGCCGCGATCGTCACGTGATGGCCTTTGGGAGACTGCAGACGCCATACCGGAGCCGGACGGACAGCCCGCGATGTCGCTCGACGGCTACGACCTGAGGGTCAAGAGCCTTGGGCCGTGCCGCCGAGACTCGCCGCTCGCCGAGCTGCTCTACGACCGCCGCAGCTCGCACCACTGGGTGGACGCGAGCGACCGCGTGCTACTCGACGACACGGCCGCGATGGCGCGCGCCCGCGGGGTGGCGGTCGAGGAGCTACCCGGCTTCGAAGCCGGCGGCCCGCGCCGCAAGATCTTCTTCGATCCCTCGAAGACGCGCGTCGGGATCGTGACGTGCGGGGGCCTGTGCCCGGGCCTGAACAACGTCATCCGCGGGCTCGTGATGGAGCTGACCCGGCACTACGGGGTGCATCGGATCGTGGGGTTCCGCAACGGCTATCAGGGGTTCATCGCCCGTTACGGCCACGCGGTGATGGAGCTCACCCCGGATCGCGTGCGCGACATCAACGAGGACGGTGGAACGATCCTCGGAAGCTCGCGCGGCGCGCAGGATGCCGTGGAGATTGTCGACTGCCTGGAGCAGCTCGGGATCAACATCCTGATCGTCATCGGCGGCGATGGCTCGCTGCACGGGGCGCAGACGATCGCCGGGATCGTGGCCGAGCGCGGGTTGCGGATCGCGATCGTGGGCGTGCCGAAGACCATCGACAACGACATCCCGTTCATCGACCACAGCTTCGGTTTCCGCACCGCGTTCTCGCAGGCGACGGAGTCGATTCGGGCCGCGCACATCGAAGCGCGCTCGGCGCCGGGCGGCGTCGGGCTGGTGAAGCTGATGGGCCGGCACTCGGGGTTCATCGCCTGCTACGCCGCGCTCGCCAAGAACGACGCCGACTACGTGCTGATCCCGGAGGTGCCGTTCGAGCTCGACGGCGAGCATGGCTTCCTCGGCCATCTCCGCCGGACCGTGCGGGCGCGCGGCCACGCCGTCATCATCGTCGCCGAGGGCGCGGGCCAGGAGCACCTGGCCGGCGAGCCGCCCGGCTCCGACGCCTCCGGCAACGTTCGCCTGCGCGACATTCAGCGGCTGCTCCAGCAACGCATCACCGACGACTTCGCGGCGCACGAGCTGGAGCTCAATCTCAAGCTCCTCGATCCGAGCTACGTGATCCGCAGTGTGCCGGCCAATCCCTACGACAGCGTGTACTGCGTGCGGCTGGCTCACGCCGCCGTGCACGCCGCCATGGCGGGCTGCACCGAGATGGTCGTTGGGCGCTGGCACGGCCGGTTCGTGCACATCCCGATCCCGGTCGCGATCAGCCGCCGCAGCACGGTCGACCCCGACGGCGACCTGTGGCTGTCCGTCTTGGAATCCACCGGCCAACCGGCGCGCTTCGGCCCCGGGCCCAGCACCGCCCGGCCCGCGAGCCGATGACCGCGTAACACGGAGCGAGGCCGGCGCCCCGGCGTGTGCGGACACTCTTGGATGCAGGCGCCGTTCGGCGACACTCCGGCGCGATGCGCAGCGACGAAAACTCCTGGTCACCGGCGCCGTCCTCCTCGGCGCCGTGATGGTCGACTGCATCGCCCGCTCAGCTGAACGAGGACCCCAACGCAAACCCGCGGCCGCGCCCAGTCGAGGCCGGCCGCGCCAAGCGCCGCACGGGACCCTCCGCGAGGCGACGCAAGAACTCGCACACGCACCCCCGCGAGGCGGCAGTAGAGGAGCCGCCGCGGCACTCGGCCAGCGAGCAGCATCGGACTATCGCAATGCGCGAGATCCAGGCGTCTCGACTCGAGCTCGGCTCACGCCCGCTCGGGAGGTCGGGGCGTCTCGGGCGGTCTCCGCGAGCCGGTCCTGACGCCCGCTCTCTCGGGTGGAACGTCCGTCTCGGCTACGTGCGACGCACGCCGCCGCGCAACAACGGGATTCGCTACCCGTAGAGCGTGCCGGTGTGGCGCGAAGAGCCTGCGCCGCCGTAGACTGACTGGCGCGAGGGAGAGGAGAAGGCATGAGCACGACCGCGCCGCAGGCCGCCCAGCAGGTCCCCGGGGCCGGGACACCCGTCGGGACGGTGCACGTCTTCGACCCGCACCCGCTCAACTGGCTGTTCATCACCTGGAACACGATGGAG
>JBIOTP010000039.1:0-11706 GCA_044865965.1 Solirubrobacteraceae bacterium
TCTCCGGCGTGGTCGGGAAGCGCCGCGAGCAGTGCGGCGTCGCCACCACGGTGCGCGTGCCGTCGGCGGCCGCCGCGCGCAGGAGGGCGAGCGCCTCGGCCTGCGTCGCCGGCCCGTCGTCGACGCCCGCCAGCGCGTGGCAGTGCAGGTCGATCAGTACGCGCCCCGGCCGGAGATGACGGCCGGCAGCGTCGCGAGCAGGATCTCGATGTCCCGCGCCAGCGACCAGCCGGCGACGTACTGGTAGTCGAACTTGATCATGTCCTGGAACGGGATGTGCGAGCGCCCCGAGACCTGCCACGGCCCGGTCAGCCCCGGCCGCAGGTCGGCCCGGCGGCCCTGCCACTCCTCCTTGAGCGCGCTGTGCTCGGCGAGCACGAGCGGCCGCGGCCCGACGAGGCTCATATCGCCCTTCAGGACATTGAACAGCTGCGGCGCCTCGTCCAGCGAGAAGCGCCGGATGAACCGCCCGACGCGCGTGATGCGCGCGTCGTCCGGGCGCTTGACGATCGCGCCATCCGGCTGCACGAGCACGGTCGACTCGCTGCGCATCGAGCGGAACTTGTAGAGCTTGAAGAAGCGGCCGCCGCGCCCCGAGCGCTGCTGCGTGAACAGCACCGGGCCGCGCGAGTCCAGCAGTATCGCGAGCCCGATCCCCGCCATCAGCGGCGCGAGCACGACGATCGCCAGCGTGGCGCCGACCACGTCGAGCGTGCGCTTGGAGAACCGCGAGAGCCGCGACATCGCCGGCACGCGGATCGACAGCAGCGGCATCCCGCCGATCTGCTCGAGGGTGCGCGCGCCCTCGAGGAACTCGAACAGGCGCGGGACGATGTCGACGGTGACGCCCGCGTCGCGGCACACTCGGATGCAGTGCAGCAGCTGCTCGTGGCTGGAGCGCGTGAAGGCGATCATCACGCGATCGACGCGGTCGGAGACGATCAGGTCCGCGAGGGAGTCGAGCGTCCCCAGGCGCGGGATGCCGAGCCCGCCGGGCTGGTGGACGTCGTCGTCGATGAAGCCGACGGGATCGAGCCCGAGCTCGTGATGGCGGCCCAGCCGCTGCACGAGCTGCTCGGCGACGGCGCCCGAGCCGAGGATCAGCGCGCGCTGGCGCAGGCCGGGCGAGCGGTGCAGGCCGGCGCGCGCCCCCGCGCGCCCGATGCCCGCGCAGCCGCCGGTCACCACGCCGGCGACGAGCGCGCCCGCGACCGGGTGGTCGGCGTGCAGCCCGGTGACCGCGCCGAACACCGGCCAGGAGGCCAGCAGCGACGCGACGGCCAGCCGCGGCGCCTCGCCGACGCCGCTGGCCCAGGAGCGAAGATCGTCAGAGGCATAGAGCCCGCACACGTACGCCAGCACGGGCCAGCTCAGCCCGATCGCCAAGGCGAGCACGGGGAGCTTCTCGAGCGGCAGGCCGGCCGCGAGCGCGGTGAGCGTGCCGGCCGCGGAGCCGGCGACGACATCGGCGCTGAGGAGCTGGCGGCGGAGCTGGGAATGTCTGCGAGAGGCAGCCGGTGCTGCCGGGATGAGCGCCTCGGACAGGACGTCCGTGGAGATGCTCAGACTGCCTCCTGGATCTGCCGATGTCGCGTTCGTGCTCACGTCGTCCTTGCAGGGGCGCGTCCAGTGTGCCCTGAATTCCTGACTGTCAATCGCCGATCTTTCCGACTTCCGTGCACCATGGCTCCGACCCTGGACCTGACGGCGGCCTGGCCCGTGATTCGGCCTGTTAGGGCTTGCGCTTGAGCCCGCCCCGTCCGGCGGCCCGCGCCCGCGCTGCACTGCGCGGCTCGGCGGTAACCGTACCCGGGCTGGCGACGGCGTTCCTGGGCTTCCGGGCAGGAGGCTTCTTCCCGGGCACCGTCGGCCTCGTCGCCCTGACGCTGTCGCTGGTCCTTGCGGCCCGGATCACGCTCGCCGAGCGGCCCTTCGGAGGCTGGAGCCCGGCGCTGGCCCTTGCGTCTGGCGCCCTCGCGGGGCTCGGGGTGTGGATCCTCGCGTCAACCGCATGGTCACACGCGCCCGCGCGCGCGATGTCCGAATTCGATCGGACGCTCCTCTACGGAATTGTTCTCGTGCTGACCGGCAGCGTCGCGGCGCGCCCCGGCGACCTCGCCCGCCTGCTGCGCTGGGTGGCCGCCGCGCTGGCCGCGATCGGCCTGGCCGGGCTGGTCACGCGCCTGCTGCCGGAGACGTTCCCGATCTCCGGCGGCTTCCTACCCGAGCGTGTCGCGTTCCCGCTCACCTACTGGAATGCGATGGGGATCGCGTGCGCGCTCGGCGTCGTCTTACTGCTGCACCTGACCGCCAGCGGCGCCGAGCCGCGCGTCGTGCGCGTGGCGGCCGCCGCGCTGCTGGCGCCGGTCGCGGTGACGCTGTACTTCACCTTCTCGCGCGGCGCGATCTGGGTCCTGCCGGTCGGGCTCGTGCTGTATGTGGCGCTCGCGCAGCCGCGCGGGCTGGTCACCGCGCTCGTCGCCGCCGTCGCGCCCGCGGCCGTGGCGGTCAAGGTCGCCTACGGCGCGGAGCTGCTCGCGCGCGTGAACTACACCTCGGCGGCGGCCGTCGCCCAGGGCCGTCACGTCGCCGCCGTCGTCGCCGTCTGCGCCGTGGCGGCCGGCGCGCTGCGCGCGCTGGCGCTGCCGGTCGACACGCGCCTTGAGGCCGTGCGGATCGCGCCCTCCCGGCTGCGCGCGCTGCGCGCCGGGGTGGTGGTGGCGATGCTGATCGGCCTCGCGGGCTTCGGGCTGGCGGTCGACGCGCCGCGCCGCATCGCCGACGCGCGCCGCACGTTCAGCGAGGGGCGTTACCTCAGCGGCTCGGCCGACCTGCGCGAGCGCCTGACCTCGACCGTCGACAACGGGCGGATCGACAACTGGCGCGTCGCGCTGGACGGCTTCGACCGCTCGGCGCTGCACGGAACCGGGGCGGGAACGTACCGGCTGACCTGGGAGCGCTACCGGCCGGCGCCGCCGGTGCACATGAACGACGGCCACTCGTTGTATCTGGAGACGCTCTCGGAGCTCGGCGTGGTCGGCCTCGCGCTCGTCGTGCTCGCGGTGGGCGCGCCGCTGGCCGGCGCGGCGCGCCGCCTGGGCGGGGCCGAGCGCCATGCGCACGCCGCCGTCGTGGCGGCGGGGGTGACGCTGGCGATCCACGCCGGCGTGGACTGGGACTGGGAGATGCCCGCGCTGTTCGTGTGGTTGTTCGGGGCCGGCGGAGTGGTGCTGGCGACGCGCGAGGGCTCGGAGCGCATCGGCGGGCTCGGCCGCGTCCCGCGCATCGCCGCCGCGCTCGCGGTGCTCGTGCTCGCGATCACGCCGTGGCTGATGGCGACCTCGGAGGGCCCGCTGGAGCGCAGCCGGCGCGCGTTCGCGCGCGGCGACTGCCGCACCGCCGTCAACGAGGCGCTGGACGCCACCGAACGCGTCGGGACCCGGCCCGAGCCATGGGAGGTGCTCGGCTACTGCGACGCGCGCGCCGGCGCCTACGCGCTCGCCCGGCGCGCGATGGCCGCCGCCCGCGCGCGCGATCCCGGCAACTGGCAGTACGCCTACGGCGCGGCGATCGTGGACGGGGTCTCGGGCCGCGATCCGCGCCCCGCCGCCCGTGCCGCGCTGGCGCTGAATCCGCTGGACCCGCTGGCGCGCTCGCTCGTGCGGGCGCTGTCGCGGACGCGGAGCCCGGCCCGCCGGCGAGAGATCACCAGACGGGCCGGAGTTCCGTTCGAGTAGCTGCTATTCCGCGCGCGTACGGCGGCGCAGGAACAGGCCGCCTCCGAGCAGCGCAAGCCCGCCGACCAGGACGGGGATGGCGGCGAAGCCGGTGAACGGCAGCTGGCTCGTTGTGACGCCGGCCTCCTCTTGGCGCGTGGGCTGAACGCCGGACTCCTCGGCCGGGCTCACGCCTCCGGCCTCGGTGGGCGCGTTGGAGGGGGATTTCTCCTCGGCGGGCAGCACGCCGCCTTGGGCGGGGGGCGTGGACTCCGGGGTGGGCGCGCCGTACTGGGCGACCGAGGCGTCGTTGCCGCTCAGCCCGGACAGGGCGAGGCCGGCCCCTGCGGTGCTGAACAGCATCCCGAGCACGAGCATGCCGAGGATGGCGAAGCGTGACTTCATGGACTGCGTCCTCCCTGAATCGCGCGCGGCCCGCCGGCGCACGCGCTGCTTGATGGCGTCCAGCTCCAGTTCCGTGGCCTGGGGCCGTCCTTCTTGTAGGAGCCGAATGACGTCGTCGAACTCGGTCATCGCACACTGATACGAACCAGCAGGCCGATTCCTGACTGCGGATCATGCGCGACGACGAGTTCGAGCGGCTGTACGCCGCCGAGGCCCAGGGCCTGTTCGCCTTCCTCGCCTACCGGACGGGGGATCGCGCGCTGGCCGAGGACCTGCTGGCCGACGCGTTCGAGCGCGCGCTGCGCGCCCGGGTGCGCTACGACCGCCGGCGCGGCTCGCAGAAGACGTGGCTGTACGCGATCGCGCTGAACGTGCTGCGCGACCACGCGCGCCGCGCGGCGGCCGAGGGGCGCGCGCTCGAGCGCGCGGGCGTCCCGGAGGAGGCCGCCGACGCGCTGGCCGGCGTCGAGCACCGCGACGAGCTGGCGCGCGCGCTCGCCTCGCTGAGCGCCGAGGAGCGCGAGGCGATCGCCCTGCGTTTCGGCGCCGAGCTGTCGGTGCCGGAGATGGCGACCGTGCTGGGCGAGAAGCTGACGACCGTGGAGGGCCGGGTCTACCGCGCGCTGCGCAAGCTGCGTGAGGCGCTCGGCGCGCGGCGCTAGGATTTGGAGTGGACCGTGCTAGGCGGGGAGGTAGCGGTGCCCTGAACCCGCAATCCGCTCTAGCGGGGCTGAATCCCCTCCCGAGGGGTCACGGCTCCGGGCCAGCGCTCGCGCTCGCGGCGTCGATGGCCGGGTCCCGCGCGACGTCGGCCCGCGAACCAGGTCAGGTCCGGAAGGAAGCAGCCTTAAGCGGTCACCGGCGGGCGTTGCGGGGTCGCCCGGCCGGAGCCGCGAAACGGGCAGTCCCCGGAGGCCGGTCTCGACGGAGGGTGCACGGTCCGCTTCAGTTTGTCCAGCGCGTCATCAGCCGCCGCGCCCGCCGCACCACGTAGCCCGGGCCCGGCCGGGTCCGGAACTCGGTGAGCTCGCGGCGCGCGCGCCGGCGCAGGCGCTCGAGCGGGGGGCCGGGCGGGTTGACCGGGAACGCGGCGAGCGCGGGCGCCATGCGGCGGATCAGCTCGTCGTGCGGCACGCCGCGGCGGCGCATCGCGAACGGGAGCGAGAGCGTCTCGGCGATGAACGCGGCGCAGCCGGCGAGGTGGACCTTGTTGACGCCCACGAGGTCGAGGCCCTGGTCGATCGCCGCGAGCCAGCCGCCGAGGCGTTGCTCGAGGTAGAAGCGGTCGCGCCAGTCGAGGCCCGGCACGGGCGTGGCCTGCACCCACTCCGCCCACGCCTCGATCGCCGCCGGGTTCGGCGAGGGCAGCTCGCGCAGCAGGATCGCGGCCATCGCGCGCGCCGACGCGGGCGGGCCGGTCGGGAGCACGTGGTCGTAGTAGCCGCGGCCGACCTCGTAGAAGTCGCCGAGGTCGAACGCCGCGTGGGCGACCTCGTCGTACTGGCCGGTTGCGAAGCACTGGCGGTCCTCGTCGACCGCGTGGCGCGCGGTGTGGCGGTCCCACAGCTCCAGCCTCTGCGGGTCGGCGGGCGCGCGGCGGGGGATGATGCGGTGCGTCGCCCCGACCGCGCGCGCGAGCCGCGGCGGCAGCTCGCGGTCCGCGGAGGCGATCCCGGGGAGCTCGAACGTGTAGGCCTCGACGGTCACGCCGGCGGCGGTCGCGGCCGCCAGCAGCGCGCGCGAGTCGTGGCCGCCGGTGAGGGGCAGCGCGAGGGGCCCGCCGGCGGCCGCCAGGCGCGAGATCGCGGTGACGAGCCGCAGCCGCAGCCGTTCGAGGATCTCGTCCGGATCGCGCGTCGGGTCGGGCTGGGGGAGCGGGCGCGGCACGACGGCGCCGTCGGACAGGTCGAGCGCCTGGCTGGGCAGCAGCCGGCCGAGGCCCTCGATCCCGCTCCCGGGCGGGGGATGCCAGTCCATGCCGACGCCGTAGCGGATCGGCGCGCCGGCCGGGAGCGCCGGCGTGAGCTCGGCGAGCAGGGCGGGACTGCTCGACGCCCAGACGCCGTCGCGGTGGAAGAGCGCGAGCGCCGCCGCGGCGTCGGGCGCGAGGAGGTCGCCGTCCAGGAGCGCCCAGCGGCCGGCCCAGTCCTCGGTGCGGGGCGGCGGCCCGGCGAGCTCGTCGGCGGGGTCGCCGCGGTCGGGGAGCGTCTGCACGGCGACGCCGAGCAGCACGCGGCTGCCCGCGACGGCGAGCGGCAGCTCCGGGTCGGCCGAGAGGTGCAGGCCGCCGGGCAGCTCGAGCCGGCGCCAGTCGTCGAACGGCGCCAGCGGCCGCGGCCCGATCACGAACTGCCGCCGGTGCAGGCGCGGCTCGGTCATGGGCAGCGCGCGTAGAGGACCCACGAGCGGTTGGCGGCCACGCGCACGAACCCTTCTGGGACCGTGGCCACCAGGCGCCGGGGATCGTGCGGGTCGAGCGTGAAGTTGCGCTCGACGCGCGCGCTCGCGGGATCGATGTAGAGCCCGGTCCGGGGACGCTGGAGCTGGGCGGAGACGATGTCGCGCGGCGGGATGCCGGTCCACAGCGCGACGTGCGGCACGGGGCGGTGGTTCGGGACGGCGACCGGGCGGCACCCGCCCGCGAAGGCCCGCGTCCGCGTGAGGTCGTGGAGGTCGGCGAGGACGTTGGCCTGGATTCCCATGCTTGCGCGGAGATCGGCGATCCGGTCGGCCTGTGCGGGGGCGAACGGCACGAAGGTGGCGAGCACGGCCATGCCGATCCACATCCAGCGGCGGCGCCACGGGTGATCCGGCGGGAGCCGGATCCAGCCGAACGCTCCGGCGCCGCAGAAGACGGCGAGGATCGCGGCGGGCAGGATCAGGTAGCGGCCGAGGATCGGCAGGCCGGCGGCGGCGAGCACGCAGAAGGCGGCGATCGACGCGAAGCCGGCGGCGATCGGGAGGCGTGCGGCGCGCCGCATCAGGCCCAGCACGAGCAGGCCGCCCGCCGCGGCCCCGAACAGGCCGGGCTCGCGCAGGATCTCGCCGAGCCGGCGCGGGACCGTGAGCGGCACCTCCTCGAGTCCCGTCTTGCGCTCGAGCAGGTCGGCGCCCTCGCGCGTGCCGGTCAGCGAGTGCAGCGGGTCGCCGGCGATCGCGAGGTCCGAGACCGCCCACAGGATGGGCGCGGCGAGCGCGAGCGCGGCGAGCCTCGCCAGCCGCGCGCGGTCGCGCTCGCCGGCCCACCACAGCCAGCCGAGGTAGGCGAACGACAGCAGCCACGCCTCGGGCCGCAGCAGGCCGGCGATCGCCAGCAGGATCAGCGGCAGCGCTCCGGCGCGCGGCCGTCGCGCCTCGACGAGCATCGCGCCGAGCGCGAGCGCCACGTACGGGATGTCGACGTACGCGCGCACGCCGAACGACAGCACGGGGATGCGGGTGATGATGAGCAGCCCAGCGACCGCGCCCGCGGCGGGGCCGAACCAGTGCGCGCCGAGCTCGTACGTCAGCCACCCGAGCGCGCCGAGCGCAAGGAACGCGATCGCGACCCAGACGGGCTGCGCGCCGTCGCCGAGCGGCGTCAGCACGACGCCGAGCAGCGTCGCCAGCGGATGCGGCGTCGGCGCCACCGGGACGCCGTAGTCGGGCGTTTGCCCGTGCGCGAGATCGCCGCCCCACAGCAGCGCGTAGGCGGTGTCGTAGTTCAGGAAGCCGGCGCCGACGAGCAGCCACGCCAGCAGCGCGCCCGCGGGGACGAGCGCCGCCCCGCGCAGCGCGAGGCCCGGCGCCGCCCGGGGCGCTCTCACCGGCTCCGCGACGATCCGCGACACGCCCGGAGACGGTAGTGGCGCCAGGGGCGGGTCGGGCGGCGGCGGACCGGTCCGATGCCGGCCGACTCGCCACTAGACTCCAGGTGAGTGACGGCCGCCCCTTCCCTCTACCGCCGCCACCGCCCGCGCACATTCGCCGACGTCGTCGGCCAGGAGCACGTGGTCCGCACGCTGCGCAACGCGGTCGAGCAGGGCCGGGTGCACCACGCCTACCTGTTCGTGGGCTCGCGCGGGACCGGCAAGACGTCGATGGCGAAGATCCTCGCCGCCTCGCTGAACTGCCAGGGCGAGGCCGGCGGCGGCACCGGGCCGGGCGGCCCGACGACCGAGCCGTGCGGGCGCTGCGAGTCCTGCCGTGCGATCGCGGCCGCCACGTCGCTCGACGTGGTGGAGATGGACGCCGCCTCCAACAACTCGGTCGACGACATCCGCGACCTGCGCGAGCGGGTCGCCTACGCGCCGGTCGGCGGCCGCCACAAGGTCTACATCCTCGACGAGGCGCACATGCTGTCGACGGCGGCGTGGAACGCGTTTCTCAAGACGCTCGAGGAGCCGCCCCCGCACACGATCTTCGTCCTCGCCACCACCGAGGCGGGCAAGGTGCTGCCGACAGTCGTCGACCGCTGCCACCGCTTCGACTTCGCGCGGCCGAGCGTGCCGCAGATCAGCGCCGTGCTGCGGCGGGTGGCCGACGCGGAGCAGATCTCGATCGGCGACGACGCGATCGCGCTCGTCGCGCGCGCCGCCACCGGCTCCTTCCGCGACGCGCTCGGGACGCTCGAGCAGCTCCTGGCCTACTCGGGCGCGACGATCGCGCTCGACGATGTGCTGGCCGTGCTCGGCGCCGCCGACGCCGACCTGCTGTTCGGCACGCTCGACGCCGTCGCCGCCGGCGACGCCCGCGCGGCGTTGCTGGCCGCGGCCCGGCTGGCCGAGTCGGGGCGCGACCTCGGCCGCTTCTTCGGCGACCTCGAGGCGCACGCCCGCGGGCTGATGGTGGTGCAGGTGCTCGGCGAGGTCCCGCCGGAGCTGCACATCACGCCCGAGCACGACGAGCGCCTCGCCGCCCAGGCCGGCAGCATCGGCGGCAGCGAGGTCGTCCGCCTGCTCGAGCTGCTCGCGGCCGCGCTGCGGGCGATGAAGGACGGCGCGGACGCCCGCACGCAGCTCGAGCTGGCGCTCGTGCGAGCCGCGACGCCGGGCCTCGACCCGTCCGTCAAGGCCCTGCACGCCCGGCTCGAGCGCCTCGAGGGCGCGAGCACGGCGGCGCCCGCCGCCGCCGCGCACGACCGTTCGCCGGTGGCCGCCGCGGCCGCGCACGACCGTTCGCCGGCGACGGCCGCGGCCGCGCACGACCGGTCGCCGGCGACTGCGGCGCCGGCGCACGACCTCGCGCCGGAGACCGCCGCGGGCCGCGCCGCCGGCCGCACCGCGGTCACGGTGAGCGCTCAGGTCGAGGGACAGCCTCCGGTGGCGGCCGCCACGACGCTCCCGGGCGCCGGCTCGGCCGGAGCCGCCGACGCGCAGGCGGTGGCCGACGAGGCGGCTGCCACCGTCGCCGAGGAGCTCGCGACGGACGCCGACCCGGCACCCGCGGTCACTGCGGTGGCGGTCGTCGAGCCGGGCGCGCCCGCAGGCGAGCCCGCCTTCTCGGCCGGCGTCGAGCTCTCGCTGGACGCATTCGGCGACATGTGGCCGGCGGTGCTCGAGTCGCTGAAGGGCGAGTCGCCGATGCTCGCCGCGCTGCTGGAGGGCGCCCGCCCGACCGAGCTCTCCGGCGCCGGGCTCACGCTCGCGTGGCCCGAGTCGAGCGCCTTCCTCAAGCGCAAGGCGGAGGACCCCGCCAACAAGGACCTCATCGCGCAGGCGATCCGGGCGGTGACCGGCTCGTCGCTGCGGCTCGCCTACGAGCTGCGCGCCGACGAGGAGGTCGCCCCCGAGGCGGCCGCCGCGCCGGCGCTCTCGGAGGATGATCTCGTGAGGCGGTTCATGGACGAGTTCGACGCGGAGGAGCTCCCGCCGGACACCGAGAAGGAGACGTGATGCCCCAGCCCCCGAACCTGCAGAAGATGCTCGCCCAGGCGCAGGAGATGATGGCCGCCCAGCAACAGGCCCAGGAGGCGCTGAAGACGCAGCGCGTCGAGGCCAGCGCCGGCGGCGGGATGGTGAAGGTCACGATGACCGGCGACCTGCGCCTCGAGAGCCTCGCGATCGATCCCGACGCCGTCGACCCCGAGGACGTCGAGATGCTCCAGGACCTCGTGGTCGCCGCCGTCAACGAGGCGATCCGCTCGGCCGAGGAGCTCCAGCAGTCCGCGCTGGGCGGCGCGGGCGGCGACTTCGATCCGATGAGCGCGCTCGACGCGCTGGGCCTCGGCGGAGCGCTCGGCGGGGCGGGCGGGCCGGGTCCCAGCCTGCCCGGAGGGCCGCCGCCGAACCGCGCCGCGCGCCGCGGCAAGAAGCGGTAGCGGTTCCGGGCGTGGGTACGCGGGTTGTCCAGGGGGTCGCCGGCGCCGCCTGGCAAGGACGCAGGCAGAGGAAGCCCGCCCGCCCGGAGCCCTTGCCCCTGGCGAGGACACCGCCAGGCGGTGATCGGCGGCCGCCTGGCAGCCCGGGTACTCGCGGCCGGGGCCGCTGAGTGCTCGCCCCGCCCCTGCAGCGGCTCGTCAACGAGCTTGCGAAGCTGCCGGGCATCGGCAACCGCACCGCGCAGCGACTCGCGTTCCACGTCCTGCGCGCCTCGCCCGAGGACGCCCACGCGCTCGCCGACGCGATCCGGGACGTCAAGGAGAAGATCACGCTCTGCGAGGTCTGCTTCAACCTCGCGGAGGGGCCGCGCTGCGCGATCTGCCTCGACGAGCGTCGCGACGCGGGCGTGATCTGCGTGGTCGAGGAGCCCGCCGACGTGATCCCGATCGAGCGCACGCACGAATTCCGCGGGCGCTACCACGTCCTGGGGGGAGCGCTGTCGCCGATCGACGGCGTCGAGCCGGAGGATCTCCGGCTCGGGCAGCTCTACGCGCGCCTGGCCGGCGACCAGCAGGTCCGCGAGGTCGTGCTCGCCACCAACCCGACCACCACCGGTGAGGCGACCGCGCTGCACATCGCGGCCGCTCTGCACGAGCGCGCGCCTGATGTCGCGGTCACGCGGCTGGCGTCCGGGCTGCCTGTGGGGGGCGATCTGGAGTACGCGGACGAGGTGACTTTGGGGCGCGCGTTCGCGGGTCGGCGGGCTGTGTGACGCCGGCGGCGGAGGCGGGCTCGGCGAACTGCCGGCAGGTGAGGGGGAGCCCGAGGTGCCTCGGCGAGGAATCGATCATCGCCGCACGGGGCGTGGTCAATCCATTTCGACGGGATCGAACTGGATTGACACACCCCCGGGCGGACTGATCGAGCCTGACCGATCGCGCACCGGACGCACGCGCCGGCAAGATCCTCGACCTCGCCCGATCGCACCCCAAGAATCGATCATCGCGGCGCGGGGTGTGCGTCGCTTTTCTTCGACCGGATCGAAGTTAAGCGACACACCCCCGCAGACCGATCGCACGTGATCGACCGCGCGCGGGCACGCGACACAGACGGGGCCGCCGACCACGCCCGACCATCGCGAAGCCGCGAGCCACGTCGGGCTCCCCCTGACCTGCAAGCTGTTCGCTCGCGGTGGGCGAGCGAAATGCGTGCTCTCCCTCACCTGCAAGCTGTTCGCCGGTCGCGGCAGGCGGTCGGCGCCACAACGGCGCGCCGCGCCGACTAGA
>JBIOTP010000040.1:0-2704 GCA_044865965.1 Solirubrobacteraceae bacterium
CACGCCCGCAGCATCAGCTTTGGGCCTGATGGAAGGCATCTAGGCACTCCACGGATGGCAGGCAAGATAGTGGCAGCGGCAGCATAACGATCCCTGCCGACAAGGTTGCGCTGCTTCCGGCCCCGTCGTCCGGCTGATTTTTGTCGGGCGACATGGAAAACTGGGCTAGGGGCGACACGAGGAACTGGACCCCCTCACATTGAGAGGAGGTCCCAGAGTTGGATGGTTTGATCGAAGGTACTCCGCAGTTGGACGAGCTGCGGGGGGAATCGATGCGGACGCCGGACGAGGTCGCGGCGATGCAGCGGCTGAAGGCATTGGGTTGGGGTATCCGGCGGATCGCGGCCGAGTTCGGGTGCAGTCACACGACGGTGCGGCGCTATCTGGGAGCCGGCGGCTGGTTGCCGTATCGGGCGCCGCGGCGCGCGAAGGCGCTGGACGGGCTCGAGGGGTGGCTGGCCGAACGGTTCTGCCGGCACCGCGGCAATGCCGACGTGGTGCGCCAGGATCTCGCGCGCGAGCACGGGATCACGGTGTCGCTGCGCACGGTGGAACGGGCGGTAGCGCCGTTCCGGCAGGCGCTGCAGGCGGAGGCGCGGGCTTGCGTTCGGTTCGAGACGCCGCCGGGGCGCCAGCTGCAGATCGACTTCGGCGAGACGCGAGCGGTGATCGGTGGCGAGAGCACGCGGCTGCACCTGTTCGTGGCGACGCTGGGCTACTCGCGCCGCAACTTCGTCTGCGCCTTCCGGCATGAGCGGCAGTCGGCCTGGTTCGACGGGATGGAGGCGGCCTTTCGTCACTTCGGCGGCGTGCCGCAGGAGGTGCTGCTCGACAACGCCCGCGCCCTGGTCGACCGGCACGATGTGGCGACGCGCGAGGTTAGCTTCAACGAGCGGCTGCACGCGTTTGCGCGGTACTGGGGCTTCCGGCCGCGCGCCTGTGCGCCCTACCGGGCACGGACCAAGGGCAAGGACGAGCGTGGCGTCGGCTATGTCAAGCGCAACGCCATCGCCGGCCACCGCTTTGCGAGTTGGGCCGCGCTCGAGGCGCACTTGGCGTGGTGGATGCGCGAGATCGCCGACGGGCGCGCGCACGGCACTACCGGCGAGGCACCGCTCGAGCGGTTCCAGCGCGACGAAGCAAGCCGTTTGCGAGCACTTGATGGCCGCCCGTCGTTCCGCCAGATCCGCGAGCTGGTGCGGCGTGTCCAGGCGGACTGCGCCATCGAGCTGGACACCAACGCCTATAGCGTGCCCTGGCGCCTGATCGGCGAGACGGTGCAGGTCGTCGTCGCCGGCGGCCACGTGAGCATCCGTCATGCCGGCTGCGAGGTGGCGGCCCATGCCGAGAGCAGCGGCCGCTGCCAGCGCGTGGTCGAGCCGGGGCACTTCGCGGGGATCGCCAATGCCCGGCCTCTGCCCACCGCCCTGCAGCCGGCGCGCCAACCATCGGCGGCCGAGCTGCTGCGTCCGCTCGCCGAGTACGAGCTGCTGGTCGGCGGAGGCTGGTGATGACGGTCGACCATGAGGCGCTGCTCGGCATGCTCACCCGATTGAAGCTGACCGCGATCCGCGACCAGCTCGATAGCCTGCTTGATGAGGCGGCCAGCCGCGAGCTCAATCTGCGCGAGGCAATCGCCTTCCTGTGCGAGCGCGAGGTCGCCCGCAAGGATGAGCGGCGCATCGAGATGGCAATCAAGATCGCGCACTTCCCGACGGTCCGCGACCTGGAGAGCTTCGACTTCGCCGCCCAGCCCTCGATCGACGCGCGGCAGATCCGTGAGTTGGCCGCGTGCCGGTGGGTAGCCCACGGCGAGGCGCTCTTGCTGCTTGGGCCGCCGGGCGTCGGCAAGACGCACCTCGCCATCGCGCTCGGTCGGGAGGCAATCCGCCAGGGCTACTCCGTCCTGTTCGTCGCCGCGCCGGCGCTGGTCGCCGCGCTTGCCAAAGCCCATGCCGAGGGCCGGCTCGAGGAGCGGCTGAGCTTCTATGCCAAGCCCAAGTTGCTGATCGTCGACGAGCTCGGCTATCTGCCGTTCGAGCCGAACGCGGCGCATCTGTTCTTCCAGCTCGTCGCCCGCCGCTACGAGCGTGGCAGCCTGCTCATCACCAGCAACCGTTCGGTCGGCGACTGGGGCACCCTGTTCGGCGATCCCGTCGTGGCGACCGCGATCCTCGATCGCCTGCTTCACCACAGCCAAGTCGTCACTATCCGCGGCGACAGCTATCGCCTGCGCGAGAAGCGGCGTGCCGGCCTGATCAAGGCCGCCCCGCTCACCCAAGAGCAGATCGCGTGAGCCCGGCTTGCCCAGGTGGGTCCACAGGCCCCTCCCGCGCGCCGCGTCCGCGTGTGCGGGCGCTCCCGCGCCGCGCGGGTCCCTCCTGGGGACTACCTGGACAAGCCTCCACCCCGTCATTGGCACGAAGTTCACGTCAACAGGGGGTCCAGTTCTTCGCGTCGCCACCGGTCCAGTTCCGGGCGTCGCTTGACAGGCGCCGGCCGACCCATCCTTTACGCTTCATTAACCATGCTGCGATAGAACCACGGACGCGCCGGCAACCTCTCCGGTCAGCGCCACCGACGGTCCTTTTTTAGGGGGACGGCCGTCAATTGGCGCTGACCGGAGAGGTTGCCGGCGCGTCCGTGGTTCTATCGCAGCATGGTTAATGAAGCGTAAAGGATGGGTCGGCCGGCGCCTGTCAAG
>JBIOTP010000041.1:0-2310 GCA_044865965.1 Solirubrobacteraceae bacterium
CGGGGCCGGCGAGCACGCGGAGGTGGCCCTCCTCGAGATCCGCGTGCCCGACTCGATCCCGTCCGGCGCGCGCCGCGATGATCGCCCCCTCGTTGAGGAGATCGGCGAGGTCCGCGCCCGAACGGCCGGCCGTGCCCTGCGCGAGCTGGTCGAGGTCGACGTCGTCGGCGAGCGGCTTGCCACGTGCGTGCACATCGAGGATCGCCCGGCGGCCATCGGCGGAGGGCAGGTCGACCAGCACATGGCGTGACAGGCGCCCCGGGCGCAGCAGCGCCGGATCGAGTAGCTCGATGCGGTTCGTAGCCGCCACGCACACGACCCGGTCGCGCGGCGTGAACCCATCGAGCTCTGAGAGCAGCTGGTTGAGGGTGTGGTCGCGCTCGGTGCTCGCGCTGTCCGAGGTGTCGGCGCGGCGCTTGCCGACGGCGTCGAGCTCGTCGATGAAGACCACTGCCCCGCCCTTGGCTCGCCTGGCGTGCGCGAACAGCTGCCGCACACGCGATGCGCCAACCCCGACGTAGCGCTCCATGAAGTCGGACCCGGACGCCGCGAAGAAGCTCGCCTCGGCCTCGCCGGCGAGCGCCTTGGCGAGCAGGGTTTTGCCGGTCCCGGGTGGGCCGTGAAGGAGGAGTCCCGACGGCATTCGCGCGCCGATGCTCGCGAAGCGCCCGGGGTCGCGCAGCAACGCCACGAACTCGCGGACCTCCTCGACCGCCTCCTCGCAGCCGGCCACGTCGCCGAACCGCACGCGGGGCCGCCCGGCGCCGTCGCCACCGGGCGACGTACCCAGCCGCCGCCGGCGCCGTGTCAGGAAGACATAGGGTCCCACAACTGCAAGGACGGCGAGCGCGCTCAGGAGCGCGAGCAACGGGTTGCCGCCTCCCTGTTGTCGCTCTTCGACGCGAGCACCGGCGTTCGAGAGCCGGTCCGCGAGATCGCTCTGCGGCGCGAAGGTGACCTCCTCCTCGCGGCCGCCGGACAGCCACACTTTCGCTTTCCCCCGCCGGGTATCGACCTGGGCGGCCCTGACCTGGCCGGCGCGCATCGCGGCGAGCAGGTCGCTGTAGACGAAAGACTCCCCGCTAGTTTCGGACGTAGGGACCGCCGCCGCGGCGACCGGGGCCGGCGTCACGAGCACGGCGCCCACGAGCAACGCGAGGATAAACGCGCGCGGACGTACGGGTATCACGGAATCCCGGGCGCAGGATCGTCGTTGCCGAGGGGCTCTGGCGGGACGGGTCCATCGCCCACCCATTCCACGTCGGCGTCGAGCGCCGCCGCGTCGGGCTCGATCATCTTGGGGTCATCGGGTGGGTTGTCGGCCTGGGCCACACCTAGCGGCACCGCCGCGCGCGCGGGGCGCGACCCGGGTGGGGGCAGCGGCAGCGGTTCGATGGCGTCTAGGGCATCGGCGACATGCCGTTCTCCGTCGACGACGTTCACGACCTGGCGCGCGAGCTGCGGCCGCGCGAGCGCTTCCGTGATCGCCAGCGCTGCGACGTCGCGGCTCGTGGTGGGCGGAGCGCCGGCGCGCACCACCGTGTCGATTCGCCCGTTGCCGGGATCGTCGGTCAGCTGGCCGAAGCGCAGGATCGTCCACGGCACCTCGAGCTTCGCCAGCCGCCGCTCCGCGTACTGCTTGGCCGTTAGGAACTCGCGCACGGCGCCCCCGCGCCGCTCGGGCCGGTCCGTGCCAACGACACTGGACAGAACGAAGCGCGTGAACTCGTAGTGATCGGCCGCCTCCGCGAGCTTTGCCGCGCCGCCTGCGTCGATCGAACCTAGGTCGGAGCGGTGCCGCGCCGCGGCCGTGAAGACGGCGGCGTTGCAGCCTTCCGCCGTCCACTCGACGTCTCCGCTCAGGTCGGCGACCACCGTTTCGGCGCCGGCGTGGCGCAGCACCGTTGCTTGGGCCGGCGTGCGGACGAGGGCCCGGACGAGGTGCCCGCGACGGAGCAGCAGGGCCACGACGCGGCTCCCAAGCCGCCCGTGGGCACCGGCAACCAGCACGATCATGATCGGCGCCTAACTGGGCCGGCTGCCGGCGCGGTCTCTTCGGCGCGACCCTGTCAGCTTGCCGGGGCGCGGTCGTGCGGCACGATCCCGAACCGCTCTGGGTCCGCGTCGCCCTCGTCGCGGGGCACGATGAAGTACTCGGCACCCGCCGGCTCGAGTGTGACCAACAGCCGCGCTTCGTCGCCGCGAACGGTCAGTCCATGCGGGACGTCCTTGGGCAGCGCCGCGTACGACCCGGCTTCCACCTCGATCCGCTGGTCACCGACGAATGCGGTAATCGAGCCGTCGAGAACG
>JBIOTP010000042.1:0-7521 GCA_044865965.1 Solirubrobacteraceae bacterium
ACCAGCCGCCCGAGTACCACGCCCAGTCGACCCCCTTGGCGCTCAGGCGGTCGCCGATCGTCGGCCCCGTCTGCGGGGGCAGCTTGAGCGCCGTCGGCGACGAGAACGGCTGGTAGGGCGGCTGGATCGTGTTGACCGCGAAGTCGCCGCAGGCCAGGCCGTTGGCGGCGGGGCAGGCCTGCGTCAGCGCCGTGTCCCGCACCGGGCCCACGGGCTGGTAGAGCGGATAGTTCGGCAGGCCGCCGTTCGGCATGCCGTTGGAGTCCAGCAGCGAGTGCTGGTCGGCGGTGGCGCCTGCGAACACGGGCGTGGCTGCGGCGATCAGCCACTGGTGGTTGAGGAACGAGCCGCCGAACGCCGCCTGGAAGAACCGGTCGGCGATCACGTAGTTCGGGTGCTTGCGCTGGTGCAGGTACTTGTAGACCGGCAGCGCCCGCGTGTCGTAGTAGCCCATCGCCAGTCCGACCGCGTCGGACCCCGTGACGTAGCGGTTCTGGCGGCCGCCGTTGAGCTGGTACTGCTCCTGGTAGAAGCGGTGCACCAGGTCGCGCGTGCAGCCCCCCGGCTGGCCCTGGCCCTTGGGCACGCCGTTGGCGGCGAACACGCCCGGCGCCGGACACGTGGTGTCGGTCGGCGCGATGAAGTCGTCGATCTGGAACGGGGCGTTCGGGAAGTGGCTCTGGAACGCCGGCGCGGTGTTCGTGCACGTGGGGCTGAGCGGCGGCGACGCGAGGTTCACGTCGTCCTGCAGCAGGCAGTTGAACGGCGCGCCGGCCTGGTTGATCTGGGCGGTGTGGGCGCGGTCGGCGTTGCGCAGGCCGTCGACGCCCTCCCAGCCGCCATAGAGGTTGTCGAACGAGTGGTTCTCCTCGTAGATGACCACGATGTGGTCGATGTGCTTGAGGCTGTCACGGTCGTCGTGGCGCTTCTTGGCCGCTGCAGCGGACGGCAGCGCGAGCGCGACGACCAGCGCGAGCCCCAGCACGACGTACCTTCGCATGAGCCTCTCCTCCACGTTGGCCGGCGGACGTACCCTCAGCATATGCCCGAAGGCGATGCGATTCACTCGGCGGCCAATCGCATCCGCCCTGTCCTGGCCGGCCATGTCCCGGACGAGGTCGCCACGCCGCATCGGCGGGCCGAGAGCCGCGGCTGGCCCGAGCGGCTCGCCGGCCGCGCCGTGACCGCCGTCGACGCCCACGGCAAGCACCTGCTGCTGCGCTTCGAGGGCGATCTCGTGATCCACTCGCACCTGCGCATGACCGGCCGCTGGCGGGTGCGCGACAGCGGGCGGCCGTGGGCGCGCAACGCGTGGCTCGTGCTGCGCCGCGGCGAGCGCGAGGTGCTGGAGCTCAACGGCCCCGTACTGGAGCTGATGACCGCGGCTCGCGCCCGCTCGGACCCGCGGCTCGCGGCGCTCGGCCCCGACATCCTCGCCCCCGAGCTCGACGAGGAGGCGTTCCTGCGCCGGCTGCGGGAGGACGACCCGACGCGGCCGTTCGGCGACGCGCTGCTCGACCAGCGCACGATCGCGGGCATCGGCAACCTGTGGAAGGCCGAGGGCTGCTTCGAGGCGGCCGTGGATCCGTGGCGGCGGACGGGCGAGGTGTCGGATGCCGAGGCGCGCGCGGTCGTGCGCGCATGCCGCACGTTCATGCAGCGCTCGGTGGGGGGCGAGCACGGCGCCCGGCTCGTCTACCGCCGCGCCGGGCGGCCGTGCCCGCGCTGCGGGTCGCCGATCCGGGTGCGCGGCCAGTGGGAGGAAAATCGCGCGACGTTCTGGTGCCCGGGCTGCCAGCGATGAGGAAGGTCGGGCACAAGGGCGCCGACCTCATCGTCCCCGGCAACACGCCGGCGTCGTTCGACGCGGCGCTCGCCGCCGGCGTCGACATGATCGAGTTCGACGTCCTGCCCGAGGACCGCCAAACGCCCTCCGCCGGGCGGCTCGTACTCGCCCACGACTACACTCGCGACCTCGCGGCGGCGCCGGCGCTCGAGGACGGGCTGGCCCACCTCGCCTCCGGTCCGTTCGCCGGCGTCGAGCTCGACGTGGACCTCAAGCTGCCCGGCTACGAGGAGCGCGTGGTGGCGGCGCTGCGCGAGTACGGGCTCGTCGAGCGCTCGCTGGTGTCGTCGAACTGGATGCGCTCGCTCGTGCGGATCCGCGAGCTCGAGCCGCGGCTGCGGCTCGGCTGGTCGGTGCCGCGGGTCAGGCGCGACTACACCGCCTCGCGGCTGACGCGCGCGCCCGCCTACGCGATGGTCGCCTACGTGCGCTCCCGGCTGCCGGCGGCGGTGCGCGTGCACCTCTCCGCGGGCCGCTGCGACGCCGTCATGGCGCACTGGCGGCTCGTCAGCGGGCGCCTCGTGCGCGCCGTGCACGACGCCGGAGGCGAGCTCTACGTGTGGACGGTCGACGAGCCGGCGCGGATCCGGACGCTCGCGGCGCTCGGCGTCACCGGCGTGATCACGAACGACCCGCGGCTGTTCGCTCAGCTCCCGAGCGTGCAGGCGGCCGCCGAGTAGCCGCTGGGGTCGGCGCCGGCGCTCGAGCGGTGGCCCGCCTCGGTCGGCAGCTCCGCCAGGCGGACGGCCGCCCCGTCACGGCTCCAGCGGAAGCGGACGACGCCGCGCAGCGTCACGCCGGAGGCGGGGTGCGCGAAGGAGAAGCTCCAGCCCGCCTCGGCGGGCTCGCCGCGCGCCGCGCCGAGCCGGCGCCATCCGGAGTCGGCGCCCTCGACATCGCGCCAGCCGTCCTCGACGCGGTACTGGACGCGGAAGCGCATCGCCATGCGCGACCCGCGCGGCGCGCCCGGCATCGAGGCGCGGATGCCGATCGTGTCCGGGTGCTTCGCGGTGTCGCAGACGTTCACGGACGCCCACAGCTGATCGAGGCGAGCCTCGGCGGGCGCGGGCGTCAGGACGCCGGCGACGAGGACGGCGAGCACGATCTGGCGCATCGGCGCTGCTCACGTTAGCGCCACGGGACCATTCCCTTGTGATGGATCGGCGGCTGCGACGTAGTAGGGGCGTGACGGCGACCACTGCCCCCTTGCCCGCCGCCCAGGTACGGGGCGTCGACTTCGACGCCCTGTACCGCGAGGCGCGCGACGACGTCTACGCGTACGCGGCGACGCTGTTGCGCGACCGCGCGGCCGCCGAGGACGTCGCCGCCGCCGCGTTCGAGCGCGCCTACCGCCGCCGCGGCCGCTACGACGCCCGCCGCGGCACGCCGCGCGCGTGGCTGTTCGGGATCGCCCGCAACGCGGCGCTCGACGAGCTGCGCCGGCGCAAGCGCGCCGCCGCCGCCGTCGTCCCGCCGCAAGTCGCCGAGCCGGGACCCGACGAGGCCGCCGAGCTCGCGGCCCAGCGCGAGGCCGTGCGCGACGCGCTCGGGCGCCTCGGCGCGCGCGACCGCGAGGTGATCGCGCTCAAGTACCACGCCGACCTTTCCAACGCCGAGCTCGCCTCCGTGCTCGGCGTGAGCGTCACCAATGCGGGGACGCTCCTCCATCGCGCCATGTCGAAGCTCCGGGAGTCCGTCGATGCCTGATCTCCACGACCTCGAGGCGCTCGTCCGCGCGGCGCGTCCCGTCCCCGACCCCGGCTGGGCCTCGCGGCTCGACGCCCGCGCGGCCGCGCGCTTCGCGGCGCCGCGCCGCGCGCGCACGGTCCGCCCACGCCGCTGGAACCTGCTGGCTGCGGCCGGCAGCCTCGCCGGCGTGCTGCTGGTCGTCGCGATCGGAGTGGCAGGGCTGACCGGCGGCAGCCGGAACACATCGGACAGCGGGGAGTCCGGCAGCTCGGCCTCCGGCACTCGGATGGCCCGCCCGCTCTCGGGGTCCGGTGAGAAGTCCGCCGGCGGCGGCGGCAGCAGCGCCACGGCTCCGGCCCCCGCCACCCGCCTCGCGCAGGATCGCTCGGTGCAGCGCTCCGCCTCGATCACGCTCTCCACCCGCCCGGCCGGCGTCGAGCAGGCCGCCGACAGCGTGATCCAGGTGGCCGACGCGCTCGGCGGCTTCGTCCAGAGCTCGTCCGTGCGCTCCGGCAGCGGCGCGGGCGCCGAGATCCTGCTGCGGGTGCCGCAGGAGAAGCTCCAGAAGGCGCTCTCCCAGCTCTCGCGGATCGCCCACGTGCGGCGCCGCTCGCAGGAGGCCGAGGACGTCACCGACCAGCGCTCCGTGCTGCTCGCGCGCAGGTGCGAGGCCTCCTTGTCGGTGGTCGCGCGCGCTGCTCGACCGCGCGGAGCGGCGCGTCACCCGGCGCGAGCGCGCCGTGGCGGCGCTCGACCGCACGGTCTCGCTCGCCACGATCGACGTGAGCGTCGTCGGCGACGCACGCGGGCAGGCCGCGCCGCCCGCCGGCCGCTGGACCCCGCGCGACGCGCTGCGCGACGCCGGGCGCGTGCTCGAGGTCGCCCTCGGCGTCGTCGTGGTGGGCGCCGCCGCCCTGCTGCCGCTGGCGCTCTTCGCGGCGCTGGCCGCGGTGGCCGGGCGGCTGTTCGTGCGCCGGCGCCGCGAGCGCGCGCTCGAGATGGCCGCCTAACCAGGCCTGCCGAGCGCCCTGCCGTGGTATCCCTGCGGCATGGCCGCCGGCGTCGAAGAGACGGTGCAGCTGCTCGGGCGGGTCCCGCTGTTCGGGCAGCTCTCGCCCGACGACCTCGCGCACGTCGCCGAGGTGTCGCAGACGCGCCGGTTCGCCGCCGGCGAGGCCGTCTTCCACGCCGGCGACAGCTCCAACACGTGCTACATCGTGCGCTCGGGCCACGCGCGGGCCGTGCGCGAGCACCAGGACGGGCGCCAGATCGCGCTGGCGACGTTCGGTCCGGGCGACATCTTCGGCGAGCTGGCGATGTTCGACGACGAGCGCCGCTCGGCGACCGTCGAGGCGATCGACGCGCTGGAGGCGCTCGCGATCCTCGGGCCCGACATGCGGCGGCTGATGCTGCGGCGCCCCGGACTCGCGGTGGCGCTGGCGGCGTCGCTCGCGCAGCGGCTGCGCGACACCAACGAGCGGCTCGCGCGCCAGTCGTTCCAGACGGTGCAGAGCCGCGTCGCCTCCGTGCTCTGCCAGCTCGTCGAGCAGGCGCGCGCCGAGGGAGCCACCGACGACGTGCCGATCACCGCCACGCAGGCCGACCTGGCCAAGCTGGCCGGGTCCTCGCGCGAGTCGGCGTCGCGATTCCTGGCGGTGCTGGAGCGGGCCGGAGTGATCTCGCAGGGGCGCGGGCGCCTGACCGTGCATGATGCCGAGGCGCTCCGCAACTATGTCTACTGAGCTCGAGATCTCCTACGGCGGCGTCGTCGTGCGCGAGGGCCAGGTGCTGGTCATCATCCCGGCCGGCAGGCGCGTGACGGGGCTGCCGAAGGGCGGCATGGAGCCGGGCGAGACGCCCGCCGAGGCCGCCGTGCGCGAGGTGCGCGAGGAGACCGGCGTGATCGCGGCCGTGCGCGAGCCGCTCGGGGAGGTCCGCTATTTCTACCGCCGGCGCTCTGGCCTGCGCGTCCACAAGACCGTCCACTTCTTCCTGTGCGACTACGTCGGCGGGTCCACCGAGGACCACGATCACGAGGTCGACGACGCCCGCTGGCTGGCGCTCGAAGCGGCGCGCCGGGCGCTCAGCTTCCCCGGTGAGCGGGCGCTCATCGAACGCCTGCTGTCCAAGTCGCGCGCCGCTCGCTAGTCTGCCCGCCCGTGCAGGTCCTCAACTTCTACTCGACGGTGTTCGCGGACCAGATGAAGCGCGGGCGCAAGACCGCAACCATCCGCCTCGGCGACAAGCGCCACAAGTACCGCAAGAACCAGGTCGTGCTCGTCACCGTCGGGTATCAGTACTCGCCCCGCGAGAAGCTGTTCCACGCGGTGATCGACAACGTCGAGGTCAAGCGGGTCAAGGATCTGTCCCCGCGCGACATCGAGCACGACAACCCCGAGTTCCGCCGCACCGAGGAGCTCGTGCACTTCATGGAGCAGATCTACGGGCGCGAGGTCGCGCTGGAGGACACCGTGACCGTCGTCCGGTTCTCCCAGATCGTCGAGAACCCGCCCGACTTCCAGGACCGCCTGCGCGGCGTCGGCGGCGCCCAGAACTAGCGCCGGCGCATTCCGGGCGATGATTGGCACTCTCGTGAAGAGAGTGCCAACAAACCCTTGACGATCGCGATTCGCGTCGTATCATCATCGGCCGGCTGGCACTCCCCGCGTGCGAGTGCCAAGGCGTTCGTGCAGGTTCCGATCTGAGTGGAGGTCACTCAATGAAGCTCAAGCCCCTGGGCGATCGACTGATCGTCAAGGCGGTCGAGGAGGAGGAGACGACCGCGTCCGGCATCGTCCTCCCCGACACCGCCAAGGAGAAGCCGCAGAAGGGCAAGGTCCTCGCGGTCGGGGACGGCAAGGTCAACGAGGACACCGGCAAGCGCACGCCCCTGGACGTCGCCGAGGGCGACGAGGTCCTGTACTCGAAGTACGGCGGCACCGAGATCAAGGTCGACGGCGAGGACCTGCTGGTCCTGCGCGAGTCCGACGTCCTCGCCAAGGTCGCCGGCTGAACCAAGGAGACCTAGGAAGACATGGCACACAAGGAGCTCAAGTACAACGTCGACGCGCGCAAGGCCCTCGAGGCCGGCGTCGACGCGGTCGCCAACGCCGTCAAGGTGACGCTCGGCCCGCGCGGCCGCTACGTCGTCCTCGACAAGAAGTTCGGCGCGCCGACCATCACGAACGACGGCGTGACCATCGCTCGTGAGATCGAGGTTGCGGACGTCTTCGAGAACCAGGGCGCGCAGCTCGTGCGCGAGGTGGCCACCGCCACCAACGACGTCGCCGGCGACGGCACGACGACGGCGACGGTGCTCGCCCAGGCGATCGTCCGCCAGGGCCTCAAGAACGTCGCCGCGGGCGCGAATCCCCTCAGCCTCAAGCGCGGCATCGAGGTCGCCGTCGAGCAGGTCGTGGAGAACATCAAGTCGCAGGCCAAGGAGATCTCCGGCAAGGACCAGATCGCGCGCGTGGCGTCGATCTCCGCCGCCGACGACGAGATCGGCGACGTCATCGCCGACGCGATCGAGAAGGTCGGCAAGGACGGCGTCGTGAACGTCGAGGAGGGCCAGACCTTCGGCATGGACCTCGAGTTCACCGAGGGCATGCAGTTCGACAAGGGCTACATCTCGCCCTACATGGTCACCGACCAGGAGCGCATGGAGGCGGTGCTCGAGGATCCCTTCGTCCTCGCCGCCAACCAGAAGATCGGCTCGGTCCGGGACCTGCTGCCGGTGCTCGAGCAGGTCATCCAGTCCGGCCGCCCGCTACTGATCATCGCCGAGGACGTCGAGGGCGAGGCCCTCGCGACGCTCGTGGTGAACAAGCTGCGCGGCACCTTCACCGGCGTCTCCGTGAAGGCCCCGGGCTTCGGCGACCGCCGCAAGCGCATGCTCGAGGACATCGCGATCCTCACCGGCGGCGAGGTCATCACCGAGGAGATGGGCCTCAAGCTCGAGAACACGCAGCTCTCGCAGCTCGGCC
>JBIOTP010000043.1:0-5874 GCA_044865965.1 Solirubrobacteraceae bacterium
GTGAGCCTCGCGCGCGACCTCGAGGCGCTGCTCTTCCTCTCGCCCGACCCGGTGCCCGTCGCCGAGCTGGCGGACGCCCTGCACGTCGAGGAGGACGCGGTGGCCGCGGGCCTGCGGGCGCTCGGCACTGCGCTCGAAGGCCGCGGCGTCGTGCTGCGCGAGCTGGCCGGTGGCTGGATCCTCGCCTCGCATCCGGAGGCCGAGGAGCCGGCGCGGCGGCTGCTGGCCCGCCCGCGCACGCCCTCGCTCACGCCGGCCCAGGCCGAGACGCTGGCCATCGTGGCCTACCTGCAGCCGGTCTCGCGGCCCGAGGTCGCGCGGATCCGCGGCGTGGCGTCCGAGTCCGCGACGTCCGCGCTGGTCGAGCGCGGGCTGATCGAGGAGGCGGGCCGCTCGCAGTTCGGCGCCGTGCTCTACCGCACCACGCCGCTGTTCCTCAAGCTCTTCGGGCTGGACTCGCCCGACGAGCTGCCGGACATCGCCCAGTGGGACCCGTCGCCCGAGGAGGCCGCCGCGCTGCGCGACCGGCTCTTGCGGGCGGGCGAGGCGCGCGGCGACGCCGCCGCGGCGCGGTAGGAGCGAGGAGAGCTCCGGATGGCGGCGAACTGAGCGCCACGATGCGCAACTTCTTTTGGGCTCGCGAGTTGCGAGCAGGCGTGCGGAAGCTGACCCTCGCGCTTGTCGCGATCCTGGCCCTTGGCGGCCTGACCACCATCGGCTGGCCAAGGCCCAAACCGAGCCCGTCACGTACTCGGTCTATCCGGTCCCCGGCACGCTGACCGCGGGCGTGAGGACCACGATCTCGTTCCGCGGCGGTAACGCGGCGTCGATCGGGGCGGTCACGGTCAAGGGCTCGAAGAGCGGCACCCACGCGGGGACGCTCAAGCCGCACTCGGACGGGCTGGGCGCGAGCTTCGTGCCGAGCAAGCCGTTCGCGGAGGGCGAGAAGGTCACCGTCACCACCGAGCGCAACGTGGTCAACGCCGCCAATGGCGACTTCTCGTTCACGATCGGTGAGCACACCGGGCGCAAGAACCGCGCGGTCGAGATGCCGAACGTCGGCCGCGGCAACATGCAGTCCTATCGCACCCGCCCCGACCTGTCCCCGCCGTCGGTGACGGTCATGACCAACAAGCCGGGCACCGCTCCCGGCCTCGTGTTCCTCGCGCCCAAGGGCGGCCGCGGCCAGGACGGGCCGATGATCATCGACAACGCCGGCAGGCTCGTCTGGTTTCACGCCACGACGGGCAAGATCCCTGCCGACTTCCGCGTGCAGACCTACAACGGGCGGCCCGTGCTGACCTGGTGGGAGGGATTGTTGTACGGCGGCGACGGCGACGGCGCCGGGATGATCTACGACCAGAGCTACAGGGAGATCGCGCGGGTCCGCGCCGGCAACGGCTACTCCACCGACATCCACGAGTTCACGATCACGCCGCAGAACACCGCGATCGTGCTCGCCTACGAGCGCTACACGCGCGACCTGCGGCCGTGGGGCGGACGCAAGCAGGCGCGGATCGTCGACAACGTCATCCAGGAGATCGACCTCAAGAACGGGCTCGTGCTGTTCGAGTGGCACGCGTTCGGCAGCGTCTCGCCGGGCGAGTCGATGATCCCGGTCCCGACCGAACGTGGCTTCGAGTGGGAGTACTTCCACGTCAACGGCGTCGACCTCGACACCGACGGCAACTTCCTGGTCTCCGCACGCAACACGTCGACGATCTACAAGATCAACCGCGCCACCGGCAAGATCATGTGGCGCCTCGGCGGCAAGAAGTCCGACTTCAAGCTCGGCCCGGGCGTGCGCTTCGACTTCCAGCACAGCATCCGCCGCGAGCCCGACGGCACGCTCAAACTGTTCGACAACTCGGCCGCGCCGCCGCAGCGCAAGGCCTCGCGCGTGCTCACGATCCGGCTCGACGAGCGGGCCAAGACCGCGACGCTCGTGAGCGCGCTGCACCACCCGGCGAAGCTGCTCGCGAGCAGCCAGGGCAACGTCGAGCGCCTGCCGAACGGCGACGTGTTCGTCGGCTGGGGCTCGCAGCGCTACTTCACCGAGCACAGCCCGAGCGGCGACGTGCTGTTCGACGGCCGGCTCGCGCGCGGCAACGACAACTACCGTGCGTTCCGCTTCGAGTGGACCGGAACGCCGTCGATGCCGCCGAAGGTCACGGCGGCCACCGCGGACGGGAGCATCACCGGCCGTGTGAGCCGGAACGGCGCGACCGGCGTCGCCCGCTGGGAGCTGCTCGCGGGCACGGCTCCGAACGCGCTGACGCCGATCGGCTCGAAGCCCTCGGAGGGCTTCGAGACGGCGATCACGGCGCAGTCGAACGCCACGCTGGCGGCGATGCGCGCCTATGACGCGGCCGGCAACGTGCTGGCGACGAGCGCGCCGGTCAGGCCTGCGAAGCCGTAGGCGAGCCCGGTCACCGGCTGTCGAGAGACCGAGCGCGGATATCGGGCCCGCCCACCTTCTCGATGGTGGCGCGGTGCGCCGAGTGGTCGGGCAGAGCAAAACGGTGAACCGCGAAGTCCGTGCGCTGACCGCCGAATTTGCACTGGCTACTTTCCTGAGTCTTTGACTGCCACGCCGCCGCGGCCGATCGCCGGTCAGGAAGCGATGGCGCGGTCCCCCCGGCCGCGCTATACAGGCCGCCGTCTGATGCACGGCTTCTCCGAACATGTAGCGCTCGTGTCCGTGGACGTGGGCGGCCAGCGCTGGGCGCTCCCGCTCGCGGCCGTCGAGCGCGTGATCGGCATGGTGGCGATCTCGCCGCTCCCGGACTCCCCGGCCGGCGTCCGCGGCGCCATCAACGTCCACGGCGAGATCGTCCCGGTGCTCGACCTCGACGTGCGGATCGGCCGGCCATCACGTGAGCGGGGCACGCGCGGCCGGCTCGTGCTGGCGCAGGCGCGCGGGCGGCGCGTCGCGCTGCCGGTCGACGACGTGCTCGGCGTCGTGGAGGTCGACGAGGCCGCGATCGGCCCACCGCCTGACGACGTGCCCGCGCCGCTGGGCGGCATCGCCGCGCTTCCGGACGGGGTCCTGCTCATCTACGACGTCGACGCCTTCCTCTCCGCCGCCGACGAGGCGGCCATCGACGCGGCCATGGCTCGATGACGCTCCCGGCGCCCGTCATCAACGGCGCGCGCACGCTCGTCGCCCGCCGGCTCGGGCTCGATTTTCCGGCGCGCCGCGGCGCGGACCTCGAGCGCGCGCTGACCGCTGCTGCCGGCGACGCGGGCGAGCTCGCGCTGCTCGCGGCTCTGCACGAGCAGCCCACGAGCGGCCCTCAGTGGCGCGCGCTGATCGCGGCGCTGACGGTCCGCGAGAGCTACTTCTTCCGCGATGCGCCGCTGTTCGCGGCGCTGGAGCAGGTGCTGGCGGAGCTGATCGCGCGGCGCCGCGCGGCGGGCGATCTCCGGCTCGCGCTGTGGAGCGCCGGCTGCGCCGCGGGCGAGGAGCCCTACTCGCTGGCGATGCTGGTCGAGCGGCTGCTCGGAGACCCTGCCGGCTGGCAGCTGACGATCCTCGCGACCGACGTGAACGCCGCGTCGCTCGAGGCGGCGGCGCACGGCACGTACAGCGCCTGGGCGCTGCGCGAGACGCCGGCGTGGGCCCGCGCACGCCACTTCCGTCCGAGCGGCAGCAAGCGCTACGAGCTCTCCCGCCGGATCCGGGAGCTGGTGACGTTTGCGCCGCTGAACCTGGCCGTCGACGGCTACCCGAGCTCGCTCGACGTGATCGTCTGCCGCAACGTGCTCATGTATTTCACCGAGGCAGCGCGCCGCGCGGCCGTGGCGCGGCTCGCGAGCGCCGTCGCGCCGGGCGGCTGGCTCGCGCTGAGCCCGCTCGACAGCGTCGCCGAGCCGGCCGGGTTCGAGGCGGTTGAGCAGCCGGGCTGCCGGCTCCTGCACCGCGATCGCCCGGTGCCGGCGCCCGCCCGCCCTGCCGCCGCGCCGGCGCCGCCCGCCCTCACGCGCGCCCGCGCGCACGCCGACAGCGGCCGGCTCGACGCCGCGCTCGTCCTCTGCCGGGCGGCGCTGCGCGAGGACGCGCTCGACATCGAGGCGCACCTGCTGCTGGCTGCGATCGAGGAGGAGCGCGGCGACCTCGACGCCGCGATCGCCGCGCTGCGCCGGGCGATCTACGTCGCGCCCGACGCCTCGACCGCCCACTTGCGGCTCGGCGGCCTGCTGCTGCGCACCGGGGCTGTGGAGGAGGGGCGGCGCAGCCTCGCGACAGCGGCGGAGTTGCTGCGCCGGCGCCCGCCCGAGACGCTCGTGCCCGGCGGGCTCACCGCGGGGAGCCTGCTCGAGGCGCTGTCATGACGAGCGGACTCGACTGGGCGCGGGCGCGCGAGCGGCTCGACCGGGCCCGGCGCGCGCTCGAGCACGTCGACACGCCCGAGGAGGAGCGCGCGGTGCTGGAGGCGCGCGCCCGTGAGTTGGCGGCGCCGATCGGCTCCGCGGCAGTGGGCGAGTGGCGCGACATCGTCGTCTTCGTGCTCTGTGGGGAGCGCTTCGCTGCCGACGCCGCGCACGTGCTCGAAGCGCTGCCGCTGGGCGAGCCGACCCCGGTGCCGGGCACGCCGGAGCACCTGCTCGGCGTCGTCAACCACCGTGGCCGCGTGCTGCCGGTGCTGGACCTGCGGCGCCGGCTCGTGCCGGGCGGCGAGACCGAGCGCGAGCTCACGCACACGGTCGCCGTGTCGGTCGACGGCATGACGTTCGGCATCGCGGCCGAGGGCGTGGAGGAGACGAGCCGCGAGCACGCGGGAGCGCGCGAGCTCGCGGTGCTTGACCTGGAGGCTTTGGCCGCGGACCCGCGGCTGCGCATCGACGAGGACCTGGAGAGGCGATGACCAAGTGGACGATCGGCCGGCGGATCGCGGCCGGATATGCGGTGCTGATCGTGCTGCTGGTGGCCACGGCCGTGGTCGGGACGCTGGCGCTGCGTTCCACGCGCGAGGACTTCACGAGCGCGATCAACACGCTCGAGTCGCGCGCGATCAAGGGCACGGACTCGCTGCAGGGCATGGACGCCGCCGTCGTCAGCTTCCTCAACTACGTGCTGCGCGGCAACGAGAACTCGCTCGAGACGTTGCAGGAGCGCTTCGACGCCGCGCGCCAGGCCACGGTGGAGTTGCGCGATTCGAGCACCACGCCCGCCCAGGTCACCGGCTGGACCGACGCCGTGCGCCAGATCGACGCGTGGAACACCGCCGCCCAGGAGGCGATCACGGCCAAGCGCGAGGGCAAGGATGCCGAGGCACTGCGCCTCTACGACGACAAGGTCATCCCGGCCCGGCAGGCCCAGCGCAACCTCGTCGTCGACCTCGTCGCCGCCGAGCGCAAGCGGGCGACGGGCATCGCGGACTCCGCCTCGGACTCCGCGCTGCGCTCGATCTGGCTGCTGCTGGGCGTCTCCGCCGCCGCGCTGGTGTTCGGGATCCTGATCGCGTGGGGGCTCGCGCGCGCCGTGACGCGGCACCTGCGCGACGCGGTCGCCACGCTCGCCTCGGCGTCGAGCGGCATCCTCGCCGCGACGGCGCAGCAGGCCAGCGGCGCGGCGGAGGAGGAGACCGCGATCCACCAGACCACGACGACCGCCGACGAGGTCCGCCAGACCGTCGCGATGACGACCGAGAAGGCGCGCCTGGTGGCCAAGGATGCGCGCGAGACCGCCGACATCTCGCGCGACGGGCGGCGTGCGGTCGACGAGAGCGTGCGCGGGACGCAGGAGGCACGAGCGCGCATGGAGGCGCTGGCCGAGCGCATCCTGGCGCTGAGCGAGCAGGCCCAGGCGATCGGCGAGATCCTGCGCACCGTCAATGGGCTCGCCGAGCAGACGAACCTGCTGTCGGTCAA
>JBIOTP010000044.1:0-19393 GCA_044865965.1 Solirubrobacteraceae bacterium
GGGGTGGCCTGCAAAGGTCCGAATAATTCGGACGTTCGCAGGCCACCCGCCGATCCGGGCTCCCTCCTTACTTGCCGCCGTTGACGTTCGCCGGCGCAACCGACCAGGCCGCTAGCCTCCTCCCGCGTGCGCCACAGGCTCCTGCTCGCCGCGATCCTCGCACTCTCCTTCGGCCTGAACGCGCACAACGCCGCCAACCCCCGCTCCGCGTACCAGTCCGCGGACGAGCGCGCGTACGGGAAGCTCGCGATCGACATCGCCGAGCAGCACCACTACGGCAGCCCGTCGACGAACATGACGGAGCCGCTGCACTGGCCGCCGGGCGCGCCGATGCTGTTCGCGATCGGCCACGACCTCTTCCCGTCGGCCGGCGACGCGACGACGTACGACATCCGCGCCGCCTACTGGGAGCAGGCGCTCATCTCAACCGGCACGACGGCGCTCGCCGCTGTGCTCGTGTGGCTGCTGGCGGGGCCGTGGGCGGCGGTACTCGCCGCGGCGCTGGTCGGCACGTACCCGCCGCTGCTGGGCGCCACCGGGGACCAGCTCTCGGAGCCGCTCGGCGCGTTCCTCCTGATCGCCGCGTTCACGGCGCTTGCCTGGGGGGTGCGGCGCCGCGGCGCGCTGGGCTTCGCCCTCGCGGGCGCGCTGTTCGGGCTCACCGCGCTGACGCGCGCCGACCTGCTGGCGGTCCCGTTCCTGATCGCCGTGCTCGGGGGCGGCGTGCTCGCCTGGCGGCGCGAGTGGCGGCGGCTGGCGCTGACCGTGGGGCTCGTGGCCGCCGGCGCGATCGTGGTGCTGGCGCCGTGGACGATCTACGCCTCCGAGCGCGAGGGGGAGCTCGTGCCGGTCACGAAGGGCAGCGCCGCGGCGCTGTTCGTCGGCACCTACGTGCCCGGCGGCGGCACGACGGTGGGCATGAAGTTCGCGCTGGAGCCGCAGCTGCGGCGCGCCCACCCGGAGCTGCGCAAGACCAAGACCTACAAGATCCCGGCCAACTACGCGCTCGACATCTTCGCGGCGCGCCACCCCGACCTCCCCCGCGACCGCGCGCTGTCGCTCGAGGCGCGCAAGAACCTCGTCCACTACGCCACCCACGAGCCGTTCGCGTTCGCGAAGATGGCCTCCAACAAGGCCAAGCGGATGTGGTTCTTCTACTACCGCGGCGGCGGCGTGCACTACATCTCTACGTGGGTCCGCGGCTGGCACATCCTGCTCGTGCTGGGCAGCGTGGCCGGCCTGCTGGCCGGCCTCTGGCGGCGGCGCGATCCCGTGCTGGCGGGCGTCCTGGTGGCGGTTGCGTTCTCGACCGCCGTGCACATGCTGGTCGTCTCCCAGGCCCGCTACAACGTGCCGCTCATGCCGTCGCTGATCGCCGCCGGCGTGGCGGGCTGGTGGCTCGCCGCGGCCGGCCTTCAGCGGATCAGCTTGTCCAGGCGGATCGGCAGGTCGCGGATCCGGACGCCGGTCGCGTGATGCACCGCGTTGGCGACCGCGGCGGCGGTGCCGACGATGCCGATCTCGCCGAGGCCCTTGACGCCGAGCGGGTTGACGTCGTCGTCGCGCTCGTCGATGCAGACGGCCTCGATCGACTCGATGTCGGCGCAGGTCGCGATGTGGTAGGTCGCGAGGTCGTGGTTGGCGTAGTCGCCGAAGCGGGTGTCCAGCACGCTCTCCTCGTGCAGCGCCATCGAGATCCCCATCGTCATCCCGCCGATCAGCTGTGACCGCGCCGTCTTCGGGTTGACGATGCGGCCGGCGGCGAACACGCCAAGCGCGCGCGGCACGCGCACCTCGCCCGTGTCGGCGTCGACGGCCACCTCGACGAACTGGGCGCCGAACGCGTACCGCGCGAGCGCCGCGTCGGCCTTGACGTCCTCGGCGGTGTCCGCGACGACCTCGCGCGCGCCCGGCTGCTCGCGCAGCTCGCGGCATGCCTTCGCCACCGCCGCGCCCCACGACGCCGTGCCCATCGAGCCGCCCGCCCCCGGCGCCGGCGGGAAGAACGTGTCCCCGACCTGGACGCGCACGCGATCGACGGCCACGCCGAGCGCGTCGGCCGCGATCTGGGTGAGCGCGGTGCGCGCGCCGGTGCCGATGTCGGCGGCCGCGAGGCCGACGAGGTAGCTGCCGTCCGGCTCCAGGCGGGCCAGCGCCTGGGACGGCGCGCGGCGCGCGGGATAGATCGACGCGGCGACGCCCGTCCCGGTCAGCCGGCGGCCGTCGCGGCGCGGCTCGCGGCCGGGCCAGCCGAAGCGCTCGGCGCCCTCGCGCAGGCAGGCGACGAGGTTCCGGCTGCTGTAGGGACGGCCCGTCTCGGGATCGAGCTCCGGCTCGTTGCGAACCCGCAGCTCGACGGGGTCGAGCCCGCAGGCGAGCGCCAGCTCGTCCATCGCCGACTCCAGGGCGAACATCCCGGGGCACTCGCCGGGCGCGCGCATGAACCCGGGCGTCGGCAGGTTGAGCCGTGCGAGCCGGTGCGTGGTGCGCCGGTGCGGCGCCGCGTACATCGTCCGCGTCGCCACCGCGGTCTGCTCGGCGAACTCGGAGATCGTCGAGGTCTGCTCGACCACCTCATGGGCGATCGCGGTGAGCCGCCCGTCGCGGCCGGCGCCCAGGCGCACGCGCTGGATCGTCGGCGTGCGGTAGCCGGGGAACGCGAACATCTGCTGCCGCGTGGCGACGGCCTTGACCGGCCGCTGCACCATCTGGGCGGCCATCGCGGCGAGGATGGCCTGCGGGCGCGCGAACAGCTTCGCCCCGAAGCCCCCGCCGACGTGCGGCGACACCACCCGCACGCGCCCCGGGTCGAGCCCGAACGCCTCCGCCACGGTTCGCCCGACTCGCGATGCGGCCTGGGTCGACTCGTACAGCGTCAGGCCGCCGTCCTCCCACACGGCGATCGTGGCGAACGGCTCCATCGGGTTGTTGTGGTGCGCCGGGGTCGCGTACGTGACGTCGAGCCGCACCTCCGCGCGCGGGAACTCGGCGTCGAAGCTCCCCTGCTCGGTGTCGGTCTCGTAGGCCGGCCCGACGTGGTGGGGCGGATAGAGGCCGGGATGGCCGGCGCGGAGGATCACGTCGTGGGGCGCCACGGCGTACTCGATCCGCACCAGGCGCGCCGCCTCCCGCGCCGCCTCGAGCGTGTCCGCGACGACCGCGGCGGCGAACTGGCCGCGGTAGGCCACGCGGTCGGACTGGAAGAGCGCGATCTCGGCGTCGCCGGTGTCGCGCAGCTCGGGCGCGTTGCCGTGCCAGAGCAGCGCGCGCACGCCGGCGGGCGCCTCGACGGACCGCACGGCGCCCTTGGCGATCGTCGCCGGCACCGGGACGGCGTAGCCGACGTCGCCCGGCTCGTACTCGGCCGCGTACTTCGCCGCGCCGGTCACCTTCTCGCGGCCCTCGATCCGGTCGACCGGCGCCCCCACGGCGCCCGCGATCAGCGTCATGCCAGCTCCGCGAGCGTGCGGACGATCAGGTTGCGCGCGAGCGGCACCTTGTAGGCGTTGTCGCGCAGCGGCCGCGCCTCCGCGAGCTCCGCGTCGGCCGCCGCCGCGAAGCTCTCCTCGGTCGCGGGCGCGCCGCGCAGCGCCGCCTCCGCCGTACGGGCGCGCCAGGGCACGTGCGCGACGCCGCCGAGCGCCAGCCGCGCCTCGCGCACGACGCCCTCGGCGACGTCCAGCGCGGCCGCGAGCGACACGACCGCGAACGAGAACGACGCGCGCTCGCGGACCTTCCGGTACGCGGCCGGCAGCCCGAGCGGCGGCAGCTCGACGGCCACGATGAGTCCGCGCGCGACCGTGTCGTGCTGCGGCTCGTCGCCGGGCAGGCGGTAGAAGCCGGTCACCGGGATCGCCGCGTCCGTGAGGTGCACGACCGCGTCGAGCGCGGCGAGCGCAACCGCCATGTCGGAGGGGTGCGTCGCCACGCAGTGCTCGGAGTGGCCGAGGATCGCGAGGTTGCGGTGCTCGCCGTCGCGCGCCGGGCAGCCGGAGCCCGGGACGCGCTTGTTGCACGGCTTGGTGACGTCCTGGAAGTACACGCAGCGGGTGCGCTGCAGGAGGTTGCCGCCGACGGTCGCCAGGTTGCGCAGCTGCGCGGACGCGCCCGCCAGCACGGCCTCGGCGAGGATCGGGAACCGCGCCCGCACCAGCGCGTCGGCGGCCAGGTCGCTGTTGCGCACGGCGGCGCCGATCCGCAGCCCGCCGCCCGGCGTCTCCTCGATCGCGCCGTGCGGGAGGCCGGTCACGTCGACGAGCAGGTCGGGCGTCTCGACGCCGAGCCGCATGAGGTCGACGAGGTTCGTGCCGCCGCCGAGGAGCTTGGCGCCGGGGGAGGAGGCGAGCGCGGCGAGCGCGCCGGCGGCGTCGGCCGGACGCCCGTAGGCGAACGGCCTCACGAGGCGACCTCCGCGATCGCCGCCACGATGTTCGCGTACGCGCCGCAGCGGCACAGGTTGCCGTTCATCCCCTCCCGGATCTCCGCCTCGCCGGGCCGGCTGCCGGCCTCGCGCAGCATCCCCACAGCCGAGCAGATCTGGCCGGGCGTGCAGTAGCCGCACTGGAACGCGTCGTGCTCGATGAAGGCGCGCTGCAGCGGGTGCAGCTCGCCGTCCTGCGCCAGTCCCTCGATCGTGACGACGTCGCTGCCCCGGTGGGCGACGGCGAGCGCGAGGCAGGCGTTCACGCGACGGCCGTCGAGCAGCACGGTGCACGCGCCGCACTGCCCGTGGTCGCAGCCCTTCTTGGCGCCGGTCAGGCCGAGGTGCTCGCGCAGCAGGTCGAGCAGCGACGTGCGCGTGTCCACCCGCAGCGTGTGCTCGGCGCCGTTGACGCGCAGCGAGATGTCCGCGTCCATGACGGCATCATCGCGCAGCGGGACGGCGGTAGACGGCCGCCAGCAGCGCGCACAGCAGCGCCGCGGCGCCGAGGTAGCCGGCCTCGGCGCGGGCCAGCTCGTCGCCGACCAGCGGCGAGAGCATCCAGGCGACGAACACCGCGGCGCTGAACAGCCACGCGGCGGCGGCCGCGCCCGCGTGGTCGCGCGCCAGCGCCGCCTGGTTGAGCGTCCCCGCCGCGAGGTGGGCGCCCATGCCGAGCGCGACGGCGGCGAGCCCGAGGCGGCCGTAGGACGCGTTGTCGTCGAACAGCACGCCCATCAGTGACGGCCCGAGCACCAGCAGCCCGAGCGCGACCGTGCCGGCGAAGCCCGCGATCGCGAGCACGGTGACGCGGATCGCCCGCCGGAAGTCCGCGCCGCCGCTCGTGGCGTGCAGCCCCGCGAGGTGGGGGAGGAGCGACCCCTGCACGGCCTGGAAGAGCTGCAGCGGCGCGCGCGCGATCAGCAGCGCGTTGAACACGTAGCCCGCCACCGCGGCGTTCGTCGCGGTGGCGTCGGACGCCAGCACGCCGGCGTTCAGCAGCGTCTGCTCGGCGAGCATGATCCCCAGCACGGCGACCGCGAAGCGCCCGCCGCGGGCCAGCCCGAGCTGCTCCTCGTCGGCCTCGGGTGGGGCGCTCTCGCGCGGCCGGCGCGCGAACGCCGCCGGCACGACGACGAGCGAGACGAACGGCGCCGCCGCCATCCCGAGCGCCACCACCGACTGCCCGGTGGCGATCCCGATCGCCACCGCGACCGCGACCAGCAGCCGCGACGTCGCCTCCATGAACACGAGCCCGCCGTAGAGCCCGAACCACTGGTGCCCGGCGAGCCAGCCGCGCGCGAAGTAGCTGGCGGCGTAGGCGAGCACGCCGGCGACCAGGACCCAGTAGAGCGCCGCGGAGCCGTCGAACAGCCCGTTCTCGATCCGGTCGTGGAACGCGAGCGCCACGACGAGGAACGCGACCGCGAAGCCCGCCTGGATCAGCATCGGCGTGCGCAGCGGGTGCCCGGTGTGCAGGCCGCGGGCGCGGCGCCCGGCGATCGTGCGCGACAGCAGCTGCTCGATCGGCCGGTAGATCACCGAGACGATCACGAACATCACCGACCACAGCAGCGAGATGCCCTTGTAGTCGACGTCGTTGAGCGCGTAGGAGGCGACGGAGAAGTACGCGAACGTGACGACGCCGGTCGACGCGATGCCGACCGACAGCACGCGCGCGCCCCGGCCGTAGCCGGACCGCGCCGCCGTGGCGCTCACGTGCGGACGAGCAGCATCGTCCACGGGAACGGCGAGCGGACCTCCTCGACGCTGCCGTGGCGCGAGAGCAGCTCCACGAAGCCCCGGCGCGACCAGTGGTTGAGGTGGCCGGGGGTGTTCCCGAAGTCCTTCAGATACGCGCCGCGGGCCATGTTGAGCGCCCGCCACAGCGGCTCCCGCGGCACCGACACCAGCAGGTGGCCGCCGCGCGCCACGCGCGCCATCTCCGCGACGGTGCGCTCGGCGTCCGGCACGTGCTCGAGCACCTCGATCGCCGACGCGAGCTCGAACTCGCCGTCCGCGAACGGCAGCCGCTCGGCCTTCATCACGCGGTACTCGAGGTTCGGCTCGCGGCGGCGGGCCCATTCGGCCTGCAGCCCGGGATCCTCGAGGTCGATGCCGACGACGCGACCGTCGCGCAGCCGCTGCGCCCACTTCTGCGTCAGCACGCCCTCGCCGCAGCCGACGTCGAGGATCGAGCGCGGCGCGGCCTTCGTCCACAGCTCGTTCAGCGTGCGCTCGAAGCCGGCCATCAGCCGCTTCACGACCGGGTTGGCGGAGCCGTACTTGTCGTACGTGTTGCCGGTGACCGTGCCCTCGGCGTCGCGCGTGACCGTCGTGCTCACAGATTCACCGCCTCGCGCTCCTCGGTCTTGCCCTTCGCCCCGGCGCGGGCGCCGGTCGTCGGCTCCTGGCCGGTGGAAAGCGTGCCGGGCTCGTAGTGCGATGGCGGCACGCCGAGCTCCAGCTCGATCCGCCGCACGCGTTCGAAGATCCGCTGCATCGTGATCCGCTGGCCGGAGAGCAGGTCGCCCAGCACGCCGAGCGCGGCGAGCACCATCGCGGCGTTGAACAGCACCGCGCCGAGGATCAGCGACTGCACGTGGCCGGCGCCGTCGCCCTGCACCCACGCGACCAGGAAGCGCGTCCACACGGCGATCGCCGCGAACCCCACGATCAGCGCCGCGGTCATGAACACCCGCAGCGGCTCGTACATCGCGTAGATGCGGAAGATCGACACGCCGTTGCGCCGGATGTACGTCCACATCGACGGGAACAGGCGCGACTCGCGCGTCTTCGGGTTGGTCCGGATCGGCACGTGGTCGATCGCGACCGTCATCTTCCCGGCCTGGATGATCGTCTCCAGCGTGTAGGTGAACTTGGAGACGACCTGCAGCGCCAGCGCCGCCTCGCGGTTGTAGGCGCGGAAGCCGGACGTGGTGTCCGGCACGCTGGTCTGCGACGCCTGCCGCACCACCCACGAGCCGAGCCGCTGCAGCGACTTCTTCAGCGGCGAGAAGTGGTCGATCGTCTTGACCTGGCGGTCGCCCACCACCATGTCGGCGTTGCCGGCGAGGATCGGCTCGGTCAGCTTCGAGATGTCGGCGGCGTAGTACTGGTTGTCGGCATCGGTGTTGACGATCACGTCGGCGCCGAGCTTCAGGCACGCGTCGAGCCCGGCCTGGAAGCCGGACGCGAGGCCCTTGTTGTTGGTCAGGCGAACGATGTGATCGACGCCGTGCTCGCGGGCGACGTCGACCGTGCGATCGGTCGATCCGTCGTCGATCACGAGCCACTCCACGACGTCGAAGCCGGGTACCTCGCGGGGGAGCTCGCGCAGCGTGACGGGGAGCGTCGCCTCCTCGTCCAGGCAGGGGATCTGGATGATGAGCTTCATCGGGACGGCAAGAGACGGTACCGCGCCGCTCGGCCGAGGTTTCGCCGGCACGTCATCCTGTTGCGACGAATGGAGGGCACGACGCTCACCCGGCCGCGCCCGGGCAACGGCCTCGCTGCGCGTCTGCGCCCGCCCTCCATGGTCGTCGCTGGCCAGGGCGAGGGCTTCTTCAAGCTCGTCTTCGCGCTGCTGTGCCTCGGCTTCGCGATCGGGTTCTTCGTCTTCCCCACGTACCCGGTCTACGACTCCTACTACTCGCTGCTGTGGGGCCGCGACCTGCTGCACGGCCACCCCCCGGTCTTCGAGGGCTTCCGCTACCCCACCGAGCACCCGCTCGGGATCGCCGCCGGCGCGGTCCTGTCGCTCACCGGCGGGGCCGCCGACCGCCTGTGGGTCGCGCTCACCCTCGCCGCCTTCCTCGCGCTCGTCGCCGGCCTCTACCGCCTCGGCCGCCTCGCCGCCACGCCGGTGGTCGGCGCCGCCGCGGCCGCGCTGCTGCTCACCCGCTTCGACTACCCGTTCCTCGCCGCGCGCGGCTACATCGACATCCCCTACATGGCGCTCGTGGTCTGGGCCGCCGCGCTGGAGGCCAGCCGCCCCCGTCGCGGCACGCCCGTCCTCCTGCTGCTCGCCGGCGCCGGCCTGCTGCGCCCCGAAGCCTGGCTGCTCGGCGCGATGTACTGGTGCTGGATGGCCTGGCGCGCCTCGTGGCGCGACCGCATCCGCTACGCCGCCCTGGCCGCCATCGGCCCCGTCGTGTGGGCCGGCGTCGACGCCGCCGTCACCGGCGACCCGCTGTTCTCGCTGCACTACACGAGCTCCTCCGCGGAGGACCTCGGCCGCCAGCGCACCCTCTCCGAGCTGCCATCCGCCGTGCCCCACTTCTTCTCGAGCCTGATCAAGCTCCCGGTCCTGCTCCTCGCCGCCCTCGGCCTCGCGCTCGGCGTCCTCATGTCTCCCCGCCGGATGGCGATGCCGCTGCTCCTGCTCGGCGCCGGCCTCGGCACGTTCGTCGTCATCGGCATCGCGGGAGCCTCGGTCATCGAGCGCTACCTCGCCGTCGCCTCACTCGCCCTGCTCGTCTTCGCCGGCGTCGCCCTCGGCGGCTGGACGATGCTCAGACCGGGCCGCCTGCGCACGGCCTGGACCGCCGCAGCGACGATCGCAGTACTGGGCGGCATTGCGTTCACCGCCACCCACCTCAACCTCTCGCGCTTCTACAACGAGCTGACGTTCCGCGGCCAGGCCCACCACGACCTCACGCAGGTTTTGCACGATCCCCGCGTGCAAGCCGGCCTGCGCTGCGGCCCCCTGACCGGCCCGAACCACAAGATCGTCCCGGACTCCCGCTGGATCGCGAACCTGCCCGAGGGCAAGGTGCTGGCGAGGGCCAGCAAACGCCAGCCGCAGCCAACCAAGGGCGTCGCGATCGTCGTCACCAGCCGCTTCGCGATCTTCAAGCACGCCTGGACAGATGCTCACGACGATGCGCTAATCCAGGTCCCGCCGAAGGGCTTCGACAGGGTCAAACAAACAAGGTTCTACGCGGCCTATGTCAATTGCTGACACGAGCGGCCAGCCCCAGACGACGCCGCCCCCCGCTCGCGAAACATCCCCCCCATCGGGCGAAGCCCGGTTACGACTTTTCCCACCCACCCCGGCGGTCGGCTGGAGGGCAGCGATCGGCGCAACGGTCGTAGCGGCCGGAGCACTACGCCTCATAGGGATCAAGCACGGCCTCCCCTACGTCTACAACGCCGACGAGAACGCCCACTTCGTCCCCCGGGCGATAGGCATGTTCGGCCACAGCCTGAACCCGGACTACTTCATCAACCCCCCGGCGTTCACCTACCTGATCCACCTCGTCTACGCGATCAAGTGGGGCACCGACCCAGCGACCATCGGCGACGCCTTCGCCAAGGACCCGACCACGGCCTTCACCCTCGCGCGCATCGCCTCCGCGACCCTCGGAGCGGCAGCCGCAGGCCTCCTCGCCATCGCCGGAGCACGCCTCGTCGACAAGAAGACGGGCCTCGTAGCCGGAGCCCTCCTCGCGGTCGCGTTCCTCCCGGTCAGCTACGGCCACCTCGCGCTCAACGACGGCCCGACGCTCGCGCCCGTCGCCGCCGCCCTCATCGGCATCGCCGGCATCTACAAGACCGGCCGGCTCCGCGAATACGCCCTCGCGGGAGCCGCACTCGGCATCGCGATCGCGACGAAATACACGGCCGGAATCCTCCTCATAGCCGTTATCGCCGCGGCAATCCTCGCGCCCAAGCACCGCCTGACCGGACTCGCTCTCGCAACAACCCTGACCGTCGCCGGCTTCCTGATCGCCAACCCGTACGCGCTCCTCGACCACAGCGCCTTCCAGGACGGCCTGCAGAAGCAGACCGAGACCGCCGGCGAGGACGGCGGCAAGCTCGGCCTCGAGCACACGTCCGGCTGGCGCTACTACGCCACCACGATCACCTGGGGCCTCGGCTGGCTGCCCGCGCTCGCCGCCCTCGGCGGCGCCGCAGCAGCGCTCGCTCGCCATCGAAGACTCGCCGCCATCCTGCTCCCCGCGCCGATCCTCCTGTTCGCCTACCTCGGCCACCAGGAGCGCTTCTTCGCGCGCTGGATGCTCCCCGTCTACCCGCTGCTGTGCCTGCTCGCGGCCTGGGCAGCGGTGCGCGCCGCCTCGTGGCTCGCCGCGAAGCGGAGCTGGAAGCCCGCCTGGCCCGCGGTCGCCGCCGGCGCGCTGCTGTGCGCCCAGGGGCTGCTGTTCAGCATCCACAACGACGTCGTGCTCGCCCGCCCCGACACCCGGCAGCTCGCCCGCGACTGGATGGTCGCCAACATCCCCGCGGGCTCAAAGGTCGTCATCGAGCCGATCGCCCCCGACCAGTGGGCGGCCGACGTCGGGCACCCGAACCCCGCCACCGGCAGCGGCAACCGCTGGAACAAGTGGCGCACCTCGCGCTCGCGCGTCGCCAACGACGGCACGCTGATCCGCGGCGCCGCGCGCGTCGTCAAGCTCGAGGACTACGAGCGCACGACCCGCCCGCAGCTCGTCGGCTCCTACCGGCGCGGCGGCTTCTGCTGGGTCGTGACCGGCTCGACCCAGTTCGGCCGCGCCTACGCCGACCCCGATCAGGTCCCGCAGGCGATCCGCTACTACGACGCGCTGAAGCGCGACGCGACCGTCGCCCACCGCGAGACCCCGTACGACGCCGCCGGCAAGGGCGTCCCGTTCTCGTTCGACTTCTCCTTCAACTACTACCCGCTCTCCTACCACCGGCCGGGCCCGGAGATCGTGATCTACCGCCTGAAGGACTGCGCTTGACTCGCTGGTCAATATCCTGCACGGTGCGGTGACCACCCTTCTGCAGGCCGACCTCCAGCACCTGGCTCGGGCGATCGAGCTGGCGGAGGGCGGGCGCGGCCGGACGAGCCCCAACCCGCTGGTCGGCGCAGTCATCGTCAAGGACGGCGCCGTCGTCGGCGAGGGCTTCCACAGGGCGCTCGGCGCCGCCCACGCCGAGCGCGAGGCGATCGCCGCCTGCGGCGGGGCCGACCTGCACGGCGCGACGCTCTACGTCTCGCTCGAGCCGTGCTGCCACACCGGCCACACGCCGCCGTGCACCGACGCGATCATCGAGGCGGGGATCGGCCGCGTCGTGGTCGGCTCCGACGACCCGACGGAGAAGGCGGCCGGGCGCGGGCTCGGCATCCTGCGCGACGAGGGCGTCGAGGTGGCCCTCGCCGGAGGCGAGCTCGCCGCGCGCGCCCGCCTGCTCAACCAGCCGTTCCGCAAGCACGCGCGCACGGGCCGGCCGTTCGTGCTGTTCAAGTCCGCGATGACGCTCGACGGCAAGGTCGCCACCCGCACCGGCGACTCGAAGTGGATCTCGGGCGAGGACAGCCGCCGCCTGTCGCACCGCTGGCGCGCGGAGTGCGACGCGGTGGCGGTCGGCATCGGCACCGCGCTGACCGACGACCCGCAGCTCACGGTGCGCATCGAGGGCGTCCAGCGCCAGCCGCGCCGGATCGTCTTCGACTCCGAGGCCCGCCTGCCGCTCGACTCGCAGCTCGTGCGCGGCGCCGCCGAGGTTCCGCTCACGGTCGTGATCTCGCGCGCGGCGCCGCGGGTCGCCGCCGACGCGCTCGAGGTGGCCGGCGCCGACGTGATCGTCGCCACCGGCGCCAACGAGCCCGACCGCGTGCGCTCCGCGCTCACCCACCTGGGCGCGGACGGCGTCACCTCGATCCTGCTCGAGGGCGGGCCGCATCTCGCGGGGGCCTTCCTCGACGCCGGCGAAGTCGACGAGATCCGCCTGTTCGTCGCGCCGGTCGTCGTCGGCGGCTCCAGCGCGCGCGACCCGCTGGAGGGCGAGGGCGTTCAGCGGATCGCCGAGGCCACCCGCGCGCTCACGCTCGACTGCAGCCGGGTCGCCGACGACGTCCTGATCACCGCCCGCATGCGGGAGTGGTAGCCGTGTTCACCGGGCTCGTGGCCGACCTGGGAAAGGTGACGGCGGTCGACGCGACCGCCGGCGGCGTGCGCCTCGCCGTCGCCACGTCGCTGGCGGAGGAGCTGCGGGAGGGCGACTCCGTGGCGGTCAACGGCGTCTGCCTGACCGCGACCGCGGTCGCCGACGGGCGCTTCGAGGCCGACGTCATGCAGGAGTCGCTGCGGCGCTCGTCGCTCGGCGAGGTCGCCGCCGGCTCCGCGGTCAACCTCGAGCTGCCGCTGCGCGCGCAGGACCGGCTCGGCGGCCACGTCGTGCAGGGCCACGTCGACGGCGTCGGCACGGTGCACGACACGGAGGAGGACGGCTTCTCGCGCGTCGTGGCGATCGCCGCGCCCCCGGAGGTGCTGCGCTACGTGGTCGAGAAGGGCTCGATCGCCGTCGACGGCGTCTCGCTGACGGTGGCGCGCGTCGGCCGCGACTCGTTCGCGGTCGCGCTGATCCCGGAGACGCTCGAGCGCACGACGCTCGGCGCCGCCGAGCCCGGCCGCAGGGTCAATCTCGAGGTCGACGTGCTGGCCAAATATGTAGAGAAGCTCGTGAGGCTGCCCGCATGACGCGCCCGTTCTCCGCGATCCCCGAGGCGCTCGAGGAGATCCGCGCCGGCCGCATGGTGGTCGTGTGCGACGACGAGGATCGCGAGAACGAGGGCGACCTCACGCTCGCGGCGCAGTTCGCCACCCCGGAGGCGATCAACTTCATGGCCAAGGAGGGGCGGGGGCTGATCTGCCTCGCGCTCCCGCCGCAGCGCTGCGACGAGCTCGGGCTGGACCTGATGGCGGCCAAGAACGAGTCGCCGTTCGAGACCGCGTTCACCGTTTCCATCGAGGCCCGCGACGGCGTCACGACCGGCATCTCGGCGGCCGACCGGGCGCGCACGATCCAGGTGGCGATCGACCCCCGCTCCGCGCCGCGCGACCTCGTCCAGCCCGGCCACATCTTCCCGCTGAAGGCCAAGGCCGGCGGCGTGCTGGAGCGCACCGGCCAGACCGAGGCGGCCGTCGACCTCGCCCGCCTCGCCGGGCTGAACCCGGCCGGCGTGATCTGCGAGGTCATGAACGACGACGGGACGATGGCGCGCGTCCCCGACCTCGTGCGCTACTGCGCCCGCCACAACCTCAGGATGATCACCGTCGCCGACCTGATCGCCTACCGGCGCAAGCACGACCGGCTGGTCGAGCGGGTGGTGGAGACCCGGCTGCCGACCGGGTTCGGCGAGTTCTCCGCGGTCGGCTACCGCTCGCTGGTCGACGGCAAGCACCACGTCGCGCTCGTCAAGGGCGAGATCGACGGCGAGCCCGACGTCCTCGTGCGCGTGCACTCGGAATGCCTGACCGGCGACGTCTTCCACTCGCTGCGCTGCGACTGCGGCGAGCAGCTCGAGTCCGCGCTCGCGATGATCGAGCGCGAGGGCCGCGGCGTGCTGCTCTACCTCGCCCAGGAGGGCCGCGGGATCGGGCTGCTGAACAAGCTCAAGGCCTACAACCTGCAGGACCGCGGGCTCGACACGGTCGACGCCAACATCGAGCTCGGCCTGCCCGTCGACCTGCGCGACTACGGCATCGGGGCGCAGATCCTCGCGGACCTCGGCCTGAGCTCGATCCGCATCCTCACGAACAACCCCAAGAAGATCCGCGGCCTCGAGGGCTACGGGCTGTCGGTCACCGCGCAGGTGCCGATCGAGCACGCGCCGAACCCCCACAACGAGGCGTACCTGCGCGCCAAGCGCGACAAGCTCGGCCACACGCTGCACCACCAGGGGCTGGCGCTGGACGAGCAGATGGTGCACGACGAGCAGATGCAGGATCGCGAGCGGGACCACCGGTGACGCGCTTCGCGATCGCCGTCGGGCGCTTCTACGAGGACCTCGCGGAGCGGTTGGTGGCCGGCGCGCAGCGGGTGTTCGGGGCGGCCGGCGTGGGGGAGGCCGACGTGTTCGAGGTCCCCGGCGCCTTCGAGCTCCCGCTCGCCGCGCTCTATCTCGCCGAGTCCGGCCGCTACGCCGGCGTCGCCTGCCTCGGCGCGGTCATCCGCGGCGAGACCGACCACTACGAGTACGTCTGCTCGGAGGCCGCTCGCGGCATCCAGGACGTGCAGCTGCGCACCGGCGTCCCGTGCGCGTTCGGCGTGCTGACCGTCGAGAACATGGACCAGGCGCTCGCCCGCACCGGCGGCGGCAAGCGCGACCAGGGTGCGCACGCCGCGGAGGCGGTGCTGGCGCTCGCGGGCCTGAAGCGGGAGCTTCAGGCCCCGGCGAGCTCGGCGGCGACCGCGCGCCAGCCGTCGAGCTGATCGGCGACGCCGAGCGCCTCGACGTAGCCGGGATCGAGCGTCTTGCGCTCGTCGAGGAGCGCGTCCGCGATGTGGACCGCGGCGACGGTGTCGAGCCCCGGCCGCTCGGGCGCCGCCGGCACGTGGTGGCGTGCGACGGCGGCCACGATGCCGTCCGGCAGCCCCCACAGCCCCAGCAGGTGCGCGCCGACGTCGGCGTGCGTCGTCAGCCCGCTCTCGAGCTCCACGTAGGCGGGCGCGAGGCCCTGGAGCTCGGCGCCGGCCAGCACCTCGGCGACATGGTCGGGCTCCTGTGCGGCGAGCACGAGCCAGCCGATGTCGTGGAGCAGCGCGGCCGCGAACGCCTCGTCCTGCGCGGCCCCGCGCGGCACGATGCGGCGCGCGAGCGCGGCCACCAGCGTGCCGTGGCGCTCGTGCGCCTCGATCGAGAACCCCTCGATCGGGCGGACCGGCCGGAACGCGGTGAGCGCCTGCGCCGACAAGATCAGCGCCTTCAGCGTGCCGATGCCCAGGTAGTTGACCGCCTCGTCGATGCGCGTGATCGAGCGCGACAGGCCGAAGAACGCGGAGTTCGTGAGCTGGAGGACCTTCGCGGCCGTCGCGATGTCGCGCTCGACCAGCCGGCCGACGTCCTGCATGCTCGGGCTCCCCTCCGCGAGCAGCGCCGTGAGTTCGACGTAGAGCTGCGGGGGCGACGGCAGCGAGGTCGCGTCGGACGCGGCGCGGCGCAGCCGCTCGGCGCGCGCCATGTCGCCCAGCTCGCTCGAGCGCTCGATCATGCGCGCAAGCTCGTCGAGGTCGCACGGCTTGCCGAGCAGCCGGTGGGCGACCGCCGAGGCGCGGGCGACCACGTCGAGCTCGGCATGGCCCGAGAGGACGATGCGGACCGCGTCCGGCTGGCGCTGCTGGACCCGTGTCAGCAGCGTGGCGCCGTCCATCCCCGGCATCCGCATGTCGGACACCACGACGTCGAAGCGCTCGCGGCTCGAGCTCGCCCAGGGCGGCCTCGCCGCTGGTCGCAAACGTGGTCCGCCACACGCGGCGCCACGGACGCAGCGCGTCGCGGAGACTCTCGAGCACGTGCGGCTCGTCGTCGACGAAGAGGACGCGCTTCACGCCGCCTCCGCGAGCTCGTGGGCCGTGCCGATCGGCAGCCGGACGTGGAACGTCGTGCCGTGTCCCGGCTCGGTCTCGAATGTCAGCGAGCCGCCGTGGCGCTCCACGGTCATCGTGCGTGCGATCGCGAGGCCCTGCCCGGTGCCGCGGCCGACGTCCTTGGTGGTGAAGAACGGGTCGAACACGCGCGCGGCGACGCCGGCGGGGATGCCGGTGCCGGTGTCGGCGATCGAGACCCGGACGTGATCGCCCTCGGCGCGGGCGCGGATCGTGATCGTGCCGCGCTCGCCGCTGTCGCCGACGACGCTCTCGATCGCGTGCGCCGCGTTGACGATGAGGTTGAGGAACACCTGGTTGACCTCGCCGATGTTGCAGACGACGGCGGGCAGCTCCTCGAAGTCGGTCTCCACGTCGGCGACGTACTTGTAGGTGTTCATCGCCACGATGAGCGTGTCGTGCAGCGCCGCCAGCAGGTCGGCGGGCTCCTTCTCCGCGGTCGGCGGGTGCGCGAAGTCCCGCATCGTGCGCACGATCGTCGCGACGCGCGAGATGCCGTCGCCGGCGCGCTCGAACGCGGCCGGCACGCGCTCGCGCAGGTACTCGAGGTCGGCGATCTCCTCCGCCTCGCGCAGGCGCGCCAGCAGCGCCGGCTCGACCGCCGCCGCCTCGGCCGCGTCGCGCAGCTCGTCCTGGACGGCCTGGAGCTCCTGCAGGTCCGCGAACGCGTCCTGGAGGAAGCGGATCGTGTCGCCGACGAACTGGATCGGCGTGTTGATCTCGTGCGCGATGCCGGCGGCGAACTGGCCGACCGCCTCGAGCTTCTGGGCGAGGCGCAGCTCGCCCTCGATGCGCTCGTGGACCGCGCGGCCGTCGGCGAGCCACTCCGCTGGCGCGATGCCGAGGATCCGCTCGGACTGCGGGCTCACGAACACCGGGACCGGCGCCGGCGCGTCCTCGAGCAGCTTGAACAGCACGAGCACGCCGGGGAACTGCTCGACGACCTGCCGGTGGCGCTCCTCGCTGCGGTCGAGCTTCGTCTCGGCCGCGTCGGCGAGCTTGCGGGCGCGGCTGACGAGCAGCAGGAACCGCACCACCACGATCGTGCCGAGCACCACGCCGCCGCCGACCAGCGCGACGCTGGCGGCCAGGCTGTTGTCGATGTCGGGCATCGACGGAACGACGCTGTGGGCGGCCAGCAGCAGCGGGGCGATCAGCGACGCTACACCGAGCACGAGCGGGCTCGTGACCTGAAGCTCGCCGTCAGTGCGGTCCTCGCCCACGCTCAGGCGGCGCATCGAGCCGTGCAGCGCCGCCAGCCCGAGCAGCAGCGGCATGACGCCCCAGCCGAGGTCGGCCCACGAGCCCGGCACGTAGTCGCTCATGACCATCAGGCGGTTCCAGAGGATGTCCGAGACGAGCAGCGCCGTCCCGGTGCCGGCGAGCAGCCAGAGCGCGGGCGGGCGGCCGCGCGGGGCGAGCAGCACGCGGACGATCGCCGCGAACACCATGACGTCGACGGCCACGTAGGCGACCTGCGACACGCGCAGGATCGGCGGAGACGTGCCGGCGGCCACGGCCGGGCCGATGAGGAGCACCCCGAACACGAGGCCGACGCCGACGACGATCGACAGCGTGTCGAGGAGCACGACCAGCGGGCGCTCGCGCCGGGTCAGCGCGACGACGAGACCCGCGGCCAGCAGGCCGTCGCTCACGACCCAGCCCACGTCCGCGAGCGACGGCTGCGGCAGCGGCGCGTCGCCGCCCACGAACACGGGCGCGTACCACGCGAGCGTGGAGGCGACGTTCAGCCCCATCGACGCCGCCAGGAGCCGCCAGCCCGGCCCGTCCGGGCGGTGGCGGCGCAGGCCGGCGACGAGAAAGGCGCAGCCGAGCAGCGTGCCGGCGGCGGTTGCGGCCCCGTGCCAGAGCAGGGGGAGCGACAGCGCCATGGCGACGATGCAGGCCAGCGCGGCGCCGGCCGCGGTCACACGACGGATCGGCATGGCGGTCAGTCGTTGAAGATGATCCGCAGCGGCTGGCGCACGTGGCCGAGCGGGTAGTTGCTCAGGCGCTGCAGCAGCTCCGGCGTGACCCGGTTGCCGCGGGCGATGAGGAGGTCGCCCGCGCGCGAGCGCACGTCGTCGGCGAGCGTCATGCCGAGGCGCACGTCGACGAGCTCGATGTCGAAGACCTCGCGGTCCCGCATGCCGAGCCCGATCGTGCGCCGTCGGCTGCGATCGAGTCGAACCGCCGCTGGTAGGCGCCGAGGATCTGCAGCACGCCGTCGAGCCGCGGGATGTTGCCGATGATCTGCTCGGTCATCGCCGGGACGCGGGCGACCATCTCCTGCTCGTCGGGGCTCAGCGCCGCGCCGCGGCAGAGCTTGTCGGCGGTCGCCTCGGGCAGCGTGACCGCGCCGAGGTGGGCGAGCATCGCCGCCACCTCGAGCTCCCAGGCGTCCTCCCAGCCGGTCTCGCGCGCGAGCCGCGTCACGAGCTCCTTCAGCCGGTCGCCCTGCCCGAACACGGCCGGGCTGGTCAGCGCCAGCACGTCCGTGAGCGCCTTCACGCTGCCGCGCAGCGTCTGCTCGAGCAGCTCGCGCTCGGTGCGCAGCAGGCGGTGCTGCCACAGCGCGCCGGCGCACGCGCGCGTCAGCTCGTCGCGGTCGCACGGCTTGGTGAGGAAGCGGAAGATCTGGCCGTCGTTGACGGCCTTGATCGCCGCGTCGGTGTCGGAGTAGCCGGTGAGCAGCAAGCGCACCGCCAGCGGGGCGACCCGGCGCGCCTCGCGCAGGAACGCCGAGCCCGGCATCTCGGGCATCCGCATGTCGGAGATGACGACCGCGTAGCCGCGCTTGTTCTCGCGCAGCATCGCGAGCCCCGCGGGCCCGCTCGTCGCCACCCGCACGTCGAAGCTGCGCCGCAGCACGTCGCGCAGGCCCTCGAGCACCATGGGCTCGTCGTCGACGCAGAGGATCCGGGGCTTGGCCTTGGTGGCGGGTGCGGGCGTGGACATGTGGCCGGGTAGTCGGCCCGCGCGATTCCGGCTCGAGCGGCTCAGTCGCCTTCCGAGTGGCCCTTGCCGCGCTTGCCGGGCTTCTTCCCGGCATCCTTCTGCGCCTTGCGCAGCAGCGCCTTGACCGTCCCGTTCTGGTTGTCGAAGCGCTGGAGGCGCTCCTGGAGCACGGGGATCGCGTCCTGGGGGCGACCGCTCTGGACGAGCGCGACGGCGTAGTCGTACATCGCGTAGGCGCAGGGGTCGACCTGGTTGGAGCCCTGGCAGGCCTGGACCGCCTGCTGCAGCACGGGCACCGCCTCCTGAGGCTTGTTGGCCTGGAGCAGCTGGTGGCCCTGGCGCTCGAGGTCGGCAGGGTTGCCCCCGGCCGGCGGCGCCGCGGTCTGGGTCGCGGACGGCGTCGCGGTGGCGGTCCGCGTCTGCGTGGGCGAGGGCGTCGGGGTGGCGGTGCGCGTGCGCTCCGCGGTCGGGCTCGGGGAGGGCGTCGACGCACGGCGCTCGCCCCCGGAGTCCCCGCCCGACGCGAGCAGCACGACGCCGAGCACGGCGAGCGCCAGCAGGCCGGCCAGGCCGGCCAGCAGCGCGGCGGCGCCGCTGCGGCGTCGCCCCTCCGCCCGGCGTGGCGCTGCGTGGCGAGCG
>JBIOTP010000045.1:0-18471 GCA_044865965.1 Solirubrobacteraceae bacterium
CCCCGAACGCGGTGTGGACGAGGATGATGCCGACGAACTGCAGCCCGCCCTGGGCCAGGCCGAGCGTCTGGAACCAGGGCAGCAGCGGGATCAGGATGATCTGGACCGGCACGATCATGGTCGTCACGAGCAGGAAGTAGGCCAAGCGCTTGCCGGCGAAGCTCAGCCGGGCGAACGCATAGGCGGCCAGCACGCCCGCGGCGATGGTGAGCGTGACCGCGCCGATCGTGATCACGAAGCTGTTGAGGACCTGGCGCGACAACCCGGCGTCGTCCCACACGCGCGCGTAGTTGCTCAGCGTCATGTCGCCGAAGGGGAACCGCCACCAGCCGTGGCGGCTGTCGGACAGCGGCAGCACCGAGATCGTCAGCGCGGTCAGGACCGGCACGATCCACGCGAGCGCGAGCGCCGTCAGCAGGCCGTAGACGGCGATCGTGGCCCGGCGGCTCTGGGCGAGCGCGGTCATCGCGGCGCGCTGCGCAGCAGCCCGCGCAGGTAGGGGTAGGCGCCGACGATGAGCACGGCCGACAGCAGCACGGCGACGGTCGCGGCCAGCCCGCCCTGTGGCGTGTCGAGGAAGACGAACGCCTGCTGCCAGAGCAGCAGGGCGAGCACCTGCGTGTCCTGCGCCGGGCCGCCGCCGGTGAGGACGTAGACGATGTCGAAGGTGCGCAGCGCGAAGATCACGCTGACGACGGCGACGATCGTCAGCGAACCGCGCAGCGCGGGCACGAGCACGTGGCGGACGATGTGGCGCGGACGCGCCCCGTCGACGAGCGCCGCGTCGATCAGGTCCTGCGAGACGGCCGTCAGCCCTGCCGTGATCGTGATGACGCCGAAGCCGGTGAAGCCCCAGAACGCGGGGACGATGACCGAGAGGTTCGTCAGGCGCAGCGTGGCGAAGCCGAGGTTGAGCTGCCCGAGGTCCGACAGCCACTGCCCGGTGTGGATGTGCAGCGGCCCCGCGTCGATCGAGGTGTCGAGGCGCACGAGATCCACGAACGCGTTGAGCACGCCGAAGTCCGGATCCGGGTTGTAGACGAGGCTCCAGATCACGCCCACCGCGGCGAGCGAGATCGTCATCGGCAGGATGAAGACCGTCCGGAAGATGACCGCCAGCGGGCCGCGCGCCGCGAACCAGACCAGCACGGCGACCAGCAGCGAGAAGCCCGTGACCAGCGCCGGGAAGACTACGAGCCACACGCCGGTGTTGAAGGCCGCGTTCCAGAACTCCGACGCGCTCAGCGTGTCGCGGTAGTTGCTGAGGCCGACGAACTCCGCGGTCCCCGGCGACGTCAGCTTCCAGGGGTTCAGCAGCCCCCAGCTGAAGAGGCTCGACCCGACGGTGTTGATCGCCGGCCACAGGTAGAAGGCGGCGAAGATCGCCAGCAGCGGGCCGACGAAGAGGTACGGCACCAGACGCTCGCCCACGAGCGGCCGCCGGCGGGCGCGCGCCGCGGCGCGGCGCCCGCCGCGTCGAACGGTGGCCGGTGCCGAGGTGTGGCTCATCCCTTCGCCCGCGTGTCGACCTTCATCATCGTGCCGATGAAGCGGTTGACGTCCTGGTCGCGGACGAACTGCTCCAGCGCGTCGCGATACCGCGACTGGATCTGCCCGCCGATCCAGTCGTCGAGGTCATAGCCGGCCCCCGTGCCGGCGGACTTGGGCCACAGGGCGGCCGCCTTGCGATCGTTGACGTCCGGGTACACGCTCTCGGGCACCTTCGCGTTCGGCGCGATGTAGCCGCCGCGGCGCGCCCAGATGGACTGCGCCTTCACCGAGCCGAGGTACGCGAGCAGCGCCCGCGCGGCGTCGGGGTTCTTCGACTTCGCGGCGCCCATGAACAGGTCGCCGCTGACGAAGCGGGCGTCGGGCGCCGAGGGGTCGTACTTCGGCATCTCGAAGAACGTGTAGTCCTTGCCCGGGCGCAGCGACTTGTCGCACTCGCTGGGCGCGACGAGGTTGATGAACGCGCCCTCGTTCTGGAAGGCGAACTTGCCGTCGACGCGCGCGCACGTCTCGTCCGAGAACTTGGTCGACAGCACGTTGCGCGGCCAGTAGCGCTTGATCAGGTCGGCGAAGACCTGGAAGGACTTGACGATGCGGGGGTCGTTCCACGCGATCTTGCCTCGCGCCAGGTCGTTGAAGGCCTGCTGGCCGGCGACGCGCAGGAGGATCGCGTCGGTCCATTGCGTCAGCGGCCAGCCGTCGGCGCCGCCGACCGCGAACGGCTGCACGCCCTTCGCCTTGAGCTCCTGGAGCGCGGACATGAAGTCGTCCCAGCTCTTCGGCACCGCGATCCCGAGCTTGCGCAGCTGCGCCGGCGTGTACCAGATCAGCGCGTTGACGTTGCCCTTGAAGTAGACGGCGTCCGCGTGGCCGTCGGCGCCCATGGCGACGTCCCGCAGGGCGGGCGCGTACTGCCCCTGGGCGACCCAGCGGTCCCACATGTCGTCGAGGTTCATCAGCAGCCGCTGCTGCGAGAACTGGCGCACGATCCCGGGCAGCGCGACCGACACGTCCGGCGGCGAGCCCGCGGCGAACTGCTGGGCGAGCTGCGCCTGGGTCTGGTCGAACGGCACCTGGTTGATCTCCACGCGCACGCCCGGGTTCTCGCGCTCGAAGCCGGCGATCACGGCCTTGAACGCGTCGCCCTCGCTGCCGCTCCAGTTCGAGACGACGGTCAGCTTGCCCGACAGCTTGCCGCCTTTGGAGGTCTTCTCACCCCCACCGCAGGCGGCCTGCGTGACCACCGCCAATACGAGTACGGCGCCGAGCGCCGCCCGGATGTGTGAAGCCCTCATCGTGGCCTCCCCGCTCAAGCCGCCAGGCCCGGCTCCCCCACCGGCCCTGCCCGCCGGTCTATTTGTCACTCCCGAATAACAAATATTACACGAGGATCGCCGCCCGTCAACGCGGGAGCGCCGGCGCGCCAACGGCCGCGAGCGGCCCACCCCGCGCGCCCGGGTCTCGACCCTCCAGGTCGCCCTCGCCGTACCCGTGAGCCGCTACTTGTTGCGCAGCCAGTCCGAGAGCTTGTCGGCGGCGCCCGCGACCTTGTCGCCGGTCCTGCTCACGCCCTCCCCGACCTCGCGGAAGATCGTCTTGAACTTCTCCGCGTAGAACTCCGCGGCGGCGCCCGCCTCCTCGCGCGGCTCGGACCTGTCCCCCCGCTTGCGGTACTCGCCGGCGATGATCCGGTCGTAGTCGCCCGAGCGGACCCACTTCATCAGCTCGGAGACCCGCTTGACGGAGAACGGATGCGTCACCGAGAGCTCGCTGCGGAAGCGCAGGAGCTTGTCCCAGCCGGGCTCCCACTCCTCGTACTCGTTCGCCTGCCGCACGAACGCGTCCAGGCTGAGCTTGCGCGAGGAGGCGCCGCCGGCCAGCACCATCAGCGTCTGGCAGGTCGTGAGCGGGCTCTGCGTGACGAGCGTCGCCGCGCGGTCGCACGACAGCTCGGCGGCGCGGAACCACTCCAGCAGCGCCAGCTCGATCGCCAGCAGCGGCAGCCCGGCGAAGAACGGCAGCCGCATCAGCGTGCCGACGCCGATGTTGAGCAGGATCACCAGCGCGGTGATGTACATCACGTGGTCGGAGAGGATGTGCGCGGCCTCGTGCCCGAGCACGGTGCGCAGCTCGAGCTCGTCGAGGCGGTCGATCGTGGCGGAGTTCACGACGACCATCGGGTTGCTCGAGCCGATGACCGCCGCGTTCATGATCGGGAACTGCGTCAGGTACAGGTCCGGCACCTTCGGCATGTCCAGCCGCGCGAAGGCCGCGCGGTGCGCGGCCCACGCCTCCGGCAGCTGGTCGTCGCCCAGCCGCACGGAGTTGGCCAGGTAGAGCTGGCGCACCGCCCGCTCGTAGCCGTACTCGATCAGCTTGCGGACGACCGTGTCCATCATCGGGATCGACTGCAGGGCGGCCGTGGCCGCGCGATCCGCGGGATGTTCGTAGGCCTTGGGAGAGATGTCGACCAGGCGCTGGTCGTCCAGGAGCAGCTCGGGCATAGAGCCAAGGTAACGGCCCCGCGCGCGCTACGGACGGTCGCGTAGACGAATGACCAGTCGCAGCCCGCTCCAGGTGTCGTCGATCGCGGCGACCTTGTTGTCCACCAGCACGTTCGCGAGCGCGAGGTCGCGGACCACGTTCTCGGTCAGGTCGGTGGCCACGCCGGAGGCCCGCTTGGGCCACGCGATCCACAGCCCGGCCGCCGCCTCCATCGCCTCCCGCAGCCGCGGCATGCGCCTTTCGAGGTCGGCGCGCGCGGTGTGGAAGCTCACGATCACGTCCGCCGTCCCGCTCGCCCGCCGCAGCAGCCTCACGCCGTCGGGCAGCTCCCCGAGCGTGAACCCCTCGGGCGCGCCGAGCAGCATCACGCGGTGGCCGGGCTTGATGCCGAGCTTGCGCGGGAGCGGTGTGCCCGAGTAGCCGGCGCTCATCGGACGACGACGATCGCCGGGCCGGAGACCGCCGGCGGCCGGCCGCTCGCGTCCTCCTCGACCGTGCGCACGAGCGCGATCTTCTCCTTGCCGTTGGCCGCGCCGGGCGGCAGCTCGTCGACCGGGACGCAGCGCAGCGGGCGCGCGCCCGGGATCCCGCGGTCGAAGGCGCCGGCCTGGAAGCCGACCGAGAACAGCTTCTCGCCGAACTTCATCGCGTTGCAGTCGCCCGTGACGAGCGTGACGTCCGTGGCGAACACCCGCCGCAGGCGGGCGTTCATCCGCTCGGTCGCGCGCAGCACGGCGAAGTTGATCGCCATCCGGTCGGGCCCGCGCTCGCGCTCCGCGGTGTCGTAGATCCGCTCGCCGCCGACGCTCGTAGTCCCCCAGATCGCGCGGGTGACGGGATCGGTCGGCGACCACGCGCCGAGGGCGAAGGCGAGGATCAGCGCGCCGAGGACGAACGGCCGCGCGCGCCGCGGCCACAGCGGCAGGCCGAGCAGCGCGATCAGCAGCGTGAACAGGATCAGCGGAGCCGCATAGCGCGGGACGGTGAAGGTCGGGAACCTGAGCGTCGTCACCGTGCAGACGAAGGCGAGCCCGGCGAGCAGCGCGACGGCGCGCCGCAGGGCGCCGGGCGCGGGCCGGCGCCAGAGCAGCACGAGCGTGGCGAGAGCCAGCAGGGTCGGGAGCCAGAGGTAGTTGACGATGAACGCGTTGGCGAGGTTCTGGCGCAGGTAGATGCCGTTCTCGAGCCCGAGCGCCGCCCGCAGGGCGACGATGAAGGGGCCGTCGTCCGCCCTGGTCGAGACCACCCAGGTGTGCCACGCGGACCCGCCCGCGATCGCCAGCACCACGCGCCAGACCACCGCGGCGGCGACGGGCAGGGCGAGCACGCGCGCCCCGCGCCGGATCCGGTGCCGCCATGCCGGCTTGCCCGTGAACGCCGCGAGCACCGCGAACGGGATCACGAGCGCGAGGCCGGCGTCCTTGGTCAGCGGCAGCAGCGCGAGCACCGCCCCCAGCGCCGTCTCCCACCGGCGTCCGCGTACCGGGGCGAGCGCGATGACCAGCGCCGCCGCGAGGATCGCGAGATCAGGCCCTCGCGCGTCACGAGCGCCATCACGATCGCGAGCGCCGGGCAGATCGCGACCGCGAAGGCCGCGGCGATCCGCTGGCGGGTGGGCAGCCACGGCGCGAGCAGCCGCTCGACCCCCGCGGCGAGCACGACGAAGAGCGGGATCGCGAGCAGCTGCTGGGAGCGCGGCTCCTCCCCGAACAGCGAGAAGGAGAGCGACGTCAGCATGTCCATCAGCGGCGGATGCACGCCGGTGCCCACGCGGTCGGCGATCAGCGCCTCGAGCCCTCCGCGGTGGAAGACGATCGACTCGCGCAGCGAGACCATCGCGTCGAGGTCGGGCGCCTCGCCGATGAACCGCCCGAGCTGGACGGCGAACCACGCGAGCACGGCCCCGACGGCCGCGTACGTCGCGGACGCGGGCGGCCAGGCGCGCGCCGGCTCCTCCTGCGCGGCGGCAGCGGGAACCGATTCCGCCCGGACGGGGTCCGCCTCGATGACCACGGAGGCGATCCTATGCAGATCGCTCGACCGCGCACTAGACGAACGGCGCCGCCGCGCGACGCGCGCGGTTCGGATTCAATTGCGGGCCGTGGCGAGCGCCGGCGAGTTCGACGTCATCCCGGCGTTCCAGCCGATCTTCGACCTGCGCGACGGGTCGGTGGTCGGCTACGAGGCGCTCGCGCGCCCGCGCGACGGGAGCTCGCCCGAGGCCCTGTTCGCGGCCGCGCGCGAGCAGGGTCGCCTGAGCGAGGTCGACCGCGCGTGCCGGGCCGCGGCGCTGCGGGCGGCCGCGGCCGGCGGGTTGCGCGCGCCGTTCGCGCTGTTCGTCAATGCCGACGCCGGCGCGCTCGAGCTGGAGCTGCCCGAGCTCCCGCTGGGCGGGGCGACGCTGGTGATCGAGATCACCGAGACCGCGCTCACCGAGCGCCCCGAGCCCGTGCTGCGGACGCTGACCGAGCTGCGGACGCTCGGCTGGGGCGTGTCGCTCGACGACGTCGGCGCCGACTCGCGCTCGCTGGCGCTGATGCCGCTGCTGTATCCGGACGTCATCAAGCTCGACCTGCGGCTGCTGGGCGAGCGCGAGCCGGCGGACTTCGCGCGCGTGGTCACCGCCGTCGGGGCGGAGGCGGAGCGCCGCTACGCGACCGTGCTGGCGGAGGGGATCGACTCCGACGCGCAGCTCGCGACCGCGCGCGCCGCCGGCGCGACGCTCGGCCAGGGGTTCCGGCTGGGCGAGCCCGCCCCGCTGCCGTCCCCGCTCCCCACGCCCGGCCGGCCGCTGCGGCTGGCCGGCGGCGGCGGGGACCCGTCCGGGCCGCTCCCCTACCAGCGCGTCACGAACTGGCGGCGGCCGATGCGCGGCGGGATCGAGCTCGCCGAGCGCACCGCGGCGCTGCTGTCCGGGCAGGCGGCCGCGCTCGGACCGACCGGGATGCTGCTCGCCGCGCCGCCCGGCGCCGACGGGGAGGCGACGCGCCGCTACGAGGCGCTCGGGTCCGCGCTCGGGTTCGTCGGCGTGCTCGCCCAGGATGCGCTCGACGGGACGTGGACCGAGGTGGCGCTCGGCCCCGGCTACGGGGCCTGCTTCGTCGCCCGGCGCGACGGCGACGAGTGGCTGTTCGCCACCTCCTACGACCGCGAGCTGGTCGTGGAGAGCGCGCTCCAGCTCATGGCGCGGCTGCCGCCCGCTCCGCCACCTGCGCGATGACCTTCGAGACCTGCGCGCCCTGCCAGGCCAGCGGCGAGGCGCCCGGCTCCTCGCTCACCAGGCGCGCGCCCGGGATCGCCTCCGCGTAGCGCTCGCCGACCGCGTACGGGTGCTCGGGGTCGGCGTCGTCGCGGCTCGCCACCACCACGGCGGGCGCGTCGATGTCCGCCAGGTCCTCCCAGCGCTCGAACGGGCGCGACCGCGGCACGGCGCGCAGCGCGTCCGCAAGGGCGTCGGGATGCTCGTGCGCGGACAGCCGCTGGTGGAGGACGCGGTTGACCGTCTCGCGCCACTGCTCGGGCACCTTCGGCTCCCCGTAGGCCTCGACGAAGCCCTCCACCCCGCCCTCGCGCAGCCCGCGCGAGAGCCGGTCCCAGCGCGCCAGCCGGGCCGGGTCGTCGTTGCCGGCGGGGTCGTAGGCGGGCGTGAGCACGACGATCCCCGACACCCGCTCCGGGTGCGCCAGCGCGAAGGCCAGCAGCGTGTGCGCGCCCATCGAGGCGCCGGCCAGGACGGCGCGCCCCACGTCGCGGTCGTCCAGCACGGCCAGCAGATCGTCCGCGAGCCGCCCGTATCCGTAATCGTCCGGGTCCAGCGCGGGATCCGAGCGCCCGTGGGCGCGGGCGTCGTAGGCGATCACGCGGTGCCCGCCGCGCTCGAGCGAGCGCGACCCCATCACCACGTAGCGCCGCGTCGCCGTGAGCCCGTGCAGCAGCACGACCGGCTCGCCCTCGCCCGCCTCCTCGCCCGACAGCGTCACGCCGCCGGCGTCGATGCTCAGCTCGCCCATGCCGGAAGTCCTACCTGACTATCCTCGATGCGTGCCGACCGACGCCACCGACGCCAGCTTCGAGCGCGACGTCCTGCAGCGCTCGCACGAGGTGCCGGTCGTGGTCGACTTCTGGGCCGAGTGGTGCGGGCCGTGCCGGGCGCTCACGCCGGTGCTGGAGAAGGCCGTCGCCGCGCGGGCCGGCGAGGTCGAGCTGGTCAAGCTCGACACCGACGCCAATCCGATGGTCTCCCGCGCCTTCCAGATCCAGTCGATCCCGGCGGTGAAGGCGTTCAAGGACGGCCACGTGGTCGACGAGTTCGTGGGCGCGCAGCCGCCGCCCGCGGTCGAGCGCTTCCTCGACGGGCTGCTGCCGTCGGAGGCCGACGCGCTGGTCGCCGCCGGCGGCGAGCCCGAGCTGCGCCGCGCGCTGGAGCTCGAGCCCGGCCGCGCGGACGCCGCCGTCGCCCTCGCGCGCCTGCTCGCCGCGCGCGGCGAGCGCGAGGCCGCCGTGCAGGCGCTCGGCAACGTCGCCGGCTCGTTCGCGGCCGACGGCCTCGCCGCCCGCCTGCGCCTGGAGGACGACCCGGAGCTGCGCGAGGCGTTCGCGGCGCTCGACGCCGGGGAGCTCCAGCGCGGCCTCGACGCTCTGATCGGCGCGATCGCGGCGAGCGACCCGGACCGCCGCGAGGACCTCCGGCGCGCCGTGGTCGGCGTGCTCGACGACCTCGGCGTCGAGCACCCACTCGCGCGCGAGGCGCGCCGCAAGCTCGCCTCCGCTTTGTATTAGAGCTCGAGCGCCAGCTGACCCGCGGGCGGCGGCGTCGGCGCCGGCCGGTCGGGCTCGACGTCGTCGAAGCTCGCCATCCGCACACCGAGCAGGCGGACGGGCTGGGGCGGCGCGTAGGCGTGCAGCAGCGCGACCGCGGTCTCGGTGACGAGCGCGCCATCGTGCGTGGGGCTCTCCAGCGTCTTTGCGCGGGTGACCGTTGTCCAGTCGGCGAGACGGACCTTGATGGCGATCGTGCGGCCGCGGCGGCCGCGGCGCTGCAGGCCCGCGCAGAGGTCGGCCGACAGCGTGCGCAGGATGCGCTCGAGCTCGGCGTGGTCGGCGATGTCCTCGTCGAACGTGCGCTCGCTGGAGTACGACTTGGCGGCGCCCGGCGCGGTCTCCACCATGGAGTCGTCGTGGAAGGCGGCGCGCGCCTTCAGGTAGCGGGCCATGCGCTCGCCGAAGCGCTCGGCGAGCGCGCGCTCGTCGGCCTCCTGGAGCTGGCCGACGGTCGCGCAGCCGAGCTCGGCGAGCCGGTCGGCGGTCTTCGGGCCGATGCCCGGCAGCCGCCGGGTGGGGGCGGGCGCGAAGCGCACGCACGCCTCCTCGCGGCCCATCGCCACGAAGCCGGCGGGCTTGCCGAGGTCCGAGCAGCACTTCGCGACCAGCCGCGAGGGGCCGACCCCGACGGAGATCTGGATGCCGGTCGCTTCGCGCACCTCGTCCACGAGCTCGTGCAGGACGCGCAGCGGCTTCGGGACGCCGGTCAGGTCCGCGTAGGCCTCGTCCAGCCCCAGACGCTGCAGGCGGTCCAGGCGCGCGGCGACCAGCGCCCACACCTCGCGCGACTTCTCGCCGTAGGCCGTGAAGTCGGGCGGGATGACGACCGCCTCGGGGCACAGGCGGCGCGCCTGCGAGGCCGGCATCGCCGACCCGACGCCGAAGCGGCGCGCCTCATACGAGGCGGTGGTCACGACGGCGCGCGGGCCCGACCCGGCGACGATCAGCGGCTTGCCGCGCAGGTCGGGGCGCCGCAGCAGCTCCACGGTCGCGTAGAACGCGTCGCAATCGAGGTGGGCGATGACTCGTTTCGGAGGCGGCCCGCTCACCGCCCGGACGCTACCGCGCCACGAGGATCGATCCGTGGCCGTGGAAGCGCAGCCGGCGGGCGGTGGCGACGGTGAGGTCGAACTCGCGGCCGCCCGAGTACGGACCGCGATCGATCACCGGCACGCGCACGACCCGGTGGCCGTGGCGCAGCGTGACGCGGGAGCCGCACGGCAGCGTCTTGTGCGCGACGCCGAGCCGGCTGGAGCTGAACGTCCCGCCGCAGCCGGTGCGGCGGCCGTCGAAGCCCGGCCCGTACCACGACGCGAGGGCGTAGCGATAGACGTTCAAGCGCCCCAGCGGGCGCGTCGCGCCGCTGCTGAGGCGCACGCGGGCGGGGACGCTCATCGGGCGCCGGACGCGCGCGCGCAGGACGTAGCGGCCGACGGCGCTTGTGCGGTCGCGGTCGAGCGTGACCCAGCGGCCGCCGCGGCGGATCTGCAGCGACGCCGTGAGGGGCGCGCCCGGGATGCTGCCGGCGACGCTCGCCCGGCTGCCGGCGCGGATATTGAGTTGCCTTCCGCTGACGCGGACGGCGTGCGTCTGTGCGGCGGCCGGCGCGGCGGCCGCCGTTGTGGCCGTGAGGCACAGAGCGCTCGCGCGTACGGCGCGGCGCAGCGTGGAACGCGGCACGTCGTCGATCCCTCCTCTGGGGAACCGGCCAGGTCTGCCTGCAGGGCGTCGTCAGTGGCCCCGGCGCGTCTCCTCCAAGGCGCGCGCGTACGAAGGGGTCGCTCCCGCCCGCGGGCACCTCGTGCGCCCACGGCTCGGCTTGGCCGAACGAGCGTTCGACCCTAGCAATCCGGCGGCGCAGCGCCTGTGTGTTCGGTCACACAGGAATCCGCGAGCATCTCGACGGTTCCCAAACGCCCGGCGAGGGTGGAGAATCCGGTCGCGATGCCGAATCCCGACCGGCTCAGCGGCCTCGACGCGTCCTTCCTGGCGCTCGAGAAGGACGGCGCCCACATGCACGTCGGCTCGGTGCTCGTGTTCGACGGCCCGGCGCCGGACTACGTCGGCTTCGTGGCCCACATCGAGTCCCGCCTCGCGCTGGTCCCGCGCTACCGCCAGCGGCTCGCGTTCCCGCCGTTCGGCGTCGGCCGCCCGGCCTGGGTGGACGACCCGCACTTCAACGCCCGCTATCACGTCCGGCACACGGCGCTGCCCGATCCGGCGGGGCTGCACGAGCTGCGGCGGCTCGCCGGGCGCGTGTTCTCGCAGCCGCTCGACCGCGCGAAGCCGCTGTGGGAGATCTGGCTCGTCGATCGCGTCGGCGACGACCGCTTCGCGCTCGTCTGCAAGACCCACCACGCGATGGTCGACGGCATCTCGGGCGTCGACATCACCACGGTGCTGTTCGACCTCGAGCCCGAGCCGGCGGCGGACGCGGCGCCCGCCGCGTGGGTGGCGCGGCCGGAGCCGACCCGCGCCGCGCTGTTCGCCGACGCGCTGTTGGAGCGCGCCGAGGCGCCGCTGCAGGCGGCGCGCGCGCTGCGCCAGGCGCTGGCGCACCCGGACCGCGCGGGCGCCGAGGCCGGGCGCGTGGTCGCGGGCCTGGCCGCGATGCTCGCCGCGGGCATCGCCGGCGCGCCGCCCAGCCCGCTGAACGTCCGCATCGGCCCGCACCGGCGCTTCGCGTGGGTGGACGCCGACCTCGCCCGCTTCAAGGCGATCAAGGACAGCCTCGGCGGCACGCTCAACGACGTCGTCCTGACGGTCGTGACCGGCGCGCTGCGGGCCCACCTGAAACGGCGCGGGCAGGACCCGGACGGGCGCGACCTCAAGGCGATGGTCCCCGTCTCCGTGCGCGTGGCGGCCGAGCGCGGCGCGCTCGGCAACCGCGTGGCGGCGATGTACGCGCCGCTGCCGGTGGGGATCGCGGATCCGGTGGAGCGGATGCGGGTGGTGCACGCCGCGATGGCCGGGCTCAAGGAGTCCGGCCAGGCCGTCGGCGCCGAGACCCTCACCCGCCTGGCCGGTGTGGCGGCGCCGACGCTGCTCGACCAGGCGGCGCGGCTGCAGGCGCGCCAGCGCTTCTTCAACCTCACCGTCACGAACGTGCCGGGCCCGCAGATGCCGCTGTATGTGCTGGGGCGGCGGCTGCGCGCGTTCTATCCGCAGGTGCCGCTCGTGCTCAACACGGCGCTGGGGATCGCGATCATGTCCTACGACGGCGGCCTGTACTTCGGGCTGCTCGGCGACTTCGACGCGATGGACGACCTCGAGGCGCTGGCCGGCGATCTCGCCGCGGCGATCGACGAGCTGGCGTCGGCGGCCGGCGTGCGGCGCCGGTCTGCTTCGCGCCGGCGCGCGACCGCGCGGACGTGAGGCGCTCGCGGCAGGCGCTGATCGCGCTCGCGATCGCCGGCGTGGCCTCGGCGGCGTGCCTGGTGCTGATCGTGATCCTGGCCTCGCGCGACGAGAGCGGCGTGGGCGGCGGGAACGCGCCGGGGACGCTGGAGCCCGACCGCGGCGCGCGCCACCTGGGGGCCGGGGCGCCGCGCACGCCGGTCTCGCCGCCCGGGAAGCCGCCGACGAGCGGTCCTCACCGGCCGGTGGCGGTCACCCGCGATGCCGCGCCGCTGTCGGAGGACCAGCTCCTGCAGGCGCTGGAGCTGGGCAACGTCGTGATCGCCTACGACGCGCCCGAGCCCCCGGCCGCGCTGCGCGAGCTCCAGCGCGACGTCGCCGGCGAGTTCACGCCCGAGCTGGCGGACGCCGGACAGGCCGTGATCCTCGACCGGCGGCCGGGTGTGAACGGGCCGGTCGCGCTCGCCTGGCGGCGGCGCCTCGTCGCCTCCTCCCCCACCGACCCGCAGCTGCGCGCCTTCGCCGAAGCGTGGCTGGCTCATGGGGCCGGGTAGATTCATGACCATGGCCGAACGCCTCGCACCGCTGCGCCTCGCCCTCGCCCAGATCGACAGCCGCGTCGGCGACCTCGAGGGCAACGCGGAGAAGATCGCCCGCCAGATCGAGCGCGCGCGCGACGCCGGCGCCGAGCTGGTCGTCTTCCCGGAGCTGGCGCTGACCGGCTACCCGCCGGAGGACCTCCTGCTCAAGGAGCACTTCCTGCGCGCGACGCGCGAGGCGCTGACCGAGCTGGCGGGCGGTGTCGAGGGGATCGTCGCGGTCGTCGGCTACCCCGACCGGACCGAGGACGTCTTCAACGCCATCGCGGTGGCCGCCGACGGCGCGGTGCGCACGACCTACCGCAAGACGCGCCTGTGGAACTACGGCGTGGCCGACGAGGAGCGCTACTTCCAGGCCGGCGACGGCGGCGCGGTGATCGACTTCGGCGGCGCCCGCATCGGGCTGACGATCTGCGAGGACCTGTGGGTGCCGGGGCCGCCGGCGTCCGACGAGGCGGAGGCGGGAGCGGCGCTGATCGTGTGCTCGTCGGCCTCGCCGTTCCACCACGGCAAGGGGTTGCAGCGCGAGCGGATGCTCGTCCAGCGCGCGCGCGACAACCTCGCCGCCGTCGCCTTCTGCAACCTGGTCGGCGGGCAGGACGAGCTGGTGTTCGACGGCCACTCGGTGCTCATCGACCACGAGGGCTGCGTGCTCGCCCGCGCCCCGCAGTTCGCCGAGGCGCTGGTCGTGGCGTCGGTCGACCTGCAGGCGGCGCTGACCGCCCGCCTGCGCGACACGCGGCTGCGCCCGCCCGCGCACAAGGCGCTGCCGGAGGTCCGCTACGCCGGGCGCCTGGAGCGCCCCGGCCGGCCGGCGGTGGAGCGCGTCGGCGGGGAGGTCGCCGAGCTGCTCGGGCCCGAGGCCGAGGTCTACACCGCGCTGTGCCTTGCGGTGCGCGACTACGTCGAGAAGAACGGCTTCAAGCACGTCGTGATCGGGCTCTCCGGCGGGATCGACTCGACCTTGACGGCGCTCGTGGCCGCCGACGCGCTCGGGCCCGACCGCGTGACCTGCGTCGTGATGCCGTCCCGCTGGTCGTCGGAGGGCACGCAGTCCGACGCGCGCGCGCTCGCCGGGAACCTCGGCGTGGACTGCTTCGACCTGCCGATCGCCCCCGCGATGGAGGTCTACGAGCAGATGCTCGCCGGCGCCTTCGAGGGCCGCGAGCCGGACATCACCGAGGAGAACCTGCAGGCCCGCATCCGCGGCAACCTGCTGATGGCCTTGTCGAACAAGTTCGGCTGGCTCGTGCTGACCACGGGCAACAAGTCCGAGGTGTCGGTCGGCTACTCGACGCTGTACGGCGACACCGCGGGCGGCTTCGCGGTGATCAAGGACGTGCCGAAGACTTTGGTGTACCGGCTGGTCGACTACCGCAACGCCCGCGACGCCGAGCATCCGGTGCCGCAGTCGATCATCGACCGGCCGCCCAGCGCCGAGCTGCGGGCCGACCAGAGGGACAGCGACTCGCTGCCCGACTACGACACGCTCGACGCGATCCTCGAGGCCTACATCGAGGAGGACGCCGACCGCGAGCAGCTCCTGCTGGCCGGGTTCCCGGAGGACGCCGTCGACCGCGTGATCGCCCTGGTGGACCGCGCGGAGTACAAGCGCCGCCAGCAGCCGCCGGGTGTGAAGATCACCCCGCGCGCGTTCGGGCGCGACCGGCGGATGCCGATCACCAACGCCTACTCGCTGCGGCGCCCGCGGACTACCGCCGACTCCCGCTGAACAGCGAGAGGAACAGCAGGAAGAGGTTGAAGACGTCGAGGAAGATGCCGGCCGCGAGCGTGGTTGCTTCGTCGGCGCCCGCCCGGCGCAGGCTGATGATGACCAGGCCGAACGCGATCAGGCCGAGCAGGCAGAAGAACAGCGTCCGGTAGAGGTAGGACAGGTCGCGCCGCGTGGCGTAGCCCCAGCAGCAGGCCCATCGCGAACAGCAGCGCGACCGCGAGCGCTCACCGCGCTGCGACGTTCAGCCCGACCATGCAGGCCAGCGCGCCGAGCCAGGGGATGAACCACTGGAGCCCGGTGAGATCGCGCCCGGCGTAGGCGCCGAGCGCGGCGAAGCCGCAGGTGACGGCCACGAGGCCCATGACCCGGGCGAAGAGCGCGCGGGAGGCGACCGCCTCCGCGCCGGGGACACCGACGACGTCATAGCTCATGCGCGGGAGTCTCGCGCATCCGGACCGCCACCGTGATGCGTACGAGCGCGCACAGCCGCCCGTCGTCGTCGGTGACGTCGACCTCCCACACCCACGTCGTGCGCCCGCGGTGGCGGGCGCGGGCGACCGCGTGGATCGTGCCGTCCACGATCGGGCGCAGGAAGCTGGTCTGGTTCGTCAGGCCGCGCGCGGTGAGGCCGTCTGGGGCGACTGCGCGGGCCGTGGCTTCCGTGGCGAGCGTGTCGGCGATGCACGCGAAGACGCCGCTGTGCACGAGGCCGACCGGCTGCCGGACGGCGTCGGTCACCGGGAGCCGCGCACGGACCTCGCCGTCCTGTGTTGAGACGACCTCCAGGTCGGGGAGCGCCATCGCGCGGGCACGATAGTGCGGAGCCGCGCGGCGGGCTTGGCGAACTGCTTGCAAGGTAAGGGGAGCCCGAATCGGCGCGCGGGCCCGCGAAACGATCACCGCCACGCGGGGGTGTGCGTCGCTTTTCGTCGACAGGATCGAAGTCAATTGACACACACCCCTCAGCGGCTGATCCAACGTGATCGATCGCGCGCGACAGGACCGCGCCGGCGCGAGCGCCGACCTCGCGCGATCACCGCGCCGGAGCGCGATCGCGGGCTCCCCCTCACCTGCAAGCTGTTCGCCGGCCCCGCCGCCGCGGCCGCACCGATCGTTCGCCCGGCCCGCCGCGCGGCCGGCACGGATCGTCCCACCCGGCGCGCGCCACGGGCCGCTCGACTACGCTTGCCCGACCGATGGCCCAGCCCAGCGCGACCCCGCTCGATCGCCTGGCGCCCGACCAGCGCGCCGCCGTGGAGCTGGTCCTGCGCCAGGATCGCTCCTACGGGGAGCTCGCCGAGCTGCTCGGGATCCCAGAGGCGTCCGTCCGCGCCCGCGCCCACAGCGGCGTCGAGGCGCTCGCGCCGGACCTCGCCCCGCCCGCGAGCGCCGGTGACGTCGCCGACTGGCTGCTCGGGCAGCAGCGCGAGGCCGACGCCGCGCGCACGCGCGCGCTGCTGGCGACCGACGAGGCGATCCGCCGGTGGGCCGAGACCGTCGCCGCCCCGCTCCGCGACCTCGCCCCCGGGCGCGTTCCGGCCGTCCCGGCCCCCGCGCTCGAGGACGCCGAGCTCCCGCCGCCGCGCCGCAACGGCAAGTCGCGCCGCGCGCGGCCGCTCCGGGACGAGCGGGCGGAAGACCGCGCGGAAGTCGCCGCCCGGAGCGGCGAGGGCCGCGCGGATGGCACCCCCGCCCGGGCGACCGGTCGGGCCGCGGCGCCGAGCGGAGCCTCGGACGGCGCGGACGCCGCCGCCGCCGGCGCCGCCGCCGCGATCGGCGGCCCGGCGGAGGTCGCGCACGAGGAGCGCGGCGAGCCGGCCGCGCCACACGCACGTTCCTCGCGCCTGGGCGGCGCGATCCTCATCGGCGCCGTCGTGCTCGTGGTCGCCGGCATCCTGGCCTTCGCCTTCCTGCGCGGCGGCGACGACGCAAACAACGAGCGGGCCGCGGCCGCGCTGCCGACGGCGTCCGCCACGCCGGCGTCACCGCAGCCGACCGGCAACGACATCGTGCTCCGCGGGCCTGCCGGGTCCCAGACCGTCGGCCTCATGCGCCTGCTCCGCGACAGCGACGGCAAGGTCAACTTCGCGATCGTGGGCGGGAAGGTCCCGGCCAACAAGCGCGGCGAGGTGTACTCGATCTGGTTCACCAAGCGCGACGGCGCGGCGCGGCGCATCGGCGTCCTGCGGGACCAGGTGGGCAAGGACGGAGTGCTCGCCACCGGCGGCCCGCAGCCGAAGGACATCGACCGGTTCCCGACGTGGTTCGCCACCTATGACACGGTGCTGATCACGCGGGACGGGCGCGCGCTGCATCCCCGCAAGCACGGCCAGGTGATCCTCAGCGGCGACCTGCCGCACGCGACGACGCGCTGAGCGCCGCCGCGGCCTCGGCGCTCGCGCCGTCGTGGACGAGCGCGGCGAGCGCGCGGGTCATCGCGGGCGGGTCCGGGTGCTGGATGACGTTGCGCCCGTAGACCAGCCCGGCGGCGCCGGCGCGCAGGACCGACTCGGTCAGCGCGAGCAGCGCGCCCACGTCGATCCGGCCGCCGCCGCGGACGAGCACGGGCACGCGCGCGATCCGCACGAGCCGCTCGAAGTCGGCCTCCGGCAGCGGGTCGCACTTGATCGCGTCGGCTCCCAGCTCCACCGCCTGGCGGACGAGCCCGAGCAGCCGCTCGGAATCGCGCTGGACGTCGTAGCCGGCCGAGCCGGGCACGAGCGGGATCGGCTCGACCATCAGCGGCATCCCCGCCCGGTCGCAGGCGGCGCGCACCGCCATCAGGTTGCCGACGCAGTCGCGCCGGAGCGACGGCCGCCCGGGGACGTCCAGCAGGTTGAGCACGAGGCAGGCGGCGTCGAGCCGGACCGCGACCTCGACCGGCTCGGCGAGCATCACGCACGAGGGCTCCGCAGGCTGCTCGCGGCCGTACACGTCGGGGACGTCGGCCCGCAGCACCAGCGCCGGCTTCCCCCGCCCCACCCGGCGCTGGAGGAGCTCCGCCTGCCCGGGCGCGAGCAGGAGGGCGTCCGGACCGGCCGCCACCAGCGCGTCGATCGCCGGCTCGATGTCCTCGATGCCCTCGAGCATCGCCAGCTCGCCCGGAGAGCCGTGGTCGACGGCGATCGCGAGGCAGCGGCCCGAGCGCGGGTCGAACAGGCGGTTCAGCCGAAACGCCGCCACACTTGCATCCTCGCATGCTGATCGCCGGCCCCAACCTCACGCTCGACCGCACCTCGACGATCCCCGAGCTGCGGCCCGGCGAGGTGCTGCGCCTCGCGGACGTGGTCGTGACCGCCGGCGGCAAGGGGCTCAACGTCGCGCGTGCCGCCCGGGCGCTCGGCGTCCCCGCCGCCCTGGTCGGCTTCGTCCCCGGCCACACCGGACGCGCCGCCGCGGCGCTGATCGCCGAGGAGGGCGTCACGCTGCAGGGCGTCCCGGCGCCCGGCGAGATCCGCTCGACGTCGGTGATCCTCGAACCGGGCGGTCGCGCAACCGTCCTCAACGAGCCGGGGCCGGCGATCGACGACGAGCGCTGGGCCGCGCTCGAGGCGGTGATCGACGATGCGCTGGCCGCCCACGGCGTGCTCGTGTGCTCCGGGTCGCTGCCGCCGGGCGCGCCGGACGACGGCTACGCGCGGCTCGCCGCGCGGGCGCGCGACGCCGGGCGGGCCGCAGTGGTGGACGCCAACGGCGACGTTCTGGCGGCGGCGCTGACCGCACGGCCGGATGCCGTGACGCCGAACCTCGCCGAGGCCGAAGGCCTCCTGCACGGCCGCGCGGACGAGGCGGTCGAGGCGTCTCCCGACGCACGCCCGCGCGCACTGGCCGCCGCGCGTGAGCTCGTGCATCGCGGCGCTCGCCCACGACGGCGCGAGCGCCGAGGCCGCGGCGGCGCTCAGCGCGTCGTCGCGTGCGGCAGGTCGCCGCTGAGGATCACCTGGC
>JBIOTP010000046.1:0-17442 GCA_044865965.1 Solirubrobacteraceae bacterium
GACCGCCGCCTGGAGCTCGCGCAGCGCCGCCCCCGGCTCGATGCCGAGCTGCTCCACGAGCGCCGTCCGCGCCGCCTGGAACGCCTCCAGCGCCTCGGCCTGGCGGCCCGCGCGGTACAGGCCCAGCATGAGGCGGCGGTGCAGCCCCTCGCGCGTCGGGTGCGCGGCCACGAGCTGCTGCAGCTCGCCGATGAGCTCCGCGTGCCGGCCGCCGGCGAGATCGGCCTCGAGGCGTTCCTCCAGCACCGCGAGGCGCTCCTCCTCCAGGCGGGCGGCGTCGGCCTGCGCGAACGGCTCGTGGGCGAACTCCGCCAGCGCCGGGCCGCGCCACAGCGCGAGCGCGTCGCGCAGCAGCGCGGACGCGCGCTCGTGCCGGCCGTCGGCCAGCGCCCGCCGGCCCTCGGCCGCGAGCTCGGCGAAGCGGTCCGCATCGAGCTCGCCGGGCGCCACGTGCAGGCAGTAGCCCGCCGCGCCGGTCGTCAGGACGTCCGCGCCGCCGAGGGCGGCGCGCAGCCGCGACACGTACACCTGCACAGTCTTGGCCGCGCCCGGGGGCGCCTCCTCGCCCCACAGCCCGATCGCGAGCCGCTCCGCGCCGACCGGCTCGTTCGCGTGCAGCAGCAGCATCGCGAGCAGCGCCCGCGGCTTCGCCCCGGCGATCGCCACCGGGCCGCCGCCGCCGCGCACCTCGAGCGGGCCGAGGATCCTCCACTCCATCCAGGAGTGGACGCTAACTCAGTCGATGTACTCGTAGGCGGGCAGCGTGAGGAACTCGGGGAACTCCTCGCCGAGCGCGACCGTCTCGAAGATCTCGCGCGTCTCGTCGGGCCGGCCCTTCTCCCAGACCTCGTCGCCGACGTCGGCGCGGATGCGCGCCATCTCCTCGTGGAGCACCTCGCGCACGTGGTCGCGCGTGAACTTGCCGTGGCGGACCCACTGCCAGATCTGCGAGCGCGAGATCTCGGCGGTGGCGGCGTCCTCCATCAGGTTGTTGATGCCGGCGGCGCCGCGGCCGCCGAGCCAGAACGAGATGTACTGGAAGCCGACGTTGACGTCGTTGCGCAGGCCCTCCTCGGTGACCTCGCCGGGCGTCGCGGCGGCGTCCAGCAGCTGCTCGGCCGTGACCTGCACGTCGTCGCGCTTGCGGTCGATCTGGTTGGGCCTGTCGCCCAGCACCTCGTCGAAGGCCCGCATCGCGACGTCGACGACGTCCGGGTGCGCGACCCACGTGCCGTCGAAGCCGTCGCCGGCCTCGCGCTCCTTGTCGGCCTTCACCGCCGTGATCGCGCGCTCGTTGGCCTCCGCGTCCTTGCGCGACGGGATCAGCGCCGCCATGCCGCCCATCGCGAACGCGCCGCGGCTGTGGCAGGTCTTGACCAGCAGCTCCGTGTAGGCGCGCATGAACGGGACGGTCATCTTCACGTCGTTGCGGTCGGGCAGGACGAAGTCCGGCTCGTCCCGGAAGCACTTGATCATCGAGAAGATGTAGTCCCAGCGGCCGGCGTTGAGCCCGTAGGAGTGGTCACGCAGCTCGCAGAGGATCTCCTCCATCTGGAACGCCGCCGGCAGCGTCTCGATCAGCACCGTGGCGCGGATCAGGCCCTCCGGCAGGTCGAGCGCCTCGCGTGCGAACAGGAAGACGTCGTTCCACAGGCGCGCCTCGAGGTGGTGCTCGAGCTTGGGCAGGTACAGGTAGAGCCCGAGGTCGCGCTCGGCGAGCCGCTTGCCGCAGTGGAACGCGTACAGCCCGAAGTCCATGAACGCGCCCGCCACCGGCTCGCCGTCGATGCTCAGGTGCTTCTCCGGGAGGTGCCAGCCCCGGGGGCGCACGAGCAGCGTGGCCGGGTCGTCGACGAGCTCGTAGTGCTTGCCGTCGGAGGACTCGTAGGTGATCGTCCGCTCGATCGCGTCGATCAGGTTCACATGGCCCTCGACCTGGTTGCGCCAGGTCGGGCTGTTGGCGTCCTCGAAGTCGGCCATGAACCCCTTGGCGCCCGAATTCAAAGCGTTGATGACGAGCTTGCGGTCGGTCGGCCCGGTGATCTCGACGCGCCGGTCCTTGTAGTCCTTGCGCGGCGGCGGCACCTGCCAGACGCCCTCGCGCATCTCGCGCGTCTCGTCGAGGAAGCCGCGCGGCGCGCCACGCTCGGAGCGCGCCTGCAGGAGCTCGAGCCGGCGCGCCCCGAAGCGGCCGTGGAGCTGGGCGACGAAGTCCAGCGCGTCGTCGGACAGGATGCCGGCGAGGCGCTCATCGGGCGCCGGCGCGACCTGCAGGCTCACGGGCGGGCTCCTCTCAGAGAGTGGTCGAGCAGGGTCATGGGATGGAAGATCGGGAGGTCGAGATAGCGCCCGATCTGCAGCGCGCAGCCGGGGTTGGCGGCGGCGATCGCCTCGGCCCCGGTGGCGCGCAGGTTGCCCGCCTTGCGCTCGCCGAGCTTCGCCGCCGCCTCCGGCTGCAGCAGGTTGTAGATGCCGGCCGAGCCGCAGCACAGCTCCCACTCGGCGGGCTCGAGCAGCTCCAGCCCGGGGATCGCGCGCAGCACGTCGCGCGGCGGCTGCCGGACGCCCTGGGCGTGCGCGAGGTGGCAGGCGTCGTGGTAGGCGACCTTCATCTCGAGCGGGCGGCGGACCGCCTGGGGCTCGTGCTCGGCGAGCAGCTCGTGGACGTCGCGCACCTTGGCCGAGAACGCCTGCGCGCGCTCGCCCCACTCGGGGTCGTCGGCGAGCAGGTGGCCGTAGTCCTTCATCGCCGAGCCGCAGCCGGCGACGTTGACGGCGATCGCGTCAAAGCCCTCGTAGGCGGCGATCGTCGCCTTGGCGAGCCCCAGCGCCTCGTCCTCGTGCCCGGAGTGCAGCTGCAGGGCGCCGCAGCAGCGCGGCGAGCGCGGGCTGTGCACCTCCCAGCCCTCGGCGGACAGCACGCGCACCGTGGCGGCGTTGACGTCGCCGAAGAAGACGCGCTGGATGCAGCCCTGCATGAACGCGATGCGCCCGCGCTTCGACGGCGCCTTGGACGCGGTGACCTTCGGGAGCGGGCGCAGCGCGGCGGGCGACACCTTCGGCGCCAGCGCCATCATCGCCTTCAGCCGCGCGTGCGGGACGAGCGGCGCGAGCCGCCGCCCCAGCGGCGCGCCGGCGGCGAGCGCCCGCAGCCGCCCCGGGTGCGTGAACAGCGCGAAGATCGCCTTGCGGTACAGGCGCTCGCCTCGCGTGCGCGGCCCGCGGCGCTCGAGCTGCGGCCGCGTGCGCTCGATCAGCTTGTCGTACTGCACCCCCGACGGGCAGGCGGTCACGCACGCCATGCAGCCGAGGCAGCGATCGAAGTGGGTGACCATCTCGTCGGAGATCTCGCTGCCCTGCTCGTGCCCAACGCGCATGAGCACGATCCGCCCGCGCGGCGAGTCCATCTCCTCCTCGAAGACTGCATACGACGGACACGTCGGCAGGCAGAAGCCGCAGTGGACGCAGTCCTTGATGAGGTCCATCTCAGGCGGATGGATGTCGTCCCAGGCGGTCGTCATCAGATCCCTCCCACGAAGGCGCCCGGGCGGAAGATCCGCGCCGGGTCGAAGCGGGCCTTCAGGCGCTCCATCACGACCTGGCCGCCGCCGGCGTCCGGCCACGGATCACCCACCCGCGCGGCGCCGTCCAGCACCGTGCAGGCGCGCGGCGCGAGCGCCTGGCGGGCGGCCGCGACCCGCTCGGCGAGGTCCTCGCCGGGCGCGAACGCGAGCCAGGAGAGCCCCAGCGCGGCGCGCGCGGCGACCGTGGCGCGGCCGGCCTCGGCCGCGCGCAGGACGTCCGCCAGGTCGGTCGGGCGCCCGGACACCTTCAGCACCGCGCCCTCCGCGGAGCGCTGGCGCGCGCGCTGCTCGTCCCACAGCTCGCGGTCGTCCTCGATCGCGCGCGTCCCCTCGAGCACCAGCCCGGCCGCCGTCTCGCGCGCCCGCTGCACGGCCGTCGCGCCGCCGTAGCGGACGAGCACGCGGCCCGCGCCGCCCTCCCAGGCGACGTCGAGGCAGTCGGCCTCGAGCGGGTGGCGGGCGAGCTCGGCGACGGCGGCGGCGAGCCGGTCGGGGTCGTCGCTGGACCCGACCGCGGTGGCGGCCTCCTGCGGCCTGGGGTGCAGGCGCACGGCCACGGAGGCGATCAGCCCGAGCGTCCCGAACGAGCCCGCGAACAGCTTGCCGAGGTCGTAGCCGGCGACGTTCTTGATCACCTTGCCGCCGGCCTTCGCGACCGTGCCGTCGCTCAGCACGACCGTGATCCCGACCACGAGGTCGCGGACGCCGCCGTAGCGGTGGCGCAGCGGGCCGGAGTCGGCCGTCGCGACGATCCCGCCGATCGTGGCGCCCCCCCTGTCTCGGGCTTCGCCCTCGCCACCGCGGCCGGCTTCGCCGGCGCTCAGCGGCGGATCCCAGGCGATCGCCTGGCCGGCCTCGGCGAACGTCGCTTGCGCCTCGGCGAACGGCGCGCCCGCCTCCAGGATCGCCGTGAAGTCGCCGACGTTGTGCTCCAGCACCCTGGAGAGGCTTCCCGTTTCCAGGTCCTCCACAGCGCCGGGGTCGCGCCCGCCCCAGCCGAGCTTCGTGGCGCCGCCGACCGGCCGGACGGGGCGGTCGAGACCCCGCAGCAGCGAAGCCGCCTCCTCCACGGAGGCCGGGCGCATCAGAACCGCTCCGCCAGCCCGGCGACCTCGAGCGGGTGGCGGCGATAAGGCCCCGGCACCTCGCCGCACAGGCGCGGCGTCGGCATCACCTTGCCGGGATTGGCGAGGCCGGCGGGGTCGAAGGCGCAGCGCAGGCGCTGGAACGCGTCCAGGTCGGCCTCACCGAACATCTTCGGCATGTGCTTCTTCTTGTCCACGCCGACGCCGTGCTCGCCGGTGATCGAGCCGCCCGCCTCCAGGCAGGCGTCGAGGATCTTCCCGGACAGCTCCTCGGCGCGCTCCGCCTCGCCCTCCACGTCGCCGTCGTAGCAGACGAGCGGGTGCAGGTTGCCGTCGCCGGCGTGGAAGACGTTGGCCACGATCAGGCCGGCCTCCTGCGCCATCGCCTCGATCCGCTCGAGCACCTCGGGCAGCCTGGTGCGCGGGATCACGCCGTCCTGGACGAAGTAGTTGGGCGAGATCCGGCCCATCGCCGGGAACGCGGCCTTCCGGGTCTTCCAGAACAGCGCCCGCTCGACGTCGTCGCGGGCCACGCGCACGTCGTCGGAGCCGCAGCGCTCGCAGATCGCGACGACCTCCTCGAAGCGCGCGTCGCACTCCTGCTGGGCGCCGTCGAGCTCGACCAGCAGCGCCGCGCCGCGGTCCGTCGGGTAGCCGGCGTGCGCCATCTGCTCGGACGCGTCGATCGCGCGCGCGTCCATCATCTCGATCGCCCCCGGCACGACGCCGGCCTGGACGATCTCCGACACCGCCTCGCCGGCGTCGTGCGTGGAGTCGAAGAACGCCACCAGCGTCTTCACGGCCTCCGGCGACGGCACCACCCGCAGCCAGATCTTGGTCGCCACGCCCAGCGTGCCCTCCGAGCCCACGAACGCGCCCAGCAGGTCGTACCCCGGCGCGTCGAGCTCCGGCCCGCCGACCGTGATCATCTCGCCGTCGGCCAGGACCAGCTCGAGGCCCGTCACGTAGTTGGTCGTGAAGCCGTACTTGAAGCAGTGCGCGCCGCCCGAGTTCTCGGCGACGTTGCCGCCGATCGAGCAGACGATCTGGCTCGACGGGTCGGGCGGATAGAAGAACGCCGGGCCGACGGCGGCCGACACCGACGCGTTCGTCACGCCCGGCTCCACGCACACGCGCGCGTTGTCGAGGTCGATCTCGAGGATCCGCTTCATGCGCGAGACGACGACCAGGACGCCGTCCTCGATCGGCAGCGCGCCGCCGGACAGCCCCGAGCCCGCGCCGCGCGCCACCCACGGCACCTCGGCGCGCGCGCATGCCCGGATGACCGCCTGCACCTCCTCGGCGCTGCCGGGCAGCACCGCGGCGGCGGGCGTCACGTGGTACTGCAGCAGGCCGTCGGACTCGTAGGTGCGGAGCTGGTGCTCGGCCGTGTAGACCCAGTCGCCGCCGGCGATCCGCCGCAGCTCGGCGACGAGCGGCGCGAGGTCGCGCTGCGGCGCCTTCGGGGGCGCCTCTACGACGGCCGGGCCTTCCGGAGCTGCGTCTACGGGACCATCCACGAGAGGACGGCGGTCGACTGAAGGGTCACGAGCACGCACATGATCAACAGGAGAAGGATGCTCCACGCGAACACGCGACGGAAGAGGTCGCCTTCCTTACCGGCCAATCCGACCGCGGCGGCGCCGATCGCGAGGTTCTGCGGGGAGATCATCTTGCCCAGCACTCCGCCGCTCGAGTTGGAGGCGGCCATCAGCGTCGGATCCAGTCCGGCCTCTTTGGCTGCGGTCACCTGCAGCACGCCGAAGAGCGAGTTCGACGACGTGTCGGAGCCCGTCACCGCGGTGCCCAGCCAGCCGATCATCGCCGAGAAGAATGCCAGCACCCCGCCGGCACCCGCGATCCAGTTGCCGATCGTCAACGTCTGCGCGGACAGGTTCATGACGTAGGCGAGCGCCAGCACGGCGGCGACCGTCAGCGTCGCCCACTTGAGCTGGTTGAGCATGTGCCCATACGCCCGCGTGCCGGCGCGGGGCGAGATCCGCAGGACGAGCATCGTCAGCAGCCCCGAGATCAGCACCAGCGTGCCGGCCGCCGCCATGAACCCGAACTTGTAGGTGACGCTCGACGGCGCCGCGCCCTTCGCGTTCTGGACATCGAGGCCGGGCCACGAGAACTCCGTCCCGCCCTTGGCGAGCAGGTCCTTGAGCGGCCCCCACTGCGCCAGCGCCAGCACGGCGATCAGGATCAGGTACGGGGCGTAGGCGCCGATGACGTCGCCGCGGGAGTCTCGGCCCGTGCCCTCGCGGCGGCGCACGGCCGCCTCGTGGGCGGGATCGGCCGCCGCCGCCCCGGCGACCGCGGGCCGGCCGGGCGCGCGCTCGAGCACCATCGGCTCCGACGGCTGCCACACGCGCAGGAACGCGACCGTCGCGGCGATCGACAGCAGCGAGGCGACGATGTCGGTGAGCTCCACCGAGACGTAGTTCGAGCAGGCGAACTGCCCGACCGCGAACGCGATGCCCGCGACCACGACCGCCGGCCACGTCGCGCGTACGCCGCGCATTCCGTCGACCATCCCGACGAGGATGAGCGGAACGATGAGGGCCAGGAACGGGGTCTGGCGGCCGACCATCGCGCCGAGGTCCTCCTTCGGAAGCTCGGTCAGCCCGGCCAGCGTGACGATCGGGATCGCGATCGCGCCGAAGGCGACCGGCGCCGTGTTCGCGACGAGCGCGACCGAGGCCGCCTTGATCGGCTTGAAGCCGAGGCCGACCAGCATCGGCGCCGTGATCGCGACCGGCGTGCCGAAGCCTGCGAGCGCCTCGATCAGCGCGCCGAACGAGAACGCGATGATCACGGCCTGGATCCGCTGGTCGTCGGAGACCGCGAGGACGGAGCGCCGCAGGACTGCGAAGTGACCGGTCTCGACCGTCATCGTGTAGATCCAGATCGCGTTCCAGACCACCCACATGATCGGGAACAGCCCGAATGCGGCGCCCTCCAGCGCGGCGTCCAGCGTCTGGCCGACGGGCATCGAGTAGACGACGATCGCGACCAGGATCGAGGCCGCCAGCGCCGTCAGCGCGGCCCACTGAGCCTTCCACCGGAGCCCGCCGAGCAGGATGAACAGCGTGACCAGGGGGATCAGCGCGAACAGTGCGCTGACGAACAGCGAGTCGGCGACTGGGTCGAGCACCTGCTTGTACATCCCGTTCCTCCCGAGGGTGACTTGGCCACGCAGTTACCCGGTCCATCGGGTGCCGACGCATCTGCAGGGCTAGAGTCCCGCGCTGCATGCGGGTCTCGCTGTTCGTCACGTGCTTCAACGACACGTTGTTCCCGCGGACGGGTCGGGCGGTGGTGGAGGTGCTCGAGCGGGTCGGGTGCGAGGTCGACTTCCCGCTCGAGCAGACCTGCTGCGGGCAGATGCACGTGAACTCGGGCTATGAGCATCAGGCGGCGGGGCTGTTGGAGCGCTTCCCGCGCGTGTTCGGGGACGCGGAGGCGATCGTGTCGCCGTCGGCGTCGTGTGTGGGGTTGGTGCGTGAGCGGGTCCCGGCGGTGGCGGGGCGGGTGTTCGAGTTGACGGAGTTCCTGGTGGATCGGGTGGGGGTGGTGGATGTGGGGGCGTCGTTTCCGCATCGGGTGACGCTGCATCCGACGTGCCATTCGCTGCGGATGCTGGGGGTGGGCGACCGGCCGCGGCGGCTGTTGGAGGCGGTGCGCGGGATCGAGCTGGTGGAACTGGACGCGGCGGCGGAGTGCTGCGGGTTCGGGGGGACGTTCGCGGTCAAGAACGCGGACACGTCGATGGCGATGCTGTCGGACAAGCTGCGTCACATCCTCGATACGCGCGCGGAGGTGTGCACGGCGGCCGACAACTCGTGTTTGATGCATATCGGCGGGGCGCTGCGGCGCCAGCGCGCCGGCGTGCGGACGATGCATCTGGCGGAGATCCTGGCGGCGCGCGAATGAGCTTCCAGGCCGCCGCCCGCGCGACGTTGGCGGACGCACAGCTGCGGCGCAATCTCGGCAAGGCGACCTCGTTGATCCGCGAGAAGCGCGAGCGGGCGGTGTCCGAGCTGCCCGATTGGGAGGCGCTGCGGGTGGCCGGGGAGGCGATCAAGGCGCGCGCGATGGCGACCCTGCCGGAGCAGCTGGAGCGGTTGGAGGCGGCGGTGACGCGCGCGGGCGGGACGGTGCACTGGGCGCGCGACGGCAAGGAGGCGAACGCGATCGTGGCGCGGATCGCGCGCGCGGCCGGGAGCGAGGAGGTGATCAAGGTCAAGTCGCTGGCGACGGACGAGATCGGCATGAACGAGGCGCTGGAGAAGGAGGGCATCCACGCGATCGAGACCGACCTGGCCGAGCTGATCGTGCAGCTCGGGCACGACCGGACGTCGCACATCCTCGTGCCGGCGATCCATCGCAACCGGGCGGAGATCCGGGCGCTGTTCGAGCGCACGATCGCGCGCGGCCGGTCGCTGGGGATGGAGGCGAGCGCGATCGCCGAGGCCGCGCGCGCGCACCTGCGCGCGAAGTTCCTCTCGGTGCCGGTCGCCGTGTCGGGCGCGAACTTCGGCGTCGCCGAGACCGGCACGGTGGTGGTCGTGGAGTCCGAGGGCAACGGGCGGATGTGCGTGACGCTGCCGACGGTGCTGGTGACGGTGATGGGGATCGAAAAGGTGCTGCCCGAGTGGCGCGATCTCGAGGTGTTCCTGCAGCTGCTGCCGCGCTCGTCGACGGCCGAGCGGATGAACCCGTACACGTCGCTGTGGACCGGCGTGCGCCCGGACGACGGGCCGCGCGAGTTTCACCTGATCGTGCTCGACGGCGGTCGCACGCGGGTGCTGGCCGACCGGGTGGGCCGCCAGGCGCTGCACTGCATCCGCTGCTCGGCGTGCCTGAACGTGTGCCCGGTCTACGAGCGCGTCGGCGGGCAGGCCTACGAGTCGGTCTATCCGGGGCCGATCGGCGCGATCCTCACACCGCAACTGGAGGGCCTGGGAGCCGCGCCGACGCTGCCGTGGGCGTCCTCGCTGTGCGGCGCGTGCTTCGACGTCTGCCCGGTACGGATCGACATCCCGACCGTGCTCGTGCACCTCCGCGGCCGGGTCGTGCGCGAGCAGAAGTCCCGCCTGGCGCCCGAGGCGCTCGCGATGAAGGCGGTGGCGGCCGCGTTCTCCTCCCGCGGGCGCTACGAGCGCGCGCAGCGCCTCGCGCGCCTGGGCCGCGGGCCGCTCGCGAAGGCGATCGTCCCGGGCTGGACCGCGATGCGCGACCTCCCCGAACCGCCCAAGCAGACGTTCCGCGACTGGTGGCGGCAGCGTCAGCCCGCGCCGGCGCCGCCCCGCGACGACATCGTCGGCGGCGAGGCGCGGCCGGGGGCCGCCTCGCCGCGTGACGACGCGCCGGGCGAACAGGCGCGGCCCGGGGCCGCGTCGTGAGCGACGCCCGCGCCGACATCCTCGCGCGCATCCGCGGCGCGCTCGGCCCCGCGCCCGCCGTGCCCGATGTCCCGCGCGACTACCGCGCGGCCGGGACGCTCCCTCGCGAGGGCGCCGTGGAGCTCTTCTGCGAGCGCGCCGCGGAGTACCAAGCCACCGTGCGGCGCGTCGCGCCCGGCGGCTTGGCCGCCGCCGTGCGCGAGGCCTGCGACGCGCGCGGGAGCCGGCGGATCGGGGTCCCGCCGGGCGGCCCCGACGTCCTCACCGGGCTCGAGGTCGTAGTCGACGACCCGCCGATGACCGCCCACACGCTCGACCGCCTCGACGGCGTCCTCACCGGCTGCGCGCTCGCCATCGCCGACACCGGCACGATCGTGCTCGACGGCGGCCTGCTCTCGGGCCGCCGCGCGCTCACGCTCGTGCCCGATCACCACGTCTGCATCGTCCAGGCCGCCGACGTCGTCCCCTCCGTCCCCGACGCCGTCGCCGCTCTCGCCGGCGCCGCCGCCGAGGGCCGCCCGCTCACCCTCGTCTCTGGGCCGTCGGCGACCTCCGACATCGAACTCGACCGCGTCGAGGGCGTCCACGGCCCCCGCAACCTCGACGTCATCGTCGTCGGCTGACAGGATCGCGCCCATGCTCCCCGACGACATCCGCCCGTTCTTCGAGGGCACGAACTTCGGCCACGTCGCCACGCTGCTGCCCGACGGCTCGCCGCACTCGGTGGCGGTCTGGGTGGGCACGCTGGGCGACCGCGTCACGTTCTTCACCCAAGACGCCTCGCGCAAGGCGCGCAACCTCGAGCGCGACCCGCGCGTGGCGATCTCGGTGATCGATCGCGAGAACCCGTACAGGGTGGCCTACCTCCGGGGCCGGGTCGTCGAGAAGCGCACCGGCGAGGCGGCGCTCGAGCTCATCGACGCGATCGCGCAGCGCTACACCGGCAACCCCTTCCCGATGCGCTCGGGCACGGTCTACGTGATCGAGCCCGAGCGCACCGGGACCATGACGCTGCCGTTCGAGCCGCCCTCCTAGCGGCTCACCACCAGGTTCACGCGCGCGTCCGGCGCCAGGATCTTCCCGCGGCCCGGCGACGAGCGGATCACGCGGCCCTTGCGCACGCGCGCCCTCGCGCGCGTGACCTTCCCGAGCCGGCAGCCGGCCGCCGTGAGGGCGTTGCGCGCGCGCCCGAGGGTCAGGCCGCTCAGCTTGGGCACCACGCACGGCGCGAGCTTCGCCACCACCGGCGCGCTCGTCGCCACCGTCGTCCCGCCGGCGTTGCTCGCCGAGACGCGGCACTGGAGCGCCGTGCCGGCGTCGGCGCGCGTCACCGTGTAGGTGCCGCCGCTCGCGATCCGCGTGCCGTTGCGCAGCCACGAGATCGCGAAGGACGGCGCGCCGCTCCAGGCGCCGGGCGCGCAGGTCAGCACGCGGCGGGAGAGGGGTGAGCCGGAGATGCGGGGCTCGCCGGCCGTGCTCGGGGCCGCGACGGGCTGAACGGCCGGCGGCGTCGCCGGGGGCGCGGGCGCGGTGCGGAACGTGCGGTCGGCGCCGTAGGTCGTGCCGTTGCCGTTCGTGGCGCGCAGGCGGTAGTGATAGGTCGTCGCCGGCGCGAGTCCGGACAGCACCGCGCTGACGTCGTGGTTCGCTCCGCCGGCCAGGACTCCGCCGGACGGCAGCTCCGGCGTCTGCCGGCCGTACGCCGGCGTCGTGCCGTACTGGAACGCGTAGGTGGTGTCGACGCCGCTCGCGTTGACCGCCCCGGTGAGGGTGGCGGTCTCGGGCCCGAGCGCGACCGCGTCGCCGGTGGTGACGCCCGGGATCGGGGTCTCGTTGAACAGGACCCGCGGCGCCCCGTCAGACGCGACCACGATGTCCGGCTTGCCGTCCTCGTTCATGTCGAGCGAGACCGCGTCGTTGACCGAGCCGCCGGCGGGGTAGCCGGTGCCGACCCGGTTGTTGTTGACGGGGGCGAAGCCTCCCGTCCCGTCGCCATCGGCCACGACCACGAGGTTGGAAGGCTGCGGCGCGGTCACGGGCGTGGCTGCCAGCGCGTCGGACAGGCCATCGCCGTTGAGGTCGGCGGCGGCGATCGACGCCGCGAACGACTGGCCGGCGAGGTTGAACCACGAGTCGCCCGTCGGCCCGGGCCGGGCGGCGAATCCGTCCCCGGCGGTCTGCAGCGAGATCCGGGCCTGGCCGCAGGCGACGACGAGGTCGAGGGCGCCGTCGCGATCGAAGTCGGCCGCAGCGACGTCGGTGGCGCCCCCGCTCCCGCAGCTCGTCTGACCGGAGGCCGGCTGAACGAACCCGCCGCTCCCATCGGCCCCGAGTATCCGCACAATGGCGTCGTTACGGCAGACGACGGCGATGTCGGCGCGGCCGTCGCCGGTGAACTCCCCGATCGAGGCGGAGGCGGGTCCCGTCGGGCAGCCCGTGCTGACATCGGTCGCCGCGAACCGGCCGGCGCCGTCGTTGCGCAGCAGCGACATGGGCTGCGGTCCCGGGCCCCAGTTCGCGACGACGAGATCGATGTCCCCGTCCCCGTCGACGTCGCCGGGCGTGAGCTGCTCGGGCTGGTCGCGGACGGTGACCGTCTGGCTCGGAACCAGCCCGCTCGCGCTGCCGAGCAGGATCGACACGCTGTCGTCGGCGGGCGCGCTGAACTGGCCGGCGTTGCCGACCGCGGCGTCGTCGCGGCCGTCGGCGTTGAAGTCGCCGGTCACGATCCAGACCGGCGAGTCGCCGACGGCGATGTTCGGGGTCTGACGAACGAACGCGCCGGTGTCGCTCCGCAGCCACTGCGTCACCGTGTCGTCTGCCTGGTTGGTCGCGGCGACGTCGGGCCGCCCGTCGCCGTTGAAGTCCCCGGCGACCACGCCCGACGCAAAGCCGCCGGGAGAGAGCTCGACCGGCGCGGCGAACCGCGGCGGCGCGCCGACTGCGGGGGGCAGCGCGGCTGCGGGCCCGCTGAGGGCGGCGAGGCAACTGGCCGTCGCCGCCAGGCCCATGAGCGTCCTGCGTCCAACCTCCATCAGCGGCTCCTCCCTCGGCGCGTCAATGCGCAGGCGACCTTAACCGCGAAAGCGCGCACGGCGCAAGTCGCTCTAATACGCGGTGCAGGGAGCGCGGTGGCGGGGGCGGGCCTTGTAGCGCGGCTCGCTTCCGCGGTGCCAGAGGACGTTGTCGACGACCATCGCGGTGGTGGCGCCGTGGGCGGCGACGAGGCGCTCGACGGCGTGCACCGCGCAGGCGCGGATCTCGACCTCCTCCGGCGAGCCGTGCTCGAGCGGCTCGCCCGCCCCGATGCGCTCGACAAGGCCGGGGGCGAACTCGAGCACGCCGTCGAGGCGCAGGACGTGCGGGACGAGGTTGTCGGCGCAAAGGGTGAGCCGGTGCAGGTCGCCGGCCGGCGCGATCTGCGCGAGCGCGAGGTCGGCCGCCGCGAGCTGGGCGCGCTTGGCGAAGACGATCCGCTCGCGGTCGTAGCGCGACGCGTCGGCCCAGCCGTCCAGGCCGAAGAGATCGGTGGCGAGCGCCTCGGCCGAGCCGTCCCCGGAGCGGGCGAGGGCCAGGAACGAGCCGTCGTGCTCGTCGCGGACGTGCGCGCCGAGCTCGCGCAGGTGGTGCTCGAAGTGGCGCATCAGGACGTGCTCGGGGTCCTGGCCCATCGCCTGCGCGATCTCCTCGCGGGTGACCGCGGCGAGCGCCTCGGCGGCCCACGGCCCGTGCCGCCGCAGGCCGGCCTCGATGGTGCGGAAGCCGGAGAGGCCCTCCGGCTTGCGCAGCGTGGGGAACCAGCCGGAGCCGAAGTTGATCGCGTTGAGCTGCAGCGAGAACGCGGCGCGCGTCTCGAGGTCGGCGCCCTCCAGGTCGGGCGCCGGCGGCGACTCGGATGGGAGCGTGCTCGCGTACGCCTCGATCGCCTCGCGCCGGATCCGCACGGACGCGGAGCGGCCGGCCACGAGCTCGGCGCTGCGGCGGATCTCGTCGGTCAGCAGCACACCGCCCCCCGCCGGATCTCGTCGCTCACCAGCACGCCGCCCCCCACCCGATCTCGCCGCTCACCAGCACGCGCGGAGTCTGACGGGAGCGGCCTCTATCGTGACCCGTGGATGCCCGCCGACGCCGCCCTCGACGCCCTCCTCGAGGGCCTGAACCCGCCCCAGCGCGAGGCGGTGACCCACGGCGAGGGCCCGCTGCTGATCCTCGCCGGCGCCGGCTCGGGCAAGACGCGCGTGCTCGCCCACCGCATCGCCTGGCTCCTGCGCACCGGCCAGGCCCGCGCCGACGAGATCCTCGCGATCACCTTCACCAACAAGGCCGCCCAGGAGATGCGCGACCGCGTCGAGCTCCTCGTCGGCCGCGCGATCCGCGCCATGTGGGTGATGACCTTCCACTCCGCCTGCGCCCGCATGCTGCGCGCCGACGCCCACCGCCTCGGCTACACCCGCCAGTTCACGATCTACGACGGGGCCGACTCCCGCCGCCTGATCAAGAAGTGCCTCGACGACCTCGAGATCGACGTCAAGCGCTTCGCCCCGCGCGCGATGCAGGCCCAGATCTCCGACGCGAAGAACAAGCTCCGCTCCGCCGAGGACTACCGACAGCTCGTCGGCTCCTACTTCGAGCAGACCGCCGCCGACGTCTACGCGCACTACGAGCGCGAGCTCATGCGCATGAACGCGATGGACTTCGACGACCTCCTGGTCCGCGCGGTCAACCTGCTCGAGATGTTCCAGGAGGTCCGCGACCGCTACGCGACCGCGTTCCGCTTCGTGCTCGTCGACGAGTACCAGGACACCAACCACGCCCAGTACCGGTGGTTGCAGCTCCTCACCTCAGAGCACCGGAATTTGGTGGTTGTCGGCGACGACGCGCAGTGCCTGGCCGCGGGCACCTCGATCACGATGGGCGACGGCTCGGTGAAGCCGATCGAGGAGGTGCAGGTCGGCGACGAGGTGCTGTCCTGCCACGGCAGCGGAGACTTCCGCCCCGCGCGAGTCACTGACACGCACGCCTCCTCGCGCTCCATGGGCATCGAGATCACGACCCGAGGCGGTCGGAGGATCGTCAGCACGCCGGAGCACACGCATTTCGCCGGCTACCACGGCGCCCGCCCGATGCGGCTCTTGCCCGATGAGGGTCTCGACTTCGACCATCCGCACCATGTGCCCTTGTCGTTCGAGGGGCGGCGGCGCAACGTGACGATCACCCTGTGCGGCGATCGGCGGGGGCGCCGGCCGATGCACACCGTGGCGATCGGAGGCCGGGACCCGGACGCCCGCGAACGGCTCCAAGCGGCGGGTTTCTCGGTGCGGCCGGCCAAGCGTGGGTCGGAGAGCTGGCGGTACGAGACGTGCTTCAGCGACTTCGGGCGGGCACGCGAGGCGGTCGAGCGCATCGGGGCGACCATCCACGTCTCGGTGCGGCAGTTGGCGCGGCTCGGCGCTGCGGGCAGCGTTCCGGGAGCCAAGAACACGCTGCCGTTCACGCCCGCGGCGTCGGTACGTCCGGGGATGGCGATGTTCACCGAGGCGGGCGGTTACGACGTCGTCGAATCGATCCGTCGCGTGCCGCTCGACCGGCCGGTGTACGACCTCAATGTCGAGGACACGCACAACTTCGTCGCCGGCGGGATCGTCACGCACAACAGCATTTACGGGTTCAGGGGTGCCGACATCCGGAACATCCTGGACTTCCAGGACTTCTACGTGGACGCCACCGTCGTCAAGCTCGAGCAGAACTACCGCTCGACGCAGGCGATCCTGGATGCCGCGAACGCGGTGATCGCGCACAACCGCGGGCAGATGGCCAAGCACCTGTGGACGGACGTGGGGGAGGGGGACCCCGTGCGGGTGCGGGAGCTCGGGGACGAGCATGCCGAGGCGCGGTTCGTGGCGGCTGAGATCGAGCGGCTCGTGGACGAGGGCGTGCCGCGCTCGGAGATCGCGGTCTTCTACCGGACCAACGCGCAGTCGCGGGTGCTGGAGGACATGCTGGTGCGGGCGCAGATCGCCTACCAGGTGATCGGCGGGACGAAGTTCTATGAGCGGGCGGAGATCAAGGACGCGGTCGCGTACCTCACGTTCCTGGTCAATCCGCAGGACGCGAGCGCGTTCACGCGGATCGCGAACTCGCCGCGGCGGGGGCTGGGGCAGACGTCGCTGTCGCGCGTGCTCGTCTACGCCAGCGACACGGGCATCTCGGTTTGGGACGCCGCCGAGCGCGGCGTTCCCACGCTGGGGACCGCCGCGAAGAAGGCGCTCGGGCGCTTCATGTCGACGATGCAGCGCCTGCGCGAGCGCCTGGAGGGCGCGGCGCCGGTCGGCGTCCTCGTCGACGAGCTGCTGAGCGAGACCGGCTACGTCGAGGCGCTGAAGGCCGAGCGGACGATCGAGGCGCAGGGGCGTATGGAGAACCTCGAGGAGCTCGTGCGGGTCGCGCGGGAGTACGACGCGACGGCGCCCGAGGGCGGGTCGCTGGGCGAGTTCCTGCAGCAGATCGCGCTGCTGGCCGACGCCGACACGATCCGCGACGACGAGGGCCTCGTGACGCTGATGACCCTGCACAACGCCAAGGGGCTCGAGTTCCCGATCGTGTTCATCATCGGCATGGAGGACGGCGTCTTCCCGCACTCGCGGGCGCTGGACGAGGGCAGCCTGGAGGAGGAGCGGCGGCTGTGCTACGTCGGCATCACGCGCGCGATGCGCGACATCACGCTCACCTACGCGCGCCGGCGCAACTCGTTCGGCGCGCAGTCCTTCGGCGTGCGCTCGCGCTTCATAGACGAGATCCCGCGCGAGCTGACCGACCAGCCGGCGCGCGAGGCCGCCGGGCTGCCGCGGCCCGGCCGGGTCGCCTCGTGGGCGGGCGCGGCGGCCGCGTCGGCGGAGCTCGGGGGCGGCGACGGCGGCGGGCAGGTGTTCCGCCTCGGCGACGACGTCGTGCACGCGGCGTTCGGCGAGGGCGTCGTGATCGGCACTGAGCCCGGCGGGATCGTGGTCGTGCGCTTCGCCGGCGACGGCTCCGAGCGCAAGCTGATGGCCGACTACGCGCCGATCCGCCGCCGGTAGCCGAGGCGGCGTGGCTGACTACTCGCCGAGCCGCCGCCGCTGACCGGCCGGCCGGCGCTGCCGGGCTGCGTCCAACGCCCGCGGCCGCCGAGCCGGCAGCGGCGGAGTCATACGATTGCTCGTCCCGTGCGCCGCCTGCTCCTCCTCGCCTCCGCCGTCGTCCTTGTCGACACGATGTTCTACGCGGCGATCACGCCGCTGCTGCCCGAGTACGCCGACGACCTCGACCTCTCGAAGACCGCGGCCGGCGTGCTGACCGCGTCCTACGCCGCCGGGACGCTCATCGCAG
>JBIOTP010000047.1:0-9307 GCA_044865965.1 Solirubrobacteraceae bacterium
GGTGCGCGCCAACCTGCGCGTCGCCCAGGCCGCCCACACCGGCTTCGGCCCGGCCTTCGGGCTCGCCTTCCAGGGCGGGGCGGTGACGGGCCTTCTCGTCGTCGGCGCCGGCCTGCTCTCGGTGGTGGTGCTGGTGTACGCCATGCACAGCCGCGGCGTCACGTCTCCCGACGCGCTCGTGGGGCTCGCCTTCGGCGGCTCGCTGATCTCGGTGTTCGCCCGCCTCGGCGGCGGCATCTTCACGAAGGGCGCCGACGTCGGCGCCGACATCGTCGGCAAGATCGAGGCCGGCATCCCCGAGGACGATCCGCGCAACCCCGCCGTGATCGCCGACAACGTCGGCGACAACGTCGGCGACTGCGCCGGCATGGCGGCCGACCTGTTCGAGACCTACGCGGTCACCGCCGTCGCCGTGATGCTGCTCGGCGTGCTGACCTTCCAGGGAACCACGGTCGTGCTGTTCCCGCTCGTGCTCGGCGGCGTCTCGATCATCGGCTCGATCATCGGCACGTTCGCGGTCAAGTCGCGCGCCGGCAACGTCGAGCGCGCGCTCTACCAGGGCCTGATCGTCGCGGGCCTGATCGCCGCCCTGCTGTTCATCCCCGTCACGCAGTGGATGGTCGACTCGCTGCAGTACCAGGACGCGGCGCGGGGCACGGCGCCGACCGCCTGGGACCTCTACTTCTGCGGCCTGGTCGGCCTCGCGGTCACCTCGCTGCTGTTCGTGATCACCGACTACTACACGTCGACGCGCTTCTCGCCGGTCAAGAAGACCTCCCGCGCGTCGGAGACCGGCCACGCCACGAACATCATCCAGGGCTTCGCCATGGGCCTGCAGGCCACCGCGGCGCCGGCGCTCGTGATCGTCGTCGGCATCTACGTCTCCTACAAGCTCGCCGGCGTCTACGGCATCGGCGTGGCGGTGATGGCGCAGCTGTCGTTGTGCGGCGTGATCGTCGCGCTGGATGCGTTCGGCCCGATCACCGACAACGCCGGCGGCATCGCCGAGATGGCGGACATGCCCGAGGACGTGCGCAACGTCACGGACCCGCTGGACGCCGTCGGCAACACCACAAAGGCGGTCACCAAGGGCTACGCGATCGGCTCCGCCGCGCTGGCCGCACTCGTGCTGTTCGCGGCGTTCAAGATCGAGCTCACCGACGAGCTCAACACCTCGATCGTCTTCGCGCTGGACGACCCGCTCGTGCTGATGGGGCTGCTGATCGGCGGCCTGATGGTGTGTCTCTTTGCCGCGCTCTCGATCGAGGCGGTCGGGCGCGCCGGCGGCGCCGTCGTGGAGGAGGTGCGCCGCCAGTTCCGCGAGAAGCCGGGCATCATGGAGGGCACCGACAAGCCCGACTACGCCCGCTGTGTCGATATCGTGACCCGCACCGCGCAGCGCGAGATGATCCTCCCGTCGCTGATCCCGATCGTGCTGACGGTGATCGTCGGGATCCTGTCGGACAAGATGCTCGGCGGCCTGCTGATCGGCGTGATCGTCGTCGGCCTGTTCTTCGCCGTGCTGATGACCGCCGGCGGCGGCGCCTGGGACAACGCCAAGAAGCTGATCGAGGACGGCGCGCACGGCGGCAAGGGCTCCGAGGCCCACGCCGCGTCGGTCACCGGCGACACCGTGGGCGACCCGTTCAAGGACACGGCCGGCCCGGCCATCAACCCGATGATCAAGGTGGCGAACATCGTCGCCCTCCTGATCATCCCGCTGATCGCCTGACCTCAACCGGGTCGGGCGCGCCCGGCCCTAGAATCGCGCGTGCGAGATGGCACGACGCCGGCTGGAAGGACTCGAGCGTGTCCTGGGCGTGAACGCCCTCTTCTCGACCGCCTACGGGAACGTCGGGTCGTCGATCTACTACGCGCTCGGCCTCGTCGCCTCCTACGCGCTGGGCCTGACGCCGGTCGTCTTCGTCATCACCGGCCTGTTCTTCTTCTGCACGGCCGCCACCTACGCCGAGGCGACGGCGATGTACCCGGAGGCCGGCGGGTCGTCGAGCTTCGCGCGCCGCGCGTTCAACGAGTTCTGGTCGTTCTTCGCCGCCTGGGGCCAGATGCTCAACTACATCGTGACGGTGGCGATCTCGGCGTTCTTCGTGCCGCACTACCTCGGCGGCATCTTCTGGGAGGCGCTGCGGCACTCGCCGGCGGACATCGTCGGCGGCGCGATCATCATCGCGATCCTGGCGGCGATCAACGTGTTCGGCACGAAGGAGTCCGCCGGGCTGAACATCGGCCTGGCGGTCGTGGACTTCCTCACGCAGCTGCTGCTCGTCGTGGTCGGCGGCGCCCTCGTGTTCGCTTCGAATCCGGACCAGCTGATCCAGAACGTCGTGCTGGGCGTCGCGCCGACGTGGAAGAACTTCATCCTCGCGATCCCGATCGGGATGATCGCCTACACCGGCATCGAGACGATCTCGAACATGGCCGAGGAGGCCAAGGACGAGGTCAAGACGATCCCGGCGGCGATCAACCGCGTCCAGATCGCGGTGTTCGCGATCTACTTCACGCTGCCGTCCGTCGCGCTCGTGGCGCTGCCGGTGACGCAGAACGCCAACGGCACCTACCAGACGCTGCTCGGGCTCGCGGAGGACCAGGGCGGCTTCGCCGGGGACCCGATCGCCGGCCTCGTGCGCAACCTGTCGCTGGGGGCGTTCCAGCGCCCGGCCGCGATCTACGTCGGCATCCTGGCGGCGACGATCCTGTTCATCGCCACCAACGCGGCGCTCATAGGCGTCTCGCGGCTCGTGTACTCGATGGGCATCCATCGCCAGGTGCCGGACCAGCTGCGCCGGCTGCACCCGAGGTTCCGGACGCCGTGGATCGGCATCATCGTGTTCGGCGTCGTCGCGATCCTCATCACGCTGCCGGGCCAGGCGACCTTCCTCGGCAACCTGTACGCGTTCGGGGCGATGCTGTCGTTCACGATCGCGCACCTCTCGGTGCTGCGATTGCGCAAGACGGAGGCCGACTTCCCGCGCGCCTATCGCGGGCCCGGCAACGTGAACCTACGCGGCTACGACCTGCCGGTGTTCGCACTGGTCGGCGGCCTCGGCACCGGGATCGCGTTCCTGGTGACCATTGCCCTGCACCCGGACGTCGCCGTCACGGGCATCGGCTGGCTCACGCTCGGCGTGATCGTCTACATGCTGTACCGCGGCTCGCAGGGGCTCGACCTCGCCTCCACGCACAAGGTGGCGATCCCGCAGCCGGTCGTCGACCACGAGGCGGAGTACGACTCCGTGCTGGTGCCGCTCGCCGACGGCCACTACGACGAGTCCGTCGTCGCCACCGCGGCGCAGCTGGCGGCGCGCAAGCGCCGCGGCATCCACGTGATCGCGCTCGTCACGGTGCCGAGCGCGCTGCCGATCGGCGCGCCGATGGAGGCCGAGGAGGCCGTCGCCGCGTCGCTGATCGAGCAGGCGAAGCTGCAGGGCGGCGCGCGCGTCTCGGGGCACGTCGAGCGCGTCCGCTCCGGCCAGGCGGGGCGGCGGATCATCGAGGAGGCGCTCGACATGCGCGCGGCGGCGATCGTGATGCCGCTGCCGCGGCGCGTCGACGGCGCGTCGCTGTTCGGCAAGACGCTGGAGACCGTTCTCGCCGAGCGGCCGTGCCGGGTGATCATCGAGTCCACCCCGGCGCCGGGCCGCGTGCGCCGGCGGCGGGCGATCGAGCGGGCGAGGGTCCCAGCGTGAGGAGCGCGACGACGCAGGTGCTGTCGGGCGCGATGGTCGTGATCGGGCTCGCGCTGATCGCGCGCACGCTGTACGAGGGCGGCGGCGCGGTCGCGGTCGGCGTCGTGATGGGCATACTGTTCGTCGCGGCCGGCGCCGGCCGGCTCTACCTGGAGCGGCGGCGCTGATGCCGCGGATCAAGACCAGCTACCTCGACGCCCCGCCCGGCCTGCGCAAGCAGCTCGGCAGCCCCGCGCTGTTCGGGATCGTGCAGGGCTTCATCGCGGCCTCGATCTACTTCGCCACCGGCCTGGTGGCCGAGCGCGCGCTCGGGCTGACCTGGCTCGTGTTCGTGGCCGGCGCGGTGCTGTTCGCGGTCGTCGTGCCGTGCTACGTGGAGGGCGCCTCGCTGCATCAGGAGCGCGGCGGCGCGACCGTGATCGCCCGCTACGCGTTCAACGAGCTGTGGAGCTTCGTGGCTGGCTGGGCGATCTGCCTGGACTACCTGATCCTCGTCGCCCTGTGCGCGTTCTCCACCACCGACTACTTCGGCGTGTTCTGGAGCGAGTTCAACACCGGCGTGCCGGAGTTCCTGCTCGGCAGCGCGGTTGTGCTGTACGTCGCGCTGGTCGCGATCCGCGGCGCCGGGCCGCGCCGCTACGAGCGCGCCGCGCTGCTGGTGCTGGGCGACCTCGTCCTGCAGCTCGTGATCGTCGGCCTCGGGCTGGCGCTGCTGTTCGAGCCCGACGTGATCGCGCATCCGGCGCGGATCGCCGGCTCGCCGCCGCTCGAGGACCTGGTGTTCGCGTTCCCGCTCGTGCTCGTCGCGTTCAGCGGGATCGACGCCTCCTCGGGGCTCGCCGGCCAGGTCGCGATCGGCCGGCGCGGCCTGCGGCGGCTGATCGGGGTGCGGCTGCTGGCCGCCGTGGTGCCGTACGTGGGGATCGCGCTCGTGGCCTCCTCGGTGCTGCCGCAGACCGGCTCGCGCTGGGTGGAGGCGCCGCTGCTGGGCGTCGCGGACGCGTTCGAGCAGGCCGCGCTGAGCGACGTCCTGCGCTACCTGGTCGCGATCTCGGCGGTCGTCATCCTGATCGCCGCCGCGCAGTCCGCCATGCTCGGTCTCTCGCGGCTCGGCTACGCGCTGGCGGTCAACCGCCAGGTGCCGTCGCTGATCGGCACCCTGCACAGCCGGCGCGCGACGCCGGTGGTGGTGATCTCCTTCGGCGCGATCGTCGCGATCGCGCTGCTGATCCCGGCCGATCTGGAGTTCCTGGCCGCGATCTGTGCATTCGGCGCGACCGTGGCGTTCATGATCGTCGGCGTGTCGGTGTGCCGGCTGCGCTACCGCGAGCCGGACCGCGACCGCCCGTACCGGATGCCGCTCAACCTGCGCGTCGGCGGCGGCGACCTGCCGGTGCCGGCCGTGCTGTGCGCGGCGATGTCGGCGGCGGCGTTCGTCGCGCTGCTCGTGGAGCACGGCGGCGCGCGCTGGGTCGGGCTGACCTGGATGGCCGCCGGGCTCGTGCTGTACATCGGCTACCGGACGTCGCAGGGCAAGCCGGTGCTCAAGCGCGTCACGGTCCCCGAGCACGCGCTCACGCGCAAGCCGACCGAGGCCGAGTACGGCTCGATGCTCGTGCCGATCCTGGGGTCCGGGCTCGACGACGACATCATGCAGACGGCCGGCCGGCTGGCGTCCGCCGAGAACGCCGACGAGGGCGAGGGCGGCGCGGTGATCGAGGCGCTGTGGATCTTCGAGGTGCCGCTGGCGCTGCCGCTCGACGCGCGGGTGCCCGAGGACGAGCTCAAGCGCGCCCGCGCGGCGCTCAAGCGCGCCAAGGCGGTGGGGGAGGAGTACGAGGGCGTCGAGGTCGCCACGGCCGTGGTGCGGGCGCGGCGCGCCGGCGAGGCGATCGTGCACGAGGCCAAGCGGCGCGGGGTCGAGGCCGTCGTGCTGGCCGCGGAGGAGCCCACCCGCGTCGGCGGCGGCCTGCGGCTCGGCGGCAAGCCCGGGCTGCACGACACGATCGTGGGGGAGACGACGCGCTATGTCGTCAACAAGGCGCCCTGCCGCGTGATCCTCACCGCGCCGCCGTCCTCCGCCGCGGCCGAGCCGGCGGTCGACCCGATGGGTCCGCGGCCGGCCGGCCTGCCGATCCCGACCGGCCACCCGCTGGCCGCGCCCGACGCGCACGACCGCGCCCACGGCGTCAGCGATCCGGCGGCGGGGACCCACGGCCGCTAGAGTCACGAATCGTGTTCGTGCTGGTCGTCGGAGCGGGGCGCGTCGGGTCCTCCGTCGCCACCTCGGCGCTGCAGGCGGGGCACACCGTCTCCGTGCTCGACGAGGACCCGCTCTCGCACGAGCGGCTCGACGTCGAGCTCGGGCGCTCGTGGGAGGAGGCGGGCGGGCGCTTCACGATCGGCACGGCGCTCGAGGTCGACGCGCTGCTGGAGGCCGGCATCGAGGAGGCCGAGGTGTTCATCGCCTCCACCAACGGCGACAACACCAACCTGGTCGTGTCCCAGATCGCGCAGCGGCGCTTCGAGGTCCCGCGCGTGATCGCCCGCGTGCTGGACCCGCGGCGCGCCGCCTGGTACTCCGAGCAGGGCGTGCAGACGATCTGCCCGACCCAGATCGCGATCGAGCAGCTCGAGCGCGCCGCGCTCGAGGACCTCGCCGAGGCCTGATGGCCGGGCTCTACGTCATCATCGCCGGCGCCGGCAAGGTCGGCTGGAACCTGGCCCGCGAGCTGCTGGAGAAGGGGCACGAGGTCACCTGCATCGAGCAGGACCGGCGCCGCTACCTGACCGTCGAGCAGGAGCTCGAGCACGCCGTGCAGTACGGCGACTCGACCGAGCTGTGAGTGCTCGAGCGGGCGGGCATCCAGCGCGCCGACCTGGTGGTGGCGGTCACCGGCGACGACGAGGACAACCTGCTGATCTGCCAGGTCGCCAAGGAGAAGTATCTCTGCGAGCGGATCATCGCCCGCGTCAACAACCCGCGGAACCTCGACCACTTCAAGCTGCTCGGGATCCAGCCGGCGGTGTCGGCGACCGACCTGATCCTGCGGCTGATCGAGCACGAGGTGCCGCGCTACGGGCTCGTGCACCTGCTCGACCTGCCCGAGGAGCGCCTCGAGATCATCGAGCTGGTGGTCGCCGAGGACGCCCCCGCGGCGGGCCGCGCGGTCACGGACATGGGACTGCCCGACGGCGCGCTGGTGATCTCCGTGCTGCGCAACGGCTCGGGGTTCGTGCCGAAGGCGGACACGGTGGTGGAGGCCGGCGACGAGGTGCTTGTCGTGCTCGACCCCGGTATCGAAGACGACATCACGCGCCGCTTCGTCGGCGAAAAGAGTCGCACCTGACGCGGCGTTCAATAGGATTAGGCGATACAGGTCTCGCCGTCGCCCGGGCGTGTATGCGCCCGGCCTGCAACATAGGGCACCCCTCCGCCCTGGGCCCAGTGGGCATCGGCGACGCGAGCGGCAGGCGGTCCGTCCCCCACCGGGGCGGGCCGCCCCCGCCGCCGGGACGGGTACTTATGCGGAACGCGCGGAGCGCTCGAACGCCATGCTCGAGCCGTCGGCGGCGGGGCGCTGCCGCGGCTCGGGCGGCTCGCCGCGCAGGAGCCAGCCGCCGTCGGCCCGGCGCTCCACCTCGCCGCGTGCCATGAGCTGCCCGAGCGCGGTCGTCACCGACGGCCGCCGGGCGCCGACCATGCCCGCCAGCGTGCGATGCGGGAGCCGCAGCGAGACCACCACGCCGCCCGGCACGACGCGGCCCCAGCGCTCGGCCAGGCACCACAGCAGCGCCAGCTGGCGGTCGTCCACGCGGGTCAGGTGGGCGATCGCCTGCATCACCACGAGCCGCTCCGCGCGGCGGGCGGCGCGCTCCACGAGCGACGCGAAGATCTCCGGCCACTGGGCTGCGCGGACGGCGAGCGCCTGGTCGATCACCGCCAGGCGGACGTTGCTGAGCGCGTTCCACTCGACGGTGCGCGGCAGCAGCACCTCGGCGTCACGGTCGTCCCACGCGCGCAGGAGGTCCCCCGGCCCCAGCAGCTCGGCGCACGGATGGTCGCCCACGATCGCCTCGCGGACCAGCAGCCCTTCCAGCACCAGCAGCCCGATCGGCTGGCTGCCGCCGCCGAGCGCGCGCGCCGGCGACCACGTCCCGCGCGGCACGTCGATGGCGCGCGCGAACAGCCGCTGGCTGACCTCCCGGACCCGGCGCGGGTCAAGTCCCCGAGCGAGCTCGGGATCCGCTTCGAGGAGCTGTACGGAGCCGTTACCGGCGTCTGGCATGCAAGGCCGTCCCTCGTATCGGAGGCACAGGCGCCCCATGCCTGCGTCGGAGGCGCCTCCCTCCCTTCAATGTAGCGCTGAGGATACTCCCGTCCAAGACGTCACGGACCGGGCCGGTCCGGCCGGACCGGCGGATCGCCGTGGACGCGCCGCCTATACTCCCCGGCCTGTCCACTTGCGGGGTGGTGTAATTGGCAGCACGCCAGATTCTGGCTCTGGTAGTTGGGGTTCGAGTCCCTGCCCCGCAGCCTGGCTGCTTGACGTAGCCTGCCGCGCGTGGATCGCGACGCGATCAGCGCCGTCACGCACCGCGGCGTGCCATTCGCCAATCCGCTGCCGGAGGCGGCGATCGACGCGGCGATCGCCGCGCTCGACCTGCCGGAGGGCGGCCGCGCGCTGGACATCGGCTGCGGCGCCGGCGGGCTGCTGGCCCGCGTGGCCCGCCATCATCGTGTGACGACGGTCGGCATCGAGCCGTCGCCGGCGTGGGCCGCCGCGGCGCGCGAGCGCCTCGACGTGGTCCACGAGGCGCGGTTCGCGGACGTGGAGCTCGAGCCCGGCTCGTTCGACCTCGTGGTCTGCCTGGCCGCCTCGCACGCGATGGGCACGTGGGACGACGCCCTGCGCACGATGGCGGGCCTGGCGCGGCCGCTCGGGCTCGGGCTGGCCGGCGAGGGCTTCTGGCGGCGCCATCCGAGCGCCGGGTATCTGGAGGCGCTCGGCGGCGCGACCGCGGACGAGCTGCCGGACTTCGACGGCCTCCAGGCGGGCGCGAGCGACGCCGGCTGGGCGATCGCGCGCCACACGATCGCCTCCGACGCCGACTGGGCCGCCTACGAGGAGACCCTGATCGCCAACGGCGAGCGCGAGCTGGCCGAGCGCCCCGATCCGGACCTGCGCGCGTGGGTCGATGCCGCGCGGGCGCGCTGGGACCACCCGGACGGCCGCGACACGCTGGGGTTCGCGCTGCTCACGTTGCGGCGCGGCTAGACGGTTGGCTCCCGCCGTCGCGGCGGGTCCGGCGGACTGCTTTCAAGTGAGAGGGAGCCCGGAGTGGCTCGGCGCCAAAACGAACAGTGCCCGCGCGGGGTGGCTTACGTTTGTCGCCCCAGAGGGGTACTAGCGTAAGCCACCCCCCTCGCCGGGTGATCGAGCGTGATCGATCGCGCGCGGCGGGGTGGCGCCAATGTCCCCGTCGACCGCGCCCGACCATCCGCACGGGCCGAGCCGGTTCGGGCTCCCGTTCACCTGCAAGAAGTTCGCCGGCCCCCCAGGCGCCCGAATCCAGGCTGGCTGGTGATCACTACTAGG
>JBIOTP010000048.1:0-7708 GCA_044865965.1 Solirubrobacteraceae bacterium
CCGCGCCGCCTGCAGCCGCTCGGCCAGCGCCGCGACGCCGCTCGCAGTCGCCGCAGCGTGCCGGTGCGCCGCCGCCACTCCGCCGACGAGGCCGACCAGCTCAGCCGCCGCCTCGCGCAGACGGGCGACCGCCGTGGCGTCCACGCCGGGCGGCACGCCGTGCGCGGCGGCGTGCTCGCGGCGGCGCGCCTCCGCCGCGATCTGCTCCTCGGCGGCCTCCCGGGTGGCCCGCGCGGCGCGATCGTGCGCCGCGGCCGCGGCGCGCTCGTGTGCAGTGGCGACGTCGAGGAGCCGCAGCGCCGCGACCACCGCGTCGCGCGATGGGAACGCGGCGACCTCGGCCGCGAGCGCGTCGCGCCGCCGGCGTAGGCCCTCGCGCCGCGCACCGAGGGACTCCAGCTCCGCCTCGAGCTCGCCGATCCGCGCCCGCAGCTCGGCCAGCCGGCGCTCCCGGCGCGCAGCCCGCGCAGCCGCGCCCAGGTGCTCGGCCACCGGCTTGGCGGACGCGCCCGACAGCGGGCCGAGCCGGAACCCGCCGCGCAGGTCGACCGCGGCGACAGCGGGGTCTTCGTGCGCGTCGGCCACCAGCGCGATGCGCCGCAGCACCCGCTCGATCACCTCGGGCGGCACGGCCGGCCCGTCCGCCGGGGCGAGGACGTCGCCGAGCGTACGGCCGGCCGCGGGCGGCCCCGCGACGAGCACGATGTCGCGCATCTGCCTGTCGAGCACGGTCCCGTCCGGGCACACCCACGCGTCGAGCACGCCCATCGCGTCGAGGGCCGCCTCCAAGGCGGCCAACTCGCCTGCCTCGATGTTGCCGGCCACGTCGACAAGCCGCCACAGGGGCGCGCCCGGCCGGCCCTCGCGAGCCGCCCGCGGCCACGACGGAGGGGGCGGGCCCTGGTCCCCGTCGGCCTCGAGCCGCCCGATCTCGTCCTCTGCGGCCTGCTGCTGCGTGCGGACGGCGGCCGTGCGCGCCGCAAGCTCCGCCTCGTCCGCTGCCAGCACGGCGCGCATGGGCTCGGCGGCGGCCGTGAGCGCGGCGCCCGGATCGAGCCCATCGAGCGCGCGTGCGACCGCAGCATCGGCCGCGATCTCGCCGAGCTCCAGCTCGACCAGTCCGGCCTGCCACGCCGCGACGGCTTCGCGGAGCGCGCGCCGATCGCTCTCGAGCGCCTCCTCGGCGGCGGCGACACGAGCGGCCGCCGCTCCCAGGGCGTCGGCCGCCTCGCGCTCGGCGTGCCGGCGGCGCTCCGCCTCGGCGGCCACGGCCCGCGCTGCGGCGATGAGCCGGTCGTGCTCGCGCAACACGGCCTGGCGATCGCGAGCGCTGTCGCGAACGAGGCCCGCCCACGCGGACGCCTCCAGCGCCCCCTCGCGCAGCTGCCCGGCGAGGGCGCCGAACGTTCGCGTCAGCCCCGCGGCCTCTGCCGTACGCTCGGCGGCCGCGAGATCGGCCGCGAAGGCGTCGCGGGCCTGCCCGACGGCGGCCGTCCCGGCCACGACCTCGCCTTCGAGGCCCACCGCGGCGGCCTCGGCCTCCTGAGCGACCCGCGTCAGCGCCTCCGCGGTCTCGCCCCTTGCCTCGGCTTGGTCGCGCAGCGCCTCCACGGCCTCGATCGAGCGCCATGCCGCCGAGCCGACGAGGCCGCGCAGCGCACCTTCCAGGCGCTCGATCTCCGCGCCGACGGCGGTGCGGCGCTCACCCAGGGCCCGACCCCGCTCGCGCTCCCGCGCGAGCCGCGCCTGCACGTCGCGCAGCCGCGCCGCCGCACTCTCCACCGACGTCTGGGACACGCGCAGCCGGTCCGCCCGCTCGCGCACGACCGCCCGCAGATAGGCCCGGTACGTGCGCTCGTGGAACGATCGGACGCGCTCGCGCACCGCGCGGAGGCGCTCCAGCCGGCGCCCGAGCGCCTCGAGCTGCTCCAGCCCGCCGGCCAGCCGGCGCATGAGCTCCGGGTCGACCTCGGGCAGCCCGGCGGCGAGCAGCTCCGCGACCTTCAGTGGATCGAGCGTCTTCGAGAGATGCGGCCGCCGCAGCTCCAGCATCAGGCGAAGCATCGAGCGGTACTGCTCCTGGCTGCCGAAGCCGAACAGGAGATCGTCGAGACGCGCCCGGTAGGCGCGCTGGCTGTCGAGCACCTCGCCAACGTCCGCCAGCAGCGCGTCGAGCTCGGCCTTGCCGACCGGATCGCGCCCGCGCAGCAGGGACACGTCGGAGCCGATCCGGACGTCGCGCGCGACGAAGTACCAGCGCGTCACCCCGGCGACGCTCCGGTGCGCCCGCAACCCGACGCCGCACGTGAGGCGGCGCACGTCCCCGCGATCGTCGCGGCGCTCGAACTCGAGCCAGGCGTACCCGACGCGCTGCTCCTGCTCGATGCAGCCGACGAGGTTCCACTTCATGTCCTTCGCGTCGCTGGCGAACGGATCGAGCTTGCGCGGCGAGATGTCGCCGTCCAGGCAGAAGGGCAGCAGCACCTCGAGCGCCTTCGTCTTGCCGGAGGTGTTGTGACCGCGAAGCAGCAGGCGCCCGTCGCCGAACTCGAACACCTGGTCGGCGTACTCGTACAGATTGACTATGCCCGCGCGGGACGGGCGCCAGCGGTCCGGCGCGCTCACGCGCACGGACCCCCCGGCCGCCGCAGATCCGGCGAGCGGAACCGGGCGACCGCCGGACGTGGCGACACGCCGCCGCCGGGGGCGGGGGCCATGAGGTCGAGGTCGATCAGCACGCTCATCGCGGCGTGCGCGGCAGCATCGACCTCGGCCGGATCGCCGGGGTCGCGCTGCCAGTGCTCGCGGTGCCGGGCAAGCAGGTCGCGCACGGCGGCGCGGATCTCGGCGTCGGAGAGCGGCCGCTCCCGCGGAGCCTGCGCGAGGACGTCACACAGCAGCAGCGCCAGCTGCTTGATCGTCGCGTTCGTCGGGAACGGCACGTCTGTCAGCGCGCGATCGTCGACGACGACGGCGCTGCCCTCGGCGCGGCGCTCCACCGCCCACCCCGTGGCCTCGCGCACCCCGCCCTCCAGCCGCGCCCGCTGACCGCGGAAGTACTCCCGATCCACCTCGTCGAGGTCCGCGAGGACGAGCGCCGGATCCTCGACGAGCCGCCGCGCCAGCCGCTCGCCGCGGGCGCGGTTCTCGCCCTCCGGGGTCGGTGGATGCCGTGCCGACTCGTCGAGCAGCTCGTCAACCGACGTGGCTGTGAGCGCCTGCGCCGGAGCGCGCACCAGCAGCGCCAGGCGGCGCCGGTCGACGGTGAGCAGCGCCTCGTCGGCGTCCTGCTCGCGCCGGCTGTAGCTCTGCCGCGAGCCCGAAGTGTGCTCCAACACGCCCCAGTCGCACAGCAGATCCAGCCCGTCCGCGAACGCCACGCGCTCCGGGCGCTCCCGGAAGTCGACGAGGACCGGCGGCTCGACGTCCGCCCCCGCGCGCTCGACCTCCCGCGCCAGCTCGGCGATCGCCGTCTGCGTGCCGCCGCGCTCCAACGCGACCAGCGTCAGCAGCAGCAGCAGCGCGGCGCGATCGCTCAGCACCGGGTGCTCGTCGGTTGGACGCGCGCGTCCGCTCGCGCTCTGCGGCCGAATGCGCAGGGGACGCCCCAAGCCCGCCGGCGTCGGCGGGCCCATCGCCCGCGCGGCCGTGCTGCCGAGCTCCAGCCGGTAGCCCAGCAGCTCCTGGCACGTGCGCGCGAGTGCCGCCTCGTGCCGGCGGATGAGCGCGAACTCGGGCTCACGCGCGCCGACGAATGGCCGCGCCAGCAGCGCCCGCAGCGCCACCTGGCGCTCCTCGCGCTCGTCAACCTCGCGAACGCTCATCGAACGATCACCTCGAGCCGGTAGTCCGGCAGCTCGAGCGTCCCGTGCGGCGCGCGAAGCGTGGTGCGGCACCCGCCGCGCGGCTCGCGCAAGACGACGACGGCGCGGCCGTCGGCGGAGCCTGCCCGCCGCGTGCCGTCGCGCGCGGGGCCGCTCTCGTACGCGCGCGAGATCCAGGCCAGCAGGTGCGCAAACTCGTGCCGGTCGACCCGCTCGAGGCTCGACAGCCGCACCGTACCCTGACCGGCGAACCGCTCCAGGAACGCGGCGAGCTCGGCACGCTCGGCCGCGCGCCGCTCCGCGAGCCGGCGCGCCCCGTCGCGCAGATCCGCCACGGGCGCGCCGCGCCCACGCCCGGGCGTGCCGCTTCCCGGCCGGCGCAGGTGCGCGACCACTGGCGCCGGCGGCGCCGCCGCCCACGGCGTCCGGCCGCGATCGGCGACCTGCTCCGGATCGAGCTCGGGGACGCCGAAATGGCGCAACGTCCTGACTCCGAACGCCGCGCGCAGCCATGCGGTCGGCTCGCCCGGCGGGGCCTGGGCGACGCGTGCCGCGAGCCGCAGCAGCACCGCCGCGCGATCGACGCGGCTGGTGCGGCGCTCGATGAGGCGCTCGGCGACCGCCAGCACCGCGCGGATGGCGTCGATCACATGGTCGTTCAGCGTCCGCCAGGCCGATCCGGACGCGTCGTCGCCGAGGAACCACACGCGAACGCCGCCCCAGCGGCGCCGCAGCTCCTCGCCGCGGCGGGCGCGCTGCTCCGACACGGTGGCCCCGCCCGGAAGCGAGACGAACTCCTCCGCGGCGACGATCGTCGCCACCAGCCGTTCGGCGCCCGCCCGCTCAACGCGGTCGATCGCCGCCAGCACGTCCGCCGACCAGCGCCGGCGATCCTGCCGGAACCCCTGCAGATGCTCGAGCAGCGCGCCCTTGGCGCGATCGAACTCCACCTCGTCGACATGCTCGACGCGCCGAATCAGGGCGCCGAGCGAACGCATGAACGCCAGCGCTGCATCGTGCAGCGCGCCGACCTGCCCCAGCACCTGCTCGAGCCGCTCGCGCAGCCGCGTCCCATCGGGCGCGTCGGACTCCAGCTCGCCCGCGAGCTGCGTGAGCGCCCCGAGGATCGCCGGCAAGCGATCGCCCTGCAGGCGCCCGTGCTCGACCCCCAGCGCGTCAAGCTGCGCCAGCAGGCCCTCCGTGAGCCGCCCGGCGGGCGATACGTCGTAGGTGTAGCGATTGCGCCGCCACTCCGCTGCGGAGGTCGCGAGCGCGGCGTCATGGTCGCGCTCCAGCGCGCCCCACTCCACGAGCTTGGCGAGCCGCTCCTCGACTCGATCCGGCTCGAGCTGGATGCCGTAGCGCTCGCGGACCCCGTCCGCGACCTGCGGGGGCCGCAGGCGCAGGCCGAACGCCTGGTGATGGAGGTACAGCACCCGCATGATCCGCCGGTAGAGCTCCGCGTCCTCCGTCGTCGCATACCGCACGACGTGATGCGCGCCGAGGCGCTCGATCGCGTCGCCGACATCGGGCGCGCGCCGCTCGGGCCCGATCAGGTGGATCGCCGCGTCGAGCAGTGCGGGCGGCGGGTCTTGGGGTGCAGGAGCGTTCACGGGGACCGAGAAGCATGGAGCCCCCGGCGGACAGATCGCCGGCAGGGTTCGTCAGCGCGGAGACACGGGGCGCAGCGCCGCGCCAGAACCGGCTCGCGTCCGGCCGCGGCGAGAGAAGCTTCCGCGCGTTCAATCTCCCGCCGCCCGGGCGGTGGTGGGCGGCGACTTCGTCGTGGTCACCCGCTCGGACGGGCAGGTGCTGTCGACGTCGGTCGCCCAGCAATCGGCGATCGACGTGTCGACCGCGTCCACGATCACGGCATCGCGGGCGGCGCAGGTCGCCGCCGGCCAGGTCCCCTCGGTGGATCAGGTCGAGAGCACGCGGCTGGTCGTGCAGGCTCAGCTCACCACGCCGAGGCTGGCGTACGAGAGCGTGGTCACCGGGCGCCGCGGCGCGATCCCGAGCAGGCTGCACGTGTTCGTCGACGCGCAGACGGGCGCGGTGATCTCGAGCGAGGACGAGGTCAAGGACGGCAGCGGCACGGGCTGGATCAACGGCCCGACTCCGCTGACGATCAACACGAGCGGCTCCGGCTCCTCGTTCTCGATGACGGACCCGACGCGCTGGGGCATCTCGTGCCGCAACTACAACACCGGCGCGCTCCTGGCGGGGACGGACGACGTCTGGGGCAACGGGAACGCCACCAACATCGAGACCGGCTGCGTGGACGCGCTCTGGGACGTCCAGCGCGAGTGGGACATGCTCGGCGCCTGGCTCGGCCGCAACGGCATCAACGGCAGCGGCAGCGGATTCTCCGTGCGCGTGGGCCTCAACGACACGAACGCGTTCTGGAACGGCTCGTACGTCGCGATCGGGCACAACACCGCCAACCAGTGGGTCTCCTCGCTGGACGTCGTCGGGCACGAGTTCGGGCACGCGATCGACTCCACGACGCCGGGAGGCGCGTCCGCCAACGGCGTCTCCGAGGCGACCGGCGACATCTTCGGCGCGCTCAGCGAGTGGTTCGCCAACGAGCCCGCGGCCTACGACCCGCCCGACTACTCCGTCGGCGAGGAGGTCAACCTCGTCGGCAGCGGCCCGATCCGCTACATGTACAACCCGTCGCTCGCCGGCGATCCGAACTGCTACTCGAGCTCGATCCCGACCACCGAGACGCACGCCGCGGCCGGCCCGTTCAACCACTGGTTCTACCTGGTCGCCGAGGGCACGAGCCCGACCGACGGCCAGCCGGCCAGCCCGACGTGCAACGGCAGCACGGTCACCGGCATCGGCATCCAGAAGGCCGGCCGGATCTTCTACAACGCGATGCTGTCCAAGACGAGCGGGATGACGTACCTGCGGTATCGCACCGCCACGCTGAACGCGGCCAAGAACCTGCTCCCCGGCGGCTGCACGGAGTTCAACACGGTCAAGGCGGCCTGGAATGCCGTGAGCGTCCCCGCGCAGACCGGGGATCCGACCTGCACGACCGGCGGCGGCGTCACGGTCAACAACCCCGGCAGCCAGGCCGCCACGGTCGGCACGGCCAAGAGCCTGCAGCTGACCGCCGGCGGCGGCACGGGGTCGTACACCTGGTCGGCCACGGGCCTGCCGCCCGGCCTGTCGATCAACGCGTCGACCGGGCTCATCTCCGGCACGCCGACGACCGCCGGCGGCTACACGACGACGGCGACCGCGACCTCGGGCGGCCAGTCCGGGTCGGCGCAATTCAGCTGGACCGTCAGCCCGGCGGGCGGCGGCTGCTCGAGCCCGGGCCAGAAGCTGGGCAACCCCGGCTTCGAGTCCGGCGCGGTGACGTGGACCGCGACCGCCGGCGTGATCGGCCAGTGGGGCTCGCAGGGACAGCCGACGTACTCCGGCACCTGGAACGCGTGGCTGGACGGCTACGGCCAGACGCACACCGACACCGTCTCTCAGACGGTGACGATCCCCGCGGGCTGCACGGGCTCCACGCTCTCGTTCTGGCTGCACATCGACAGCGCGGAGACGACGACCACCACGGCCTACGACAGGCTGACGGTGACCGTGGGCAGCACGACGCTCGCGACGTTCTCGAACCTGAACGAGGCGGCCGGCTACCAGCAGCGGTCGTTCAGCGTCGGCTCGTTCGCGGGGCAGACGGTGACGGTCAAGTTCACCGGGACGGAGGACGTGACGCTGCAGACGTCGTTCGTGATCGACGACACGGCGCTGAACGCGAGCTGACCCTCTCGAGTGTGGGGTACCGATCGCGGTACCCCACGCTCCGACGTACTACTCGAGCATCGCGAGCAGCTTCGTGACCGTGGCCCAGTTGCGCGCCGTCCCGG
>JBIOTP010000049.1:0-4775 GCA_044865965.1 Solirubrobacteraceae bacterium
CTTGGCGATCCGGTTGACGTCATAGTGCCACGACATCGTCGGGTTCGTGTCGTCCATGAAGACGCCGTCCCAGCCGTACGCGGCGATCTCGCCAAGCACATTGTCGGCCCAGTTCTGCTGGTAGGACGCGCTGCCGACGTCGGCGATCCAGATCCAGCCGAAATAGCGCGACGTGAAGCGCTGGCCGCTCGTGTTGAGCAGGAACCACTCGGGGTGGGCGGCCGCGTCCTGGGTCGCGACGCCGCCTGAGACGAAGCCCGACGGCTGGCGGTCCGTCATCCCGGACAGGTTCTTGTACATCAGAACCTTCACGTTCGGGTTGGCGGCCTTGAGCTGTTTCATGCGCGCGGCCTGGTACTGCTGCAGGATCACGACGGTGTTACGCGCCGCGGTGCTCGAGTAGTCCGCGGTGGCCGCATTGGAGTCGATCGCCACGCGGAAGTGCCCGACAGGGGCCGCTGCCTGCGCCGTGCTCGGCACAGCGACCAGCATGACCAGTACGGCAAGGATTGCCCGCGTCGCGATGTTCACCCGGAGATGCCCCTTTCGGCGGCCCGGCCGGCCCGTCAGGGCCCCGTGGCTTTGCGTCCCCGCCTTGCGGCGGGTTTGCCTTTGTCGTGTGGGCCTAGTGCCCGTTGTTCTGTATCGGCGATCCTCACATGAACATGAGTCAGAGCGCGGACCGGCGCCTCGCGACGACCTCGGCGTAGAAGGCCGACGCGCCCGAAAGCGCCTCTTCCCACCGGAATCGTTCGGCCAGTTTCCGGCCCTCTCGACCCAGGGTCGAGGCTTGCTCGAGGTCGGCCAGGACGCCGGCGAGCGCGGCAGCGAGCGCGGCCGGCGTGTTGGCCAGCAGGCCGTGGCGTCCGTCCTGGAAGCCGATGCCGGAGGCGCCGAGCGCGGTCGAGACGACCGGGCGGCCCGCGGCCAGCGCCTCGAGCACCTTCAGCCGCGTCCCGCCGCCCTCCCAGATCGGGACCACGACGGCGCTCGCGGCCGCGAGCGCCGCGGGCAGGTCGGCGACGAGCCCGACCACGTCCACGCCGTGGGTGTGCGTCAGTCGGGCGCGCAGGTCGCCGTCCATCCCGCCGCCGGCGATCGCGAGCCGCGCGCGCGGGCGTCTGGCGATCACCTGCGGCCAGCCCTCGGCGACGAAGCGCTCGATCCCGCGCCGGTTCGGCTCGTATCCGAAGTGCCCGAAGAACACGACGCGCTCGCCGCGGTCCGGCGGGGAGTCCAGAAAGAACTCGTCGTCGACGCCGTTGGGCGCGAGCACGGCGCGGCCGCCGGCGGCGCGGACGGCGGCGGCGTCGGCCTCCGAAACGCACAGGACGCGGTCGACGCGCGGGATCATGCGACGCTCGACGGCGCGCAGCGCGGCGGCGCGGTTGCGCTCGCGCAGCCAATCGAGCCCGCGACGGTGGCGAGCGGCGTCGCGCGCCATCGCCGAGTCGAGGTTGTGCAGGCTGAGCACAGAGGGAACCCCGGGCGGGGCGGCGTAGTACGCGCTCTGTGTGTGCTCGTACTGGACGAGGCCGGCGCCGGCGGCGAGCTCGGTGAAGCGCACGGCGAGCGCGTGCAGGCGCGGGCTGGGCAGGCGCTGGGCGTGTTGACGCGCGCGGTCCAGCCAGCCGGGCTCCGGCTCGGGCACGATCTCGACCGTCCAGCCGCGGTTCCTGAGCGCGCTCTCGGCGCCCTCGGCGCCCGGATCGGCGCTCAGGATCCGCGGGTGCAGCCCAGCGCGCTCCATCGCCTCCAGCAGCCGCAGCGTCCGCTTCTGACCGCCCGTCACGGGCGGCTCCGGCAGCAGCGGCGAGATCACGACAGCCGGGATGGGGTCGCGCAAGCCGCACATGCTGCCAACATGGCCGCGGTGCGCATCCTCCTCTGCGCCTCCGAGGTGCCGCGGGCACCGCTGAAAGGGTCGCGCCTGGTCCTCGCCCAGTTGTGCACGTGCCTGTCAAAAGAAGGACTTCAGGTCCAGATCTAGGACCCAGTCCAGTCTCCAGCAGCGCTCCCGGCAGACCCCGACCGCGTCCAGCGCTGACCGACCCGGCCGATACCCGTAGGAGTCCGGGTGAAAGATCGGCTCCGCCCCGGGCTCCAGGTACCCGCGCACAACGGTCTGGGCGATCTGATCCGCGACCGTCGGTTCGTGTTCGCACCTCCGGACGAGCTGCGGCGGCGCTTCTGATCGTTCGCGCTGTCCACGAGCGTGATCGTCATCATCAGCTTCGTGGCCTGGCGGCGGTCGGGGCTCTTCGTCCTCCAGCACTACTCCACGAAACGCCCAGATCGCGTTCTACTCGATCGCGGTCGCGGCGATCTCCGATCTCTCGAAGCCCCGGAAACGGTCGAGACGGTGAGCATGCCGGCGGTCGCGAACCTGGTCGGCACGCGCCAGGACGAGCGCATCCGGCGCGGGTTCTGGCGCGCGCTGCGGCTGCTCACGCTGGCCGCGTTTCCGTTGGTGGCGGGCGTGGGGGGCACCGGGCCCGCCCTGCTCGAGCTGGCGTACGGCTCCGAGTACGCCGACGCCGGACCGGTGCTGCTGGCGATGCTCGCGCCGCCGCTGCTGCAGCCGATGCTGCGCGTCAGCGAGGGCGTACTGTACGGGCTCGTCGCCGGGCTCGCGGCCACGGTCGTCGACATCGGCCTGGTGGACGCGATCGGCGCCGCGATCGCCAACGGCGTGGCGATCCTGGTCACGGGCGTGCCGTGCCTGGTGCTGGCGTGGCGACTGCATCGTCGGGTCTCGCTCGCCGCCGGGCCGCTGCTGCGGACGGTCGTGCTGTGGCTGCTCGTGGCGGGCGCGGCGTGGCTCGCGCTGGAGGGGCTCGGGACCCTCGCCGCGGTCGCGGCGGGCCTGCTCGCCGGGGTCGGCGCGACGCTGCTGCCGCGGCCGCTCGCCGGCGAGGACGCGGAGTGGCTGTCGGCGGCGCTCGGCGGCGACGGCGCGCGCGGCCGGGCGGCGCGCTTCGTCGCGCGGCTGGGGGCGCCGTCGTGATCGACCTCCACTCGCATGTGCTGCCGGGGCTCGACGACGGGTCGCCGGACCTGGAGGCGGCGGTGGCTTTGGCGCGGGAGGCGGCCGCGAGCGGCGTCCAGGTGATGGCCGCCACGCCGCACCTGCGCGCGGACTTCCCGGGCGTGCGCGTGGAGGAGCTGGCGTCGCGCGTGTGGGCGCTGCAGGCGGCGATCGACGCCACGGGCGTGGCGCTGCAGATCGTCTCCGGCGGCGAGGTCGACGTGCTGTGGGCGCAGAGCGCGAGCGACGAGGCGCTGCGCGCGGCGAGCTACGGCGGGCGCGGCACCGATCTGCTGGTCGAGACGCCGTACGGCGATCTGCCGCCGATCTTCGAGGACCTCCTGTTCAAGATCCGGGTGCGGGGGTTCCGCGTCCTGCTCGCGCACCCCGAGCGCAACCGGACCTTCCAGCACGATCCGACGCGGCTGGCGCGGCTCGACGTCCTCGTCCAGGTGACCGCGGACTCGGTCGTCGGCGGCGGCCGGGCCGGGAAGCTGGCGCAGCGGCTGATCGCTTCCGGTCAGGCGCATGTGATCGCGGGCGACCTGCATCGCGCCGGTGGGGGCCGGGCCTCGCTGCGGGAGGCGGTGGCAGCGGTGGGTTCGCGCGGCGAGTGGATGGTCACCGAGGCGCCTGCCGCGATCCTCGAAGGCCGCCCGCTTCCCCCTGCGCCCGCGGGTGACGCGCCGGCGCGGCGGTCCTGGTTCCGCCGTCGTTAGAACACGAGCGCGTGGATGCGCGTGCGGTAGTCGCCGCGCATGAACACGACCTGGTCCGGGTCGGGATCACCAGCTTGCCGGCCGCGCGCAGGCGCCGGCCGATCGCCGTCACCGCCGAGCGCGTCGCCGCGGCGTACTTTCGCGTCGGTCGGGTCTTGGCGACGGTGCGGGTGTCGTAGCGGTACTTGATCGTCGGGTTCGTGTCGTCCATGAAGACGCCGTCCCAGCCGCCGCACGCAGCTTGCCGAGCACGTTGTCGGCCCAGCGCTGCTGATACGCGGGGTTGCCCACGTCAACCGCGTACCGCCAGGAATAGCCCAACAATGTGGAACGCCGGCGGGCGGCGTCGAGCAGGTACCAGCCCGGGTCCGCCTCCTGAGTGGTGACGCCCGTGTTGACGTTCCCCCAGGCGTCGCGCGCTTCCATCCCGAGAGTTCTGGAACTAGTGCGCGGCCAGCCATGCGCGCAGCTCGGCGTCACGCGCCCACTCCGCCTCGCCGGCTTGCGCCCAGCGGCGGCGAGCGCGGACGTAGCGCCCGGCGCCCCGCAGCGTCCGGACAGGCGCTCCGGACCACCGCAGCAGCGCTGGCGCGCGCCGGATCAACGTTGCGGGGCGCCGGGTGCGAGCGGCTTCGAGCGCGAGCTCGGCGAGCTGGCCGGCGGTTCGCTCGGGCAGGTATGGGCGCAGGCGCGCTTCGCGCTCGGCGAGTCCGCTGATGCGCAGATCGCTGGCGACGGCAGCGCCCGCACGATGGCGGTTGCCGGCGTGGCGCCGGTGGATCGCCACGACGGCGGGGACGTGGACCGGCGCGCCGCGCAATGCGAGGCGGACGTAGAAGTCGTGATCCTCACTGAACGCCAGCGACGCGTCGTAGCCGCCGGCGGCGCGCGCCGCGTCCGTGCGCACCAGCGCCCCGGCCGACGGGACCGCGTTGCGCGCAAACAGCGCGAGCGGATCGCGAACCTCCCGCGGCTCGGCGGCGATCAGCCCGGCGGGATGCCAGCCTCCCGCGAGGCGCAGCGCGGCG
>JBIOTP010000050.1:0-12241 GCA_044865965.1 Solirubrobacteraceae bacterium
CCGACGCTCGAGTCCGAGATGGGCCAGCTGCAGGAGCGGATCACCTCGACCCGCAAGGGCTCGGTGACCTCGGTGCAGGCGATCTACGTGCCGGCCGACGACCTCACCGACCCGGCGCCGGCGTCGGTGTTCGCGCACCTCAACGCGACGACCGTGCTCTCGCGCTCGATCGCCGAGAAGGGCATCTATCCGGCGGTCGACCCGCTCGACTCGACGTCGACCATCTTGAAGCCCGGAATCGTCGGCGAGGAGCACTACGCGGTCGCCAACGAGGTCAAGAACGTGCTGCAGCGCTACCGCGAGCTGCAGGACATCATCGCGATCCTCGGCATCGACGAGCTCTCCGACGAGGACCGCGTGCTGGTCCAGCGCGCCCGCAAGATGGAGCGCTTCCTCTCGCAGCCGTTCCACGTCGCCGAGCAGTTCACGGGCACGCCGGGCACCTACGTGCCGATCGCCGAGACCGTGCGCTCGTTCCGCGAGATCCTCGACGGCAAGCACGACGACCTGCCCGAGTCCGCGTTCCTGCTCAAGGGCGCGATCGAGGACGTCGTCGACGCGGCGAAGAAGGAGCGCTGATGGCGCGCACCGCGTTCAAGGTCGAGGTCCTCACCCCCGAGGGCGAGGTCTTCAACGACGACGTGGAGATGATCTCCACCGTCACGAGCGTGGGCTCGATCGGCATCCTGGCCCACCACCAGCCGCTGCTGGCGATGCTCGACCCGACCGAGCTGCGGCTCTACAAGTCGGAGTCCGAGGTGGTCCGCTACGCGCAGGGCGAGGGCTTCCTGCAGATGACCGGCGAGCACGCGCTGGTGCTCGTCGACGAGGTGTTCGGCATCGATGACTTGAATGCGAGCGAGCTGCGCGATCGGTTGCGGCGCGCCGAGGACGAGCTGTCGAACGCCGAGGAGGGCAGCGAGGAGGCGCGCGCGGTGGCGCGCGAGAAGCGCCGCCTCGAGGCGTTCGTGAAGCTGGCCGAGGGTTAGGCTCGGCGCTTCCGTGTAGCCGCGCGGCGGGGCCGGCGAACGGCGGCTGGTGAGGGGGTCGGTGATCCGAGTGTGAGCGCGCACCTATCGGCGTGATCCGCGCGCGATCGATCACGCTCGATCGGGTGGCATGGGGTGTATGGCAATTGAGTTCGACCAGGTCGAACTAGATTTACACACACCCCACGTTCGCCGGGCCCGCTAGGCGGCCCGCAACTCACCACCCGTCGCGATCTGCGCCCGCAGCGGCGCCACGGTCGCCCCGAGCGCCTCGATCAGATGCGCCGCGACGTTGTGGCTGCGCAGCGCGGCCACGAGATGGTCGACGGTGCGATCGAACACGGCGGGCGTGATGGACAGGTGCGCGTGCACCGCGCCCATGTCGCGCTTCGCGTAGACGTCCGGCCCGCCGATCGCGCCCGCGATGAACGCGCGCAGGTGGCGCTTGTGGCGCCCGAGGTCGACGCCCTTGAAGTAGTGCGCCAGCGACGGGTCCGACACGAGCCGGTCGCAGAACTCGTTGACGACGGACGTGAGGGCGGGCTTGCCGCCGAGGTGGTCATAGAGGGGAGGCATGGCGACGGACGCTCCCAGGCCGCGGGCGGCGCGACCAGCGGGGCGCGCCGACGCGCCGGCGGGGGCGCGCCGACGCGGCACGGTGCGGGAAACCGCCCGTCCCGTTCACAGTGATCCGGTTCGAGGGGCGGTGCGTTAGACCGGTTCCGCGACGACCGCATCGCCGCGTGCTGGCTCCTGCCGCTCGACCCGGAGGCGTTCGACGCGATCTGGGCCGCCCCGTAGGCTGCCCGGATGCGACGGTTCGGGCGCTCCAGACCCGCGCGATCCAGACCGCGCGCTACCCGCGCGCCCGCTTCACGCCCACCGGCCCGGTCGCGCTCTCGCCGCGGGCCACGCGCGCGACCGGAACGCTCGAGCTCCACGGCCGCCGCGCGCCGGTCGCCGTGAGCGTCGCGGCGCAGCCGGTCGGCGACCATCTCGAGCTGGCCGGCCGCGCCGAGGTCGTCTTTCGGGACTTCGCGGTCCGGCCGCAGAGCGTCGCGGGCCTGGTGACCGTGCGCGACCACGGCATCCTCGAGTTCCGGCTCGTGGTCGTCCGCTGAGTCGGACCGCGCCGCTACCCTCCGCCGGATGGACGAGCGCGCGCTCGCCGAGCGCATGATCACCTATGACACCTCCAACACGGAGGGCCTGCGGGCGTGCGCCGGCTTCATCAAGGGCTGGCTCGACGCGCGCGAGATCGAGGTCGCCGACCACCAGTTCGGCGACATCTTCGCGCTGACCGCCGAGGTGGGCGCGAAGGCGGGGCCGACGCTCGTCTTCCACGGCCACTACGACGTTGTGCCCGGCCGGCCCGAGCAGTTCGAGCCGCGCGTGCAGGGCGACCGGCTGATGGGCCGCGGCGCCTATGACATGAAGGGCGGCCTCGCGGCGATGATGTGCGCGCTCCAGGACCTGGCCGACCAGGACGAGGTGCGCGTGAAGTTCGTCTGCGTGCCCGACGAGGAGTCCGAGGAGATCGACGCGCGCACCAGCGACGCGCTCGTCCGCGCCGGACACGGCGGCGACTTCGCGATCACCGGCGAGCCGACGAACCTGCACGTCGGGGTGCAGGCCAAGGGCGTGCTGGCCGTGCGCATCCTCGTGTTCGGCACGTCCGCGCACGGGTCGACGCCGTGGCTGGGCGACAACGCGGTCCTGAAGGCGATCGACGTGTTCCGGCGAATCGAGTCGATGCCGTTCACGCTCGAGTCCTCGGAGATGTTCGACCGGCCGTCCGTCAACCTGGGGCGGATCGTGGGCGGCGACGCGCCGAACAAGGTGCCCGAGGAGTGCGCCATGGACGTCGACATCCGCTATCTCCCCGAGCAGGACCCCGGTGAGCTGCTGGCCCAGATCCGCGCCACCCCGGATGTGCACGTGGAGCGCTACTTCATCTGGCCGCCGGCGCACGTGTCGCGCTCGAACCCGTACGTGCTCGCGCTCTCGCACGCGGCGTCGCGGTTCACGGACGGCGAGTCCGTGAGCGTCGGCCGCGACGGCGCCTCGGACGCCGTCGCGTTCCAGAAGGTGGGGATCCCGGCGGTCGAGTTCGGGCCGTCCGGCGGCGGCCACCACGGCCCCGACGAGTGGGTCTCGATCGAGTCGCTCGCCCGCTACCGCCGCGCGCTCGTCGACTTCGCGCTCAGCGTGCCCGAGCGCTTCGCCGAGGGCGGCACCGAGCTGCGCGCGGTGGAGGGCGGGCTGGCGTGAGCCTGTTCCGGCGCGATCCGGAGCGCCTGCCGCGCCCCGGACGCGGCGTGCTCCTGCGCGCCGCGCTCGCGGGCTCGCTCGTGGTCGCGCTGTCGGCCACGGCGGTCGCGTCCGCGGTCCTGCTGGAGATCGACGACGTCACGAAGGAGTTCCTCGGCCCCGAGCAGGGGCGCACGGCGATCGTCATCCCGGAGGTGACGCGCGCCGAGGCGGGTGACCCGCGCACGTTCCTGATCCTCGGCTCCGACGAGCGCTACGGCGACCGCAAGCTCAAGATCAAGCCGCGCTCGGACACGATCCTGCTCGTGCGCGTCGACCCCGATCACAAGCGGATCGCGGTCATGTCGCTCCCGCGCGACCTCAAGGTGAAGATCCCCGGCCACGGGACCGACAAGATCAACGTCGCCTACGAGGTCGGCGGCCCGCGCAAGACGGTGGCCACCGTCAAGCGGCTGTTCGAGGACGCCACCGGCAAGGAGTTCCCGATCAACAACGTGATCAACGTGAACTTCGGGGGCTTCCGGCAGGCGGTCAACTACGTGGGCGGGGTCTACGTCGACGTCGACCGCCGCTACTACAACGACAACACGGCGCCCGGGCCCGACGGCAAGTACGCGACGATCGACGTCCAGCCCGGCTACCAGCAGCTCAAGGGCCAGGACGCGCTCGACTACGTCCGCTACCGGCACGGCGACAATGACCTGTTCCGCGCGTCACGCCAGCAGGACTTCCTGCGCCAGATCACCCACCAGGGCGGCGTCCGCCGGCTGCTCGACGTGGGCAAGCGCAAGGAGCTCGCGCGGATCTTCGGCCACTACTTCGAGGTCGACAAGTCGTTCGTCTCGAAGTCGAACATCATCGGCATGCTCAAGATGGGCCTGTTCCTCGTCAACCACCACGCGCCGGTGAACGAGGTCCGCTTCCCGGCCTTCGAGGGCGAGAACCCGAGCGTCAACACCTACCTCTACTACCGCAGCGGCGACCTGCGGAAGACCTACAGCGAGTTCATGACCGGCCGGGGCTCCACGAACCCGCGCGAGAGCGCGAAGGCGACCCGCGCCGACCGCGAGTTCCGCAAGCTCAAGCGCCGGCGCAACAAGCCGTCGTCCATCCCGGGGCTCGAGAAGGCGCGCATCGAGGGCGAGAACATGGCGGTCCTCGCCGATCCGAGGCTCGACTTCCCGTTCTACTTCCCCGACCTGCGCCGGACGGGCTCGCGCTACGCCTCGGCCGACCCGCGCATGTACCGGATCCGCGACGAGAACGGCAAGCGCCACCAGGCCTACCGCCTCGTGCTCTACGCCGGCGCCAACGGCGAGTACTACGGCGTGCAGGGGATGACGTGGAAGTACCCGCCGATCCTCGACGACCCGGACCGGACGCGTACGGTCGGCGGCCGCCGGCTGATGCTCTACTACGACGGCAAGCACCTGCGGCTCGTCGCCTGGCGCACGAAGAACGCCGTCTACTGGGTCACCAACACGCTCGACCAGGCGATCTCGAACAGCCAGCTGACCGCGATCGCCGGCTCGTTGCGCCGCCTACGTCAATAGTCAGCCGCGCTTGTGGTGCTCGCAGTCGCGCGCGACCTTGACGTGCGCGCGGTTGCCCGCGAAGCGCGAGACGATCACGGTGTCGTTCCCGGGGCCGCAGCTGACGGTGGCGCGGCCGCGGAGGATGATCGCCGTCACGGTGTCGTCGCCCGCTCCGGCGTCGACGCGCGTGCGGGCGCCGGAGGTGACCTTGATGCGGTCGGCCCCGGCGTCGCCGAGGATCGTGCTGGCCACGCCGCCGCCCTGGAGGTAGTCGTCCCCGTCGCCGCCGCGGATCGTGTTGACGCCGCGCCCGCCGTAGATCGTGTCGGCGCCCGCGCCGCCGGCCAGCAGGTCGCGCTGGCGGCGGGCGGCCGCGCCGCCCGAGTCGTGGAGCTGGTCGCCCCAGATCACGTCGTCGCCGGCGCCGCCGTCGATCGCGTCCGAGCCGTGCTGGCCGCGCAGGTTGTCATTGAGGTCGGTCCCGCGCCGGCTGCCGCCGTTCGCGCCGACGGACGCGCTCTCGCCCTTGGTCGGGTCCATCGGGGGCGCCTGCGGGACCACGCTCTCGCAGTTGCGGATCCGCCCGTCGCGCAGCGCGAAGTGGTTGTTGCGGCCGAACCGCGTGTTGGGGAGGTTCACGTAGATCGTGTCGGCGCCCGGGCCGCAGTCGACCGTGTCGACCGCGCTGTCGCCGTTGACGTAGACGACGTCGTCGCCGTCGCCGGCGTCGATCCGGTCCGGGCCGCTGTCGAAGTAGATCGTGTCGTTGCCCGGCCCGCCGGCGATCTCGTCGCCGCCGGAGCCGCCGTGCAGGGTGTCGTTGCCGTCGCCGCCGTCGATGCGGTCGGGCGCCGGCCCGGCGTCGAGCGCGTCGTCGCCGGCGCCGCCGGTGAGCGTGTCGTGGCCGAAGCCGCCGAGGATGGAGTCGGTGCCGTCGGCGCCGTCGAGCACGTCGTCGCCCGAGCCGCCGTCGATCGCGTCGTTGCCGGCGCCGCCCTGGACCTCGTCCGGCCCGGTGTCGCCGGTCACCCGGTCGTCGCCGCCGAGGGCCAGGATGCGGTCGGCGCCGCCGTTGCCGTGGATCACGTCGGGCCCCTCGGTGCCGGCCAGCCGCTCGGCGGCGTTGCTGCCGGCGGTGGTGTTGGCGACGGCCGCGGGCGCGAGGACCAGCGCGGCGGCGAGGATGAGGAGGGGCAGACGCGTGCGCATGCCCGGGTGATCGGCCGCGGCCGTCTAAGCTGAACCGCCGCATGGTTAGCAATCGAGAGCCGATCGGCGTCATCGGCACGGGGTACGTCGGGCTGGTGACCGCGGCGGGGTTCGCGGAGCTCGGCAGCGAGGTCTGGTGCGTCGACATCGACGCCGCGAAGATCGAGGGGCTCCGGCAGGGCCGGATCCCGATCTATGAGCCGGGGCTGGAGGAGCTGGTCGCCCGCCATCGCGACCGGATGCACTTCTCCACCGAGCTCGCCGACGCGCTGGAGCACGCCCGGCTGCTGTTCGTGGCGGTCGGCACGCCGCCGACCTACTCGGGCGACGCGGACCTCTCCGCGGTCCACGCCGTCGTCGACGCGATGCCGGCCTCCGACCACCACGCGCTGGTGATGAAGTCCACCGTGCCGGTCGGGACCGGCGAGACGATCAAGCGCGTGCTCGCCGAGCAGGGCAAGGGCTTCGGCTACGTCTCCTGCCCGGAGTTCCTCAAGGAGGGCTCGGCGATCAAGGACTTCCTGGAGCCGGACCGCGTGGTCGTGGGCGACGACGGCGACTGGGCGGGCGACGCGGTCGCCGAGCTCTACGCGCCGCTGGACGCGCCGCTGGTGCGGACCGACGTGAAGAGCGCCGAGATGGTCAAGCTCGCCTCCAACGCGTTCCTGGCGACCAAGATCTCGTTCATCAACGAGATCGCCAACGTCTGCGAGGAGACCGGCGCGGACGTCGTGGAGGTGGCGCGGGGGATGGGCCTCGACGCCCGCATCGGGCCGAAGTTCCTGCAGGCCGGCATCGGCTTCGGCGGCTCGTGCTTCCCGAAGGACGTCGCCGCGCTCAAGCAGCTCGCCGGCAACTCGGGCTATCACTTCCAGCTGCTCAACTCGGTCATCGAGGTCAACGAGCTGCAGAAGCGCCGCGTGATCGCCAAGCTGCAGAAGCACCTGGGCTCGCTCGTCGGCCGGGAGATCGGGCTGTGGGGGCTGGCCTTCAAGCCGCACACCGACGACATGCGCGAGGCGTCCTCGCTCGTGCTCTCCTCGCGCCTGCTGGGCGCGGGGGCGAGGGTGCGCGCCTACGACCCCGTCGCCGAGGCGGAGGCCCGCAAGCTCGTGCGCGACGTCGACTTCCGGCCTTCGGCGCTCGACGTGGCCGACGGCGCCGACGCCGTCGTGCTCGTGACGGAGTGGCCGGAGTTCGCGGAGGTCGACCTGCAGGAGGTGGCCCGCGCCATGCGCGGCCGGCTGCTGATCGACGGGCGCAACTTCCTCGACCCCGAGAAGGTCCGCGAGGCCGGTCTGGTCTACGAGGGCGTGGGCCGCTCGCCCGGACGCGCCGCGAGCTACGCCGGCGGGGTGTAGCGCGCGTGCAGGCGCTGATCCTTGCCGGGGGCGAGGGCACGCGGCTGCGGCCGCTGACGTCCACCGTGCCCAAGCCGGTCGTCCCGCTCGTCGACCGGCCGTTCATCGCGTTCATGATCGATTGGCTGCGCGGCCACGGCGTCGACGACATCGTGATGTCGTGCGGGCACCTCGCGTCCGGCGTGCGCAACGTGCTCGGCGACGGCGAGGCGTTCGGGATCCGGCTGCGCTACGTCGAGGAGCCCCGGCCGCTCGGGACCGGTGGCGCCGTCAAGTACGCCGAGCCGCTGCTCGACGAGCGCTTCCTGATGCTCAACGGCGACGTGCTCACGGACATCGACGTGAGCGCCCAGATCGCCCAGCACGAGCGCACCGGCGCGCGCGCGACGCTGGCGCTGACGCCGGTCGAGGATCCGACCGCCTACGGGCTGGTGCGGCTCGCCGGCGACGGCGCGGTGACCGAGTTCGTCGAGAAGCCCTCCCCGGACCAGATCGAGACCAACAACATCTCCGCCGGCATCTACGTGCTCGAGCGCTCGGTGCTGGACCTCCTGGAGGCGGGTCAGCCGGCCTCGATCGAGCGCGACGTGTTCCCGCAGATGGTCGGCCACGGGCTCTACGGCTGCGTCGCCGCGGGCTACTGGCTCGACATCGGGACGCCGGGGCGCTACCTGGAGGCGACGTTCGACATCCTCGAGGGCACGGTCGGCACCGAGGTCGCCGAGCGGATGGGCACGGGCTACCTGTGCATCGAGCACGGGGTCGAGAGCACCGGCCGGATCATCCCCTCGGCGCTGGTGGAGACCGGCTGCACGATCGCCGACGGCGCCCGCGTGGGCGGCCGCGTGGTGCTCGAGCACGGCGTGGTCGTGGGCGAGGGGACGACGATCGAGCGCGCCGTCGTCATGCGCGGCGCGGAGATCGGCGTGAACTGCACGCTGCGCGGGTGCATCGTGGGCGGCGGCGTGCGGATCGGCGACCACTGCGTCGTCGAGGGCCTGAGCGTGCTCGGCGAGGGCGTGACGCTCGGCTCGGGCAACATGGTCAGCAACGGCGCGCGGCTGTTCCCGGGGGTCTCGCTCCCCGATCAGGCCCTGCTCTTCTGACGGATGCCCGAAGCCACCGCAGCGGCGGAGACCTACGATCTGGCCGAGCACGTGCGCGACGGCCTCTGGCGCGTCGACACGGTCCGCGTGCCGGGGCCGGGGGGCCTGGTCGTCGTGGGCGAGCGCGCAGCCGTGGCCGGCGCTCGGATCGCCTGGTCGGCGGCGCCGGGAGCGCGGCCCGTCGAGTTCTACGCCGGAGCGCGCGGCGAGCCGCCGCTCGACGACGGCAGCGTCGTCTACTGCGCCTCCTATGCCGGCGAGGACGAGGGCGCGCTCGCGGCCTTGGAGGCCGCCGTCCGGAGCGGCAGCCAGGGCATCGTCGCGACCACCGGCGGCAGCCTCGCGAGCCGGGCGCGCGCCGCGGGCTGGCCGGTCGTCCCGCTGCCGGCGGGCTTCAGCTCGGACGGGGCGATCGGCTACTGGGTGTCGATCGCGGCCGAGATCATCGCGGGCGCCGGACGGGCCCCGTCGCTGCGCGCGGACCTCGAGTCGGCCGCCGCCCTGCTGGACGGGCTGCGGGACGATCCCGAGCCGGAGTCGCTCGCCCGCGAGCTCGGCGACGCGCTGTCCATCTGCGTCCTCGCCGACGAGTCGTCGCCGGTGGCGGCGCGTGTGGCGAGCCGGCTGCTCGACGTGTCCGGCGTGCCGGCGGTTGTCGTCGCCCCCGCGCGGCTCGCCGCGCTCCCTGCCCCCGTCCGCGAGCGGCTCACGGCGCGCGGCCGGACGCGCTTGATCGCGTTCGAGGACACGCCGGGCGCGAGCGTGCTGCGGCCCCGCGGCGAGACGCCCGCCGAGCGCGCGCTCTCGGTCGTCTTCCTGGCCGACATGTTGAGCTACCGGCTGATCTGAGGTCGGTGCCGATGTCAGTCGCCCATCTGCGAACGTCGCCCCGCCGGGTGGAGAAGCCCTGGGGCTACGAGCTCATCTGGGCCGAGACCGAGGACTACGTGGGGAAGCTCCTGTTCATCGAGGCGGGACACTCACTGAGCCTGCAATATCACGAGGTCAAGGACGAGAGCTGGCTGATCCAGGAGGGCCGCGCCCACCTCGAGCTGGGTCCTGATCCCAGCAGCGAGCTCCAGCAGCTCGAGGTCCGCGCCGGCGACGCGTTCCGCTATCCGCCCGGGACCGTGCACAGGATCCAGGCGATCGAGGACACGCTCGTGCTGGAGGTGTCCACGCCGCATCTGTGGGACATCGTGCGCGTGGAAGACCGGTACGGGCGATCCTGACGGCCGGCCGCGAGCTACCGTCTCTCGCATGACTTCGATTGCCACCGAGACGATCGCCTCCATCATCGGCGGCGAGGCGCGCGCCGACGCTCCCGGCGGGCGGCTGACCTCGACCGATCCCGCCCACACCGGCGAGGTCGTCGCCGAGGTGCTGCTCGGCGACGCCGCCACGTTCGCCGACGCCTGCCGCGCCGCGAGAGCCGCCCAGCGCGAGTGGGCGCGGGTCCCGGCGCCGGCCCGCGGGCGCGTCATCGCGCAGGTCGGCCGCCTCGTGGAGGCCAACAAGGAGGCGCTGTCGCGGCTCGTCACGCGCGAGATCGGCAAGCCGTACGCGGAGTCGCTCGGCGAGGTCCAGGAGATCGTCGACACCTGCGACTTCTTCCTCGGCGAGGGCCGGCGGCTGTACGGCCAGACGGTGCCGTCGGAGATGCCCGACAAGCAGCTGTTCACCTTCCGCACGCCGGTCGGCGTGGCGGCGATCGTGACGGCCGGCAACTTCCCGGTCGCGGTGCCGGCCTGGTACCTCGTGCCGGCGATCCTGTGCGGCAACGCCGTGGTCTGGAAGCCGGCCGAGTACGCGCCGGCGCTGGGCGACGCGCTGACACGGCTCTTCCATGCCGGCGGCGTGCCGGCCGGCGTGCTCAACCTCGTCCAGGCCGACGGCGCGCAGACGTTCGCGGGGCTGGAGCGCGCGCTCGCCGAGGGGACCGTGGACAAGGTCGGCTTCACCGGCTCGAGCGCGGTCGGCGCGCGGATCGGCGAGCTGTGCGGGCGCCACCTGCAGTCGCCGTGCCTGGAGCTCGGCGGCAAGAACCCGATGGTCGTGATGGACGACGCCGAGCTGGATCTCGCGGTGGAGGGCGCGCTGTTCGCCGGCTTCGGCACGGCCGGCCAGCGCTGCACGTCGCTCGGCACGGCGATCGTGCACGAGGCGGTCCACGACGAGTTCGTGCGCCGGCTGGACCGCGCCCTGCGCGCCGCGCCGGTCGGCGACCCGACGCAGGACGTCCTGTACGGGCCGATGATCCACGAGCGCTTCGCCGCGCGCTTCGAGGACTGGCTGGGCCTGATCCGCGACCACCACACGGTCCACGGGTCCACCGCCCGCGGCCGGATCACGGCCGGCAACCCGCGCGAGGGCTTCGTGGGCGACCCGGAGGCCGGGCTCTACTACCACCCGGCGGTCGTCGCGGGCGTCACGGCGGACGACGACCTCTACTCGACGGAGACGTTCGGGCCGATCGTCGGCGTCGCCCGCTTCTCGAGCTTCGACGAGGCGATGGATCTCGCCAACGGGCACGGCTATGGGCTCTCGTCGGCGATCTACACGCGCTCCGGCGAGCACGCGTTCCGCTTCCGCGAGCGCATCACGGCCGGCATGGTGTCGGTCAACAACTCCACCTCCGGCGCCGAGGCGCACCTGCCGTTCGGCGGCAACGGCAAGTCCGGCAACGGCTCACGCCAGTCGGGGATCTGGGTGCTCGACCAGTTCACCCGCTGGCAGTCGATGAACTGGGACTACGCCGGCAAGCTGCAGAAGGCGCAGATGGACCTCGTCGAGCTGCCGGGGGACCCGGGCTTCCGGCTCTGATCCTCAGGCGCTCACCGCCGCCGCCGGTACCAGTTCGGCGACGTGTTGGGCGGCGGCACCAGCGGCTCGGGGGTGCGGGCGACGAGCATCGTGGGGGCGGGGTCCTCGACGTGCGCGGCGAGCGCCTGGCCGAACGCGTCGTCGAGCCCCTCGACGGTCTGCGCGCGCACGCCGAAGGCCTCCGCGAGCGCGGCGAAGTCGGGCGTGTGGAGGTCCACGCCGTAGGCCTCGGCGCCGGAGCGCGCCTGGTCGTAGCGCAGCATGCCGTAGCCGCCGTCGTCGACGACCACCACGGTCAGCGGGATCGCCTCCTGGGCGGCGGTGGCGAGCTCGCCGCAGGCGTACAGGAAGCCGCCGTCGCCCGCCACGGCCACGACCGGCCCGGCGCCCGCCAGCCCGGCGCCGAGGGCGGCCGGGAACGCGTAGCCGAGCGTGCCCCAGCCGAGCGGGACCTGCAGGCGACGGGGCGCGGCGGGCGTGAAGAAGCCGGCGAGCCAGTAGCCGGGGATGCACATGTCGACGACCACGACGCCGTCCGGCGGCACCGCGAAGTGCATCGCGTCCAGGAACCGCAGTGCCGCCCCGTCGAGCGCGGCGCACGCCTCCGCCCGCGCCGCCGCCAGGCGCTCGCGGACCCCGCCGAGGCCGCCGCGGTCGCGCACGCGCGCCGCCAGCGCGCTGGTCACGGCGGCCGCGTCCCCCTCGAGCGCGAGGTCGACGCGGTAGTTCGTGGCCGCCTCGCCCGGGTCCAGCGTCACGGCGATCAGCGTCTCCGGTTGCGGCTGGGCGAAGTTCTGGGTCTGGACGCCGTCGAGGTCCGAGCCGATCGCGACCACGACGTCGGCCTCGTCCCACAGGCGGCCGGCGGCCTCGACGTGCGGCGGCAGGCCGACGGCCAGCGGGTGCCCGGGTCCGAGCACGCCGGCGGCGCCGTAGGTGGTGATGAC
>JBIOTP010000051.1:0-12212 GCA_044865965.1 Solirubrobacteraceae bacterium
CTGGCTGGCGGCGCGCGACACGCCGATCCACATGCCCTCGGTGAAGCTGCCGGCGCCGGTGATGGCCTTCGCGATCGAGCCCAAGGCCAAGGGCGACGAGGAGAAGGCGTTCACGGCCCTGCGGCGACTGCAGGAGGAAGACCCGACGATCGACCTGCATCGCGACCCGCAGACGGGCGAGCAGATCGTCGCCGGCCTCTCGCAGATCCACGTCGAGGTGATCATCGAGCGGATGCGCAGCCGCTTCGGCGCCGAGGTGACGCTCAAGCCGCCGCGGGTGCCCTACCAGGAGACGATCCGCGGCTCCGCGAGGGCCCACGGGCGCCACAAGAAGCAGACCGGCGGCCGCGGCCAGTTCGGCGACTGCCACATCGAGATCGAGCCGCTGCCGGACGGCGAGTTCGAGTTCGTCGACGCCATCAAGGGCGGCGTGATCCCGCAGGGCTTCATCCCGGCCGTCCAGAAGGGCGTCCTGGAGGCGATGGAGCACGGCACGGTCGCCGGCTACCCGGTCAAGGGCGTGAAGGTGAGGCTCTACGACGGCTCCTACCACACCGTCGACTCCTCGGAGATGGCGTTCAAGCTCGCCGGCTCGCAGGCCATGAAGCAGGCGCTCGAGCAGGCCTCGCCGGTGCTGCTCGAGCCGATCATGCTGGTCACCACCTCCGTGCCCGACGAGTCGGTGGGCGACGTGATGGGCGACCTCTCGTCGCGGCGCGGGCGCCCACTGGGCACCGAGGCCGTCGGCGGCATGACCGAGGTCAAGGCCGAGGTGCCGATGGCGGAGATGCTCTCCTACGCGCCCGACCTGCGCGCGATCACGGGCGGCCAGGGCGAGTACACGCTCGAGTTCCTGCGCTACGAGGAGATCCCGGCCCACCTCGCGCAGAAGGTCGCCGAGGCGGCCAAGAAGGAAGAGGAAGCGGCGCACGCCTAGTCGCAATCCGCGCTGCGGCCGGCGGGGGTCGCATTGCTACCCTCGCCGGTCGTGGCTCGGACCCGCGACATCCGGACGAACCAGCTCGATCTCGCCTGTGACGTGTGCGGGCGCACGCTGCTGCGCGGAGAGCACGCGGAGCACTTCCTGACCGGCGGCGAGCGCCGGATCGTCTGCGACCTGTGCACGGCCCGCGCCCAGCACGAGGGCTGGATCCGCGAGTCCGGGGCCGACGACCTGGCGCTGCGCCAGCCGCGCCACGAGGGGCGCGGGCGCTCGTTCCTGGAGCGCATGCGCTCCCGCCGCGAGCGCGCGCGCGAGCTGCAGGAGGAGATCGAGGCCGAGACCGACGAGCACTACGCCGAGGCGCCGCGCCAGCCGCGCCACGTGCGCGCGGTGCCGACCAACGCGGAGCTGAAGATGCAGCGCGCGCTGGACGTCTTCAACGCCTCCGACCACACGCGCACGGTCGGCGGCGTGGCGCGCTCGCTCGGCGCGCCCGCGGTCTGCGTGCGGCCGCTGACCGACCGGCCGTCGGTGGTGTCCATCACGGTCATGTGGGAGCTCTCCTGGTACCGGTTCGAGGTCGACCTGTCCGACGAGGCCGGCGGCGTCCGCCGCGACGCCCAGGGCGACGAGCTCGGCGAGCTCGCACCGGAGGAGCAGGAGGCCAATGCGGCGGCTGATGAGCGTGGTCTGCTCCACTTGGGATAAACACATTTCCGAGTTCGACAGCGGCCCTCACGGGTTAGGATCGCGCTCGTGATCTACTGCGTCGTGCCCGAGCCGCTTGCCGGAGAGCTCTATGAGAAGCTCGCCGACTACTACTCCGATGACCCCAACGTGACGGTCATCGTCGACCGCCGCAAGAAGGAGCGCCGCATCCCGGGCGCCACCGGGGGCGGGCAGCGCGAGGTCCGCGACCGGCGCCGCCGCCGCGTCACCGGCGACGTCCCGCCGCTCGCGCCCGCCGAGTGAGGGTCACCGTCCACGTGGACGGCGGCGCGCGGGGGAATCCCGGCCCGGCGGCCGCCGCCGCGGTGGTGACCGGGCCCGACGGCGAGCTGCTCGACGAGGCCACCGAGGTCCTCGGGCGGGCGACCAACAACGTCGCCGAGTACCGCGGGCTGCTACTCGGGCTCGAGCGCGCCCGCGCGCTCGGCGCCACCGAGGTCGACGTGTTCAACGACTCCGAGCTCGTCGCCCGCCAGGTCAACGGCGTCTACAAGGTCAAGCACCCGGACATGATCCCCCTGCACCGGGCGGCCCGGGAGGCGCTCGACGGCTTCGCCGCCTGGTCGCTGAAGTCCGTCCCGCGCGCCCGCAACGCCCACGCCGACGCGCTCGTCAACCAGGCGCTGGACGCGGCCTAGAGCCCGTCACCAGCGCGCCGAGGAGCGGATCACCCGCAGGATCTCCTCGTCCGGCGCGCCCTTGGTGAGGAAGCCGACCGCACCGGCGCGCATCGTCTCGTACTGGTTGGCCTGCGAGGCGTCGGCGCTGATGGCCACGATCCGCACGTCGGGCAGCGCCTCGCGGATGTCGACCGCGGCGCGTATGCCGCGGCCGCCGGGCATGTCGACGTCCAGCAGCACGACGTCCGGGCGGCGCCGGCGGGCGAGCTCGACGGCCTGGGCGGCGTCCTTCGCCTCGCCCACGAGGTCGAGGCCGGCCTCGCCGCGCACGAGCGCGCCGAGCGTCCCCCGCGTCGCCGCGTCGTCGTCGGCGACCAGCAGCCGCAGCGCGGAGGGCGTGTCGGAGTGGCCCTCGACGCGGTCGCCGCCGGCCTGGACGGCGCGCTCCAGCGCCGCCAGCGCCCGCGCGAGCAGGTCCTCGGCGCCGCCCTGCGCGCCGGCGCTCGTCACGACGCCGGCGCTGAGCACGACGGGCGCGCCGCCGGGGTGGACGAGGCCGGGGCGCTTGACCTCGCGCCGCAGCCGCTCGGCGGCCTGGGTGCCGGTGTCGAGCGCCTGCTCGGGCAGCAGTACGGCGAAGCGCTCGGCGTCGTAGCGGTAGAGCGCGTCGCCGACGCGGATCGCGTGCTCGAGCGCCTCGCCGACGGCGCGGATGACGCCCTCCGCCACCGGCCCGCCCTCGATCCCGAACGCCGCGAGGCAGTAGGCGTGCCCGTAGCGCTGGACGCGCCCCCACAGCGCCTCGAGGTCCTCGCGGAGGCGGACCGCGCTGCCCGCGCCGGTCAGCGGGTCGCTCATCGGCTCACGTTCTCGCGGCATAGATCGCCCGCTCGAAGGCGGCGAAGACGTCGAGCACCTGGGGGTCGGCGAACGGCAGCAGCTGCGTGTGGACCGCGCCGGTGAGGCCGCCCGCGCGGTCGATCCAGAAGTAGGTGTTGAAGAGGCCGCCCCAGTGGCCGCTGCCGGCCCGCCGCGCGCCGGGCACGTCCGCGGTGACGAGCTCGAGCCCGAGGCCCCACTTCTTGCGCATGCCCGGGAAGAACTCGGCGTCGTTGCTGAGGTCGGGGTGGACGGTCGTCGACACCCCCGAGTGCAGGTCTCCGATGTGGTTGCGGAACATCGCGTCGACCGTCTCGGGACGAAGGATGCGCGTCCCCTCGAGCGCCCCGCCGCCCAGCAGCGCACGCTGGAGGCGCAGGTAGTCCCCGGCCGTGCCGTAGAGGGCGTGGCCGCCCGCCCAGAAGTCGGGGGTCTGGGCCCAGTCGAACTCGGTCACGACGACGGTGCCGTCCTCGCCGCGCGCGTGCACCGGCGCCATCCGGGAGCGCTGCTCGTCGCTGGGCGCGAACCCGGTCTCGGTCATGCCGAGCGGCCCGAAGACGTGCTCGGCGAGGTACTCGTCGAGCGGCTGCGAGCTCACCGTCTCCACCACGCGCCCGAGCCAGTCGTGGTTCATGCCGTACTGCCAGCCGGTGCCGGGATCGAACGCGAGCGGGAGCGTGAACGCGTCCTCGAGGCCGGAGCCGACGTTGGGCGTGCCCGTGACCTCCTCGTAGCGCGTGGTGTCGGCGTTCCAGATCCAGTACGTCAGCCCGGCGGTGTGGGTTAGCAGGTGCCGCACCGTGGCCTGCGTGGCCGGCGGCCGCAGCCGCGGCGCGTCGCCGTCGAACCCCTCCAGAACCTGCAGCTCGCCGAACTCGGGGCGCACGTCGGCGACCGCCTCGTCGAGCGCGAGCACGCCCCGCTCGATCAGCTGCAGCGCCGCGACCGAGGTGACCGCCTTGGTCATCGATGCGATGCGGACGATCGTGTCCAGCGTCATCGGCGCGTCGTCGTCGAGCGACCGCCGGCCGGCGGCGCCCTCGTAGACCACGCCCCGGGCGTCGGCGGCGACGGCCACTATCCCGGGCGCGACGCCGTCCGCTACGGCGGCCTCGAGCAGCTCGTCGATCCGCAGCGCCTGCGCCTGGGTCCCCATGGTCCTCTCCTCCGGTTGCGTGCGGGGAACGATAAACGGGGCGCGCAGTCTGACCGGCGCGGCCCTCACGTGTCGAAGCCGAGGCGGCGCATGCCGGCGCGCACCTCGTCCTCGAGCGCGCGGTCCACCGCGACGCCGTAGGCGCGCTCGAGCTCGTGTCGGCGGGCGAGGTAGATGCGGACGGCCGCCTCGATGCCGTCCGGCGCCGCGGGCGCGCCCATCGGCGCGAGCAGGTGGCGGTGGAGCTGCGGCCAGTGCTCGCGGGTGAGGTCGTCGCGGCCGATGCTCGCCTTCGTCGCGATCCACCAGATCCAGTCCCAGAAGTGCGCGTCGATGGCGGCGAGCGTCCCCGGGCCGGGCTCCACCGGCGCCCGCGCGGGCTGCGAGTGCTCCAGGAACAGGTACTCGACCTTCACGGGGCCGCGGAGGATCACCATGTAGACCGGGAAGTGGCCGAGCGGCTCCCACTGCGCGGCGAGCGGCCGCAGCGGCGCGACGAGCTCCGGCATCGCGCCCGCCACGGCGTCGAAGTCGTCCGTGTCGACGGCGAGGTCCCAGTCCGACAGCTCGGCGTGCGTCTCGCGCGACCGCGAGCCGGCGAGCTCGACGCCCGCCACGGCCGGATGTCGCGCCACGGCGGCGATCGCCCGCTGAACGAGATCCTCCACGCGCGGGATGATCGCGGGTAGGATGCGCGCCGCGCGCCCGGGTGAGCGCGCCCGGCTCGCGAACAGGGTCAGAGGCCCGTCGCCCACGCAGGACCGTCCCACCGCGCTCACGATCGACCTCGAGCGCGCGGCGGCCGAGCCGGACCTGCCGTCACGGTTGCGGCGCAGCGACGCCGAGCTGCTCCCGATTGTGGGCCAGCGCCGACGAGGACGCGGGCGCGAACATATGTTCGTGTATGATGGGCGAGTGGAGCCCGCGACGCATCGGATCACGATCGTGGAGCCGCAGCCGCAGTCCCTGTGGCGCCGCCTGGAGGCCGTGCTGGCGGCCGGCGGCAACCCTCCGATCTCGATGACCCGGTCCGCGCGCACGCTCACGTTCACGTGCGACACGGGCGACTTCATGCTGCGCGCGCGGGTCGCCGACGCGCTGATGACGGTGTGCGACCACGGGGAGTGGCGGCGGTGCTTCGTGCCGGAGGACTAGCGCCCGGGTTCTAGACTCATGCGCTTGAGCGACCGCTTCGTCATGACCGCCGAGGGCCTCGCCGCGCTGCAGGCGGAGCTCGAGCACCTGGAGACCGTCGCGCGCCGGGAGATCGCCGAGCGCATCCGGACCGCGCGCGAGTGGGGCGATCTCAAGGAGAACGCCGAGTACCACGACGCCAAGAACGACCAGGCGCACCTCGAGACGAAGATCAAGCGGCTGCGCGGCCAGGTGACCGCCGCGGTCGTGCGCGAGGTCGAGACGCAGACCGACGTCGTCGGCTTCGGCAGCCGCGTCGAGGTGGAGGACGCGGGCTCCGGGAAGCAGACGACCTACACGCTGGTGTCGGCCCCCGAGGCCTCGCCGGGCGACGGCAAGCTGTCGATCGACTCGCCCGTCGGCCGCGCGCTGGTCGGCGCCCGGGTGGGGGACACCGTCACGCTCGAGACCCCGCGCGGGGACCGCTCGCTGCGCGTCGTCGCCATCGGCTGACCGCCCGGCCGCGCGCCGTCCGCGGCGCCTCGATGACCGCCCGGCCGCGCGCCGTCCGCGACGCCTCGATGACCGCGATCCTCGCGGGCTCGCCCGGCTACCACGGGTCGCCGTCGCGCCAGTCGCAGACCAGCTCGCCGGAGAGGTCGAGCGGCGCGGCGCCGGGGAGGACGTAGATCGCCCCGTCCTCCGCCTCCGTGCGCACGACCCCGTTGGGCGTGAGCGCCCAGGTCGTCCCCTGCCAGCGCTTCCAGCCCCGCCCGGCGTAGAGGGCGGCGCCGTCATCGGTCGCGCCCAGCGCGCCGAGGTCGTAGGCGCGGTGGATGACGCGCTCGAGCGCCTCCATCAGCGCGGCGCCGTACCCGCGCCCCCGCCGGTCGCCGCGGACGCCGACCCCCTCGACGTAGCCCGCCCGCAGCGCCGGCCCGCCGTGCAGCAGGCGGCGCTGGATCACCGAGGCGTGCCCGATCAGCTCACCTTCCTCCCATACGAGCGCGTGCACGCCGCCCAGCGCGTGCTCCCAGTCCGCGTCCGTGAAGTCGCCCTCGAAGACCGCGTGCAGCAGCCCCCGCGCGGCCTCGCGGGTCGCGTCGTCGAGGTCCGCCGTATGCGCCGTCCGCACGTCCGCCATGGTCTGATCCTGCCAGCGTCGGATCGCCGCCGGCGCTGGGAGGACAGCATGCCGGAAGCTTCAGCGCGCGCGGCGCGTCACCTCGCTGTCGTCGAACCTCGTCACCCATATCGCCCGGTCGTCGACGGCGACGCCGAGCGGGCCGCCGGCGACGCGCTGACGGCGGACGACGCGCATGCCGTCCGGATCGATCTCCACGACGCGGTCGCCGTCGCGGTCGGACACCCACAGGTGCTCGCCGTCGGTCGCGATGTCTCGCGGCGTGCCGCCCACCTTGACGCTGCCCGTGACGGCGTTCGAGTCGCCGCCGATGCGCCAGGCGCGCCCGTCGTCCGCCGTGGCCACCCACACGTCGCGCCCGACGATCGCGACGGCCCGCGGGTTGGGGCCGATCCCACGGATCGTGGCCGCGAGCTCGCGGCGGCCGCCGTCGACCCGTGCGACGGTCCCGTCGGAGCTGTTGGCGACCCAGACCGCGCCGGCGCCGATCGCCACGTCGACGGGTCCGCGGCCGACGCCGGTCACCGTGTGGGTCTCGCCCGTCGAGGCGATGATCTGGGTGAGCGTCCCGTCGCCTGAGTTGGTGACCCAGATCGCGCGACCCGATGCCGCGATGCCCTCGGGGCGAGCTCCCACGTCGATCGACTCGAGCACCTGTGGTCGCCGGTCCGTACTCACGCGCACCACCTTGCCGGCGTCCGTGACCGTGACCCAGACCGAGCCGAGGGCGACGACGACGCTGTCGGGGTTGGGCCCGACGTCCACGCTCGCGGTCGCTCCCGAGGCGGGGTCGATGCGCGTGAGCGTCCCGCCGCGGCTCGCGGCGACCCACACCGCGCCCGCACCGAGCGCGATCCCGTCCGGCCCGCGCCCGACCGCGAACGTCGCCCGCGGCGTCGCGGTGGGGGTCGGCGATGCGGCGGTCGGGCTGGGCGTCGGCGTCGCCGGCCCAGGGTTGCCGTCGCCGCCGAGGAGCAGGAAGCCCGCGACCGCCGCCGCCGCCACCATGCCCGCCGCACCGGGCACGATGAGTCGCGACCGCCGGCGAGGCGGCGCCTCCGGCGGCGAGATGGACCACGCCGGCTCCGGCGGCGGTGTCGTCGGGGCCGCTCCTTGACCGGGCGGAACCGGCGTCGCGGCCGCGGCCTCGACAGGCGGCGCGGAGGGGCCCGGCGGCTGCACGGGCGCGACGGCGTCGGGCGCGCTGACGGACCACACCGGCACGGGGGCCGCCTCCGGGGGCGTCTCCTGGGGCGGCGCGGGCGCCGGGGCCGCCTCCGGGGGCGTCTGCTCGGCCGGCGTGGGCTCCGGAGGCGTCTCCTCGCGGGGTGGCGGCGCCGGCGGCGCGGCGTAGCCCGGCGGCGTGGGCGCCGGAATTGACTGCGGGCGCGTGTCCCAGGTGGTGCCCGCGGCGGGTGCGTCAGGCGTGGGCTGGGCGCCGGAGAACGGCGCGGGTGTGAGTGGCTTGTGCTCGGCGGTCGGGTCGGGATCGCGGAGGCGGGCGTCGCGGCGCCACAGCGGCCCGAGCGCCGCGATCACGATCTCCTCGAGCTCCTCCCACGCGGCGCGCGCGCCCGCCGGGCGGTCGGCGGGGACCTTCGCGAGCGTGCGGAGCACCCACGCCTCGAGCGCGGGGTCGATCCCCCGCAGCGGCGGCACCGGCTCGCTGATGTGCTGCATCAGGACCGGCACCGGCGAGCCGTCGGGGGACTGGAAGGGCACCGCGCCCGCGAGCAGTTCGTAGGCGACGACGCCGGTCTGGTAGAGGTCGGTCCAGGGGCCGAGCTCCTCGGCCATCGCCTGCTCGGGCGCCATGTAGGCCGGGGTGCCGACGGTCGCCCCGGCGGGCGTGAGCATCTCCTCGGTGGCGATCTGCTGGTAGGCCTTGGCGATCCCGAAGTCGGCGAGCTTGATCCCTCCGTCGGCGGTGACGAGGATGTTCTCCGGCTTGATGTCGCGGTGGACGATCCCCATCGTCTCGGCGTGCGACAGGGCGGCGAGGAGGCCCTCGAGCACGCCCGCCATCTGCGCCAGTGACAGACGCCCGACGAACGGCCGCAGCGAGCCGCGGTCGAGGTACTCCATCGCGATGTACGGGACGCCGTCGTGCTCGAGGAAGTCGTAGACGGTGACGACGTTCGGATGGTTCAGCGATCCCGCGAGGCGCGCCTCCCGGAGGAAGCGCTGCGTCAGCGACGGGTCGGCCGCGTGGAACGGCGCGAGCTCCTTGAGGGCGACGCTGCGACTGAGCGTCGGCTGGCGCGCGAGGTAGACGACGGCCATGCCGCCGCGCCCGATCTGCCCGACGATCTGGTACGGACCGATCGATCCCGGGCTGGGCGCCATACCTGCTCGAAGCTACCACCCGCCTGCCATGACGATTACGTCTCCTCCAGGGCGCGGGTGGCGACGGCGACGTGCAGCTCGGTGCCGGTCGCGAGCGCCCTCTCGTCGATCCGGAAGCGCGGGTGGTGGTGAGGGAACTCGCCGCCCGCGCCGATGAACGCGTAGCAGCCGGGCGCCTCCTCGAGGTAGGCCGAGAAGTCGTCGCCGCCCATGATCGGCTCGAACTCGGTCAGGGCGTCGCCGATCACGGAGCGCACCAGCGCGGTCGCGCGCTCGTCGTTGACCACCGGCCGGTAGCCGAACTGGTAGTCGAGCTCATAGGCGGCGCCGTGGGCGGCGCACACGCCGCGGGCGATCTCCTCGATCAGCTTCGGGATCCGCTCGCGCACGCCCGGGTCGAAGCAGCGCGCCGTGCCGGCCAGCTCGGCGCGGCCCGGGATCACGTTCGGCGCGTCGCCCGCGTGCAGGCTGCCGACGGTGACGACCGCCGGCTGCAGCGGGTCGATCCGGCGCGAGACGACGTGCTGGAGGCTGCCGACCACCTCGGCGGCGGCCGCGATCGCGTCCGTCGCGGTGTGCGGCAGCCCGGCGTGGCCGCCGCGGCCGGTGATGACCAGCCGGAAGAAGTCGGCGGCTGCCATGAACGGGCCGGGAACCGCCGCCACCTTGCCGAGCTCGAGCGGCGTCCAGAGATGGCAGCCGTAGACCATCGCCACGCCCTCCATGACGCCGGCGCCGACGAGGTCACGCGCGCCGCCGGGGGCGATCTCCTCCGCGTGCTGGAACAGGAAGCGCAGCGACCCGCCGGGCAGCTCGTCGCGCCCCTCGGCCAGCACGCGCGCGGCGCCCAGCAGCATCGCGGTGTGGCCGTCGTGCCCGCAGGCGTGCATCGCGCCCGGGCGCTCGGACGCGAACTCGACGCCGCTCTCCTCGGTGATCGGCAGCGCGTCGATGTCGGCGCGCAGCGCGACCACCGGCCCCGGGCGGCCGGTGTCCAGCCGCGCGACCACGCTCGTCTCCGTCGGCCGCTCGACGGCCAGACCCTCGAAGCCCGCCAGCGTGTCCGCGACGAACGCCGCGGTCTCGTGCTCGTGGAAGCTCGGCTCGGGGTGGCGATGGAGGTGGCGTCGCCACGCCACGACATCGCTCTCGACCCGTGCCGTCGTGAGGGCCATTTCCGGTTTCCGTACCCACAGCGATAGGGTCCGGAACGAGGTGCTTCCGGCACGTGAGGAGGTCGCAGGCTGGCTCGGGCTGGCGATGGGCGCCGTCGCATCGCCCCCCGCGCCCGCGCCACGGGCGCCTGCGCCCTCGCGCGAGCCGCCGGCGCTGGAGGACTGCGTGCCCGCCGCCGGCGTGCTGCTCGGGCGCTTCCCGGTCACGAACGCCGCGTTCGCGCGGCTCCGGCCGGACCACCCCCGGGTCGCCGACGCGCAGCTCGCCGACCATCCCGTCGTGCTCGTCACGCGCGCCGACGCGGAGGCGTTCTGCGCGTGGGCGAGCGCGCAGCTGCAACGGCCGGTGCGGCTCCCGACCGGCGCCGAGTGGGAGGCGGCCGCGGGCGGCGGCACGTGGCCGTGGGGCGACACCTTCGACGCCGAGCGCTGCAACTGCGCCGAGGCCGCTTGGGGCTGGACGGTCCCCGTGACCGCACACCCGGACGGCGCCGGCCCGACGGGCGCCGAGCAGCTCGCCGGCAACGTCTGGGAGTGGGTGTCCGACGTCCGCGCCGACGGCTGGGGCGTCGTGCGCGGCGGCTGCTATCTGGACACGGCCCACGGCCTGCACACGGCGCGCGAGCTGCCCGCCGACCCGGAGCGCGCCACCGCGACGACCGGCTTCCGGATCGTCATCGAGGAGAGGAGAGACGCATGGACCGCGCCGCGCTGATCGACGCCCTGCGCGACGTGTACGACCCCTGCTGCGCCGACCGCGGCGTCTCCATCGTCGACATGGGCGTCGTAGAGGACGTCCGCGCGGACGGCGGGCACGTCGAGGTCGACCTCATCCCCACCACGGGCTGGTGCCCGTTCGTCGCCAACATGTCGGCCGCGATCCCGGAGGCGCTGCGCGCGCTGCCCGGGGTCGAGACCGTTGACGTGCGAGTGGTGTGGGAGCCCTGCTGGACGCCGGACCGCCTCTCGGAGTCGGCCCGGGCGAAGTTGTCGATGCCGCTCGAGGAGCTCGAGCCCTACCGCGCAGGAAGGAGGGCCGCCTGATGGCGATCACCGAGGAACGGCCGCAGGAGGCCGGCACCCGCAGGGTCGACGCGTTCGTCTTCGACTGCGTCTGCCACATCTTCAACTTCGATCCCGCGAACGCGATCGGCGGGCCCGGGCAGCTGTTCGACGAGCACCTGTTCGCGTTCCACCAGCTCCTGACCAAGGAGGGCGAGCGGATCCTCTCGCGCGAGGAGTTCATGCGCGAGTGGAGCGTCGACGAGGTCTACGAGATGGTGATCGAGGGCTCCGACACCGACATGATCGTCGCCCAGCCGCTGCCGCTCACCGACCTCTTCCACGACGGCCTGTCGGACTGGCGCAAGTGCGCGGAGATGGCGGCCAAGCACCCCGACCGCGCCGTCTTCTGGGGCTCGATCAACCCGCTGGAGGGCAAGAAGGCGCTCGACTTGATGGAGGTCCAGGTCAAGGAGCACGGGGCGAAGGCGTTCAAGCTCTACAACGTCCGCTACGACTACGGCCAGCCGTTCCCGTGGCGGATGGACGACCCGCGGGTGGCCTACCCGGTCTTCGAGAAGGCGCAGGAGCTGGGCGTCAACCTGATCGGCGTCCACAAGGGCGTCCCGCTCGGCCCGCAGCCGATCGAGCACACGCGCACGTTCGACATGGACGGCGCGGCGGCCAACTTCCCCGACATCAACTTCGTCATCTTCCACGTCGGGCTGCCGTGGCTGGACGAGGTGCTGTGGCAGATCGTCCGCTTCCCGAACCTCTACGCGTCGATCGCGGCGACCGTGAACTTCATCTCCCGCCAGCCGCGGGTGTTCGCGGAGATGCTCGGCAAGATGATGTGGTGGTGCGGGGAGGACAAGATCATCTACGGCGGCGAGGCGCCGATCTGGCACCCGCAGTGGGCGCTCGAGGCGTTCTGGAACCTCGAGCTGCCGCGTGACATCGTCGAGGAGCGCGGCTACCCGCAGCTCACCGAGCAGGCGAAGCGCAAGATCCTCGGCGAGAACCTGGCCAAGCTGCACGGCATGGACGTGGAGGCGAAGAAGGCGGAGCTGGGAGTGCCCAG
>JBIOTP010000052.1:0-2328 GCA_044865965.1 Solirubrobacteraceae bacterium
GATCAACACCGAGGACAACGTCCTCCACCTGGTGATCGGGCTCGCCGGCCTTGCCGCCGGCTGGGCCACGCAGGCCGCGCCCGCGAAGCCCGCCCGCGGCGGCCCCGCCCCAGCGCACTGAACCGCGCGGCTCGCCGCCGGCGCATCGGCGGCGAGCCGATCGGCCCGCGCCCCAAGGGTTGAGACGATGCGCATGAGCGGGACCGCGCCCTCGCGACTCGCCGCCGGACTAAACCTGCACTCGCTCGCCGTCAAGGCGAGCGTGCCCACGGCACAGCTACCGCGTCCGCTACTCGGCGTCTCGGACGGTCGCGACCCCGCAGCGCCGCCGTGTCGCCCCCGACGATCCTGCGAAAGGCAGCCCGCGGCGAGGCCGCGCGATTCTGCTGATTCCCGTCAGGCGACGGTCGCGCCGAGCAGTCGCCGGGCGTCGGCGGCCACCGCCGGCATGTCGAGCGCGTCCGCCCGTGCCGCCGCCTGCTCGAGCACGTCGCGCGCCGAGTCGTGCTCCCCGGAGTTCGCGAGCGCCTCGCCGAGGTGCAGGAGAGCGGCGGCGGCGTAGGGACCGGCGCCGACGCGGTCGTTCTCGGTCGCCGCACGGCGCAGACGGGTCACGGCCTCGTCGTGGCGCCCGAGGAGACCGGCGAGGCGACCGACGTAGCGCTCGGCCGATCCGAGGCATCCGACCGCGCGGGCGATGACCGGGAACAGCCGCGCGTGCGGCTCGATCAGGGCGTACAGGGCCGCGCCCGCGTCGCGGTCGGCCACGCGCACGGCGGCCTCGGCCAGGATGCAGGCGCCGTGCCAGTTGGCGTCCATCGCGAAGCCCTCCTGGCTGAGCTCGCGGACCAGACGGCGAGCGTTCTCCCTCGCCCCGGTCTCGGCGTCGATCAAGGCCAGGTTCACGAGCCACTCCGCGGCGGCCGGCGAGGCCGCGGCGCCCTCGACGAGCCGCCCGCGATCCAGTTCGCCGACGCGCCGCTGGGCGTAGAGGCTGGTATGGCGCTGGATCCCGACGAAGAGCGGGGCGTTCGGGTCGTCGGCCTGGCCGCCGAGCGCGAGCGCCCGGTCCGACAGCTCGCGCGCCTCGCCCCAGCGGCCGGCGAGCAGCGCGAGCGTGGCGCGCCACAGGGGGACGTACCAGCGAAAGTGCGGAAGCGCGACGGCATCGGCGAGCGCCTCGTACGCGTCGATTTCCGCCGCCGCCTCGCGGACGCGGCCGAGCTCGAGCAGGTCGACCACGCGCCAGTTGCGTCCCTGCAGCACGGCCTCGCGATCGCCGGCCGCCTCGGCGGCGGCGATCATGTCGTCCGCCGCAGCCAGTCGCTCGCCGGCGTGCTGCGGGGCCCACAGCGCGACGCGGCGGGCATTCAGAGCGGCCGCTAGAGCGACGGCGTCGCCGGCGCGCCGGGCCTGCTCCACGGCGAGGGCGCTGAGTTCGCGCGCGCGGGCGCGGTCCGCGTAGTACAGCTCGACGGATAGCTGAGCGTGCAGGCGCGCGGACGTCGCCGGGTCGCCCGCCGGCGTGGCCGCCAGCGCCTCCTCGAGCAGGCGCACGGCCGCCCGATCGGCGGCGGCGATGACCACGGCCACCCCGCCGTGCCCGAGGGCCGCCCGCGCGAGCAGATCCGAGTCGCCCGCCGTGCGGCCCAGCTCGGCGGCTTCGGCGAATGCCGCGCGGGCCGGGCCGCGCCGGCCCGCGCGGTCGTGGGCGTCGCCGAGCGCGAGCAGGATCTCCCCACGCTCGGAGCCCTTGACGGGCGCGGCGAGAGCCGCCTCGTAGTGCGCCGCCGCGTCGGAGTGGGCCAGCGCCGCGGAGGCCTCACGGGCGGCGGCGAGCTCCCACGTCGCCAGGCGCTCGGCGCCGGCCAGCGCGCCGGCACCGCGCAGGTGACGGACGACCTCGCCGGCGCCCACCTCGCCCGCGTCGTGCCGATCCGCGAGCACGTCGGCGACCTGCAGATGCAGCAGCGCGCGGCGGGAGGCCGGCAGAGCGGCGACGATCGTCTCGCCGACGAGCGCATGCGCGAACGCGTAGCGCCCCCGCCGATCGGTCGCGGTGACCAGCGCGGCCTCGATCGCTCCGTCGAGCGCCTCGAGCACCTCGACGACGGGTCGGTCATCCACGCGGGCCAGGGTGGACACGTCGAACTCGAGGCCGCAGACGGCCGCGACGTCAAGCGCGCGCAGCGTCGAGTCGTCGAGACGTGCGAGGCGGCGGGCGACCACGTCGCGCACCCCCGCCGGGGGCCCTTGGACTCCACTCCCGGCCTCATGCGCCTCGCGCAGCAATTCGTCGAGGAAGAACGGGTTGCCGCCGCTGCGCGC
>JBIOTP010000053.1:0-18401 GCA_044865965.1 Solirubrobacteraceae bacterium
GGTTACCCACGTGTTACTCACCCGTTCGCGGCTTTGCCCCAGGCCGAAGCCTGGTTCGTCGCTCCACTTGCATGTGTTAAGCACGCCGCCAGCGTTCGTCCTGAGCCAGGATCAAACTCTCCGTGAAGAACTGCTTACGAAGAGCGTCTTCGCGCCGCTCGAGGGGCCGCTCGTACACGAGGGCGGCCCGGGCGCTTAGACGGGGTACTGCTTGATTCCTTGATGCCGTGCGGGCGCGGGTAGCGCGCCGCCGGCATGACGAACCTGGACGCACACCGATGGCAAGGAGGCCATCAGGTGCGCATGCTGTTGAGTTTTCAAAGACCGCCGCGCCTCGCAGGGAGGGGACTCCTCCCCAGACGCTCCCAGGAGCGATCGCCCCCGAGCGGGCAAAATATTCTAGCGCACCCGGCCGAGCGAGCAAAACCGCCGCGCGCCGGGCTCCACGGCGGCGCGGAACGATACCAGCCCGGCCGCCTCATGCAACGACCTGCACATGGACCTCGCGGTCGCGCGGCCGGTCGTCGAAGTCGATCAGCACGATCTGCTGCCAGGTCCCGAGCACGAGCCGGCCGGCGACGAGCGGGATCGACTCCGAGGGGCCGAGGAGCGAGGCGCGCAGGTGCGAATGGGCGTTGTCGTCGTGGTTGCGGACGTTGTGCGCGTAGTCCCCGCCGCCCGCGGGCGCGCGGGGGACCAGGCGCTCGAGCGTCTCGCACAGGTCCTGGACGCCGCCCGGCTCGTGCTCCATCGTCGTGACGGCGGCCGTCGACCCCGTGACGAACACGCACACGACCCCGTCCGCGACGTCGGAGGCCGCCACGACGCGCCGGACGCCCTCCGTGAGGTCCACGATGTGGCCGTCGCCCTCGGTGCGCAGGCGGAGCAGCCCCGTGTGGACGGCCACTAAAAGACCCGTAGGCGGGCGAACTGGCGCCGGCCGAGCTGCAGGACGCGGCCGTCGAGGCTGGCGGCGGGGACGTCCAGCGGATCGGCGGCGAGCGGCTCGCCGTCGAGCTTCACGCCGCCCTGGGCGAGCTTGCGGCGCGCCTCGGAGCGCGAGCCGCCGAACACGGACGCGATCGCCTCGGGCAGGTGCACCACGCCGCCGTCCGCCGCCACCTGCGCCTCCGGCACGTCCTCCGGGACCTGGTGCGAGATGAACACGCGGTCGAACGCGGCCTCCGCCTCCGCGGCGGCCTCGGCGCTGTGGAAGCGCGTCACGAGCGCCCGCGCGAGCGCCCGCTTGGCGTCGCGCGGGGCGAGATCGGCCGGCGCCGGCGCCCCCAGCAGGAGGTCGTACCACGGCTCCAGCAGCGTGTCCGGGATCCGCAGCGTCTTGCCGTACATCTCGCCCGGCGGCTCCGTGATCCCGACCTGGTTGCCGTAGGACTTCGACATCTTCTGGACGCCATCGATCCCCGGCAGGATCGGGACCGTGAGCACGACCTGCGGCGGCTGGCCGTGCGCCGTCTGCACGGCGCGGCCCATCAGCAGGTTGAACGTCTGGTCGGTGCCGCCGAGCTCGACGTCGGCGCGCACGGCGACCGAGTCGTAGCCCTGGAGCACCGGATAGAGCAGCTCCAGGACCGAGATCGGCTCCGCGGCCGCCATCCGCTTGGCGAAGTCGTCGCGCTCGAGCAGCTGAGCGATGGTGACGGTCCGCACGAGCCGGAACAGGTCCTCCATCGGCATGTCGAGCCACTCCGAGTTGAAGCGGAGCTCCAACCGCTCATCCGTCGCGAGCACCTTCGCCGCCTGCTCCTGGTACGTGCGCCCATGCGCGTCTATCTCCTCGGGCGACAGCACCGGGCGGGTGGCCGAGCGCCCGCTCGGGTCGCCGACGCGCGCGGTGTAGTCGCCGATGATCAGCACCACCGTGTGCCCGGCGTCCTGGAACTCGCGCAGCTTCTGCAGGACCACCGTGTGACCGAGATGAAGGTCGCTCGCGGTGGGGTCGAGCCCGAGCTTGACCCGCAGCGGCCGGTCCTGCCCGAGCCGCGCCTCGAGCCCGCCCTGCGGCAGGCATTCGACGGCGTTGCGGGCGAGGAACTCCGCGGTCGAGTCCATCCGGGGGCCAATGCTAGAGTCCGTCGCCTTCACGGGCGTGGTCTGCCCGTTGCTTCGTCGTCGCTCCGTCGTGTCAGAGTGCCCCAGATCCGGCGGCGGTTGCCGGGCCGACCGGTGCCGGCGGGGCGTCGGGCCGCATGTCATGAGCGAGTACGAGCCAACGACCACGATCCCCGCCGAAGAGGCCCGCGACGGCAACGGCGCGCGGGTGGTCCCGTTCCCGCGCACACGGCGCTTCGGCCGCCGGCCGCGGCGCCCCAAGCGGGTCCGGATCCGCAAGCTGCGCATGCTCGCCCTCCTGCTGGGCCTCACGCTGCTCGCGATCGTCTCGACGATGTTCGGGATGCTGATGGCGGTCGCGTCGGACCTCCCGGCGCTCGAGGAGCCGGCGCACAAGAACTCCGTCCTGCTCGACCACGCCGGCCACCGCATCGGCACGCTGACCGGCAACCAGCGCCGGATCTACCTGAGCGAGTCGGAGATCGCCCCGGTGATGAAGCACGCGATCATCGCGATCGAAGACCGGCGCTTCTACACCAACGACGGCGTCGACCTGCGCGGCATCGCGCGCGCCGCGGTGCAGGACATCAGCCACAAGCGCGCCGTCCAGGGCGCCTCCACGATCCCGCAGCAGTTCGTCAAGCTCTCGCTGGCGGCGCAGAACCAGCGCACGCTGTTCCAGAAGATGCGCGAGGCGGCCCTCGCCTACCACCTCACGCGCAAGTGGTCCAAGGAGCGGATCCTGCGCAACTACCTCAACACGATCTACTTCGGGAACGGGGCGTACGGGATCGAGTCGGCCGCGCGCACGTACTTCAAGTACAACCACCCGGGCTGCGGCGGCCCGGGCAACCGGTGCGCCTCCGTCCTGCAGCCGCAGGAGGCGGCGCTGCTGGCGGGCATGGTGGCCTCGCCGAGCGCCTACGACCCGACGCAGAACCTGGCGGCGGCGACGCGCCGGCGCGACCTCGTCCTGCTGCGGATGCTCCAGCAGGGGTACATCTCGCGGTCGCAGTTCGACGCCGCGCGCCAGGAGGCGCTGCCCACGCGGAACGACCTCGATGCGCCGCGCGAGGACACCGAGTTCCCCTACTTCACGTCCTGGATCAAGCAGCAGGTCGTCGACAAGCTGGGCGGCGGCCAGCAGGGCGCGCGGCTGGCGTTCGAGGGCGGCCTGCAGGTGCGGACCACGATCGACCCGCGGATGCAGGCGGCGGCCGAGAGCGCGATCAAGGCGTGGCTCGGGCCGTCCGGCACCGGCGGGCCGCGGGCGTCGCTGGTGGCGATCCACAACAAGGACGGCGAGGTGCGCGCGATGGTCGGCGGCGACGACTACAAGGTCTCGGCGTTCAACCTCGCGACGCAGGGCCAGCGCCAGCCCGGCTCGGCGTTCAAGCCGTTCGTGCTCGCCGAAGCGCTCACCCAGGGGATCTCGCCCCAGTCCACGTGGACGTCGGCCAAGAAGACGTACATCCTCAAGGGCGGCGAGAGGTTCACGGTCAACAACTACGAGAACGCCTACGGCGGGGTCCGCACGCTCGCGACGGCCACGACGTACTCGGACAACGCCGTGTACGTGCAGGTGGGCATGCGGGCCAAGCCCAAGCGGATCGCGCGGCTGGCGCGCAAGATGGGCATCCGCACCCCGGTGTCGAGCAACTTCGCCATGGCGCTCGGGGGCCTCAAGCGCGGCGTGACGCCGCTGGACATGGCGCACGCCTACGAGACGTTCGCCAGCGGCGGCAAGCTCGTCTACGGCACGCTCTCGCCGGGGAGGCCGCGCGGGCTGCGCGTGCCGGGCCCGGTCGGCATCCAGGGGATCTACCGCGGCGACGTCAAGGAGGACGACGCTCTGGAGCTGCCCGACGGCGAGAGGGCGATCAACCGGACGCGCACGAAGAAGGTGCTGTCGCCGCAGGTGGCGAGCACCGTGACCTCGCTGCTGCAGACCGTGGTCAAGAACGGCACCGCGACGCGCGCGCAGATCCCGAACGTCGTGATCGCGGGCAAGACCGGCACGACCGAGGACTATGGCGACGCGTGGTTCGTGGGCTGGACGAAGGAGTACACGGTCGCCGTCTGGGTCGGCTACCCGAACGAGTTCAAGCCGATGAAGACCGAGTTCCAGGGCAAGCCCGTCGCCGGCGGCACGTTCCCGGCCGGGATCTGGAAGACGTTCGTGGAGTCGCTCCTCGAGATCGACCCGCTGCCGAAGCCCAAGCTGCCCGAGGAGGGCGTGCCCGGCGTGTCGCCGCCGGCGTCCGTAGCCCCCGCCCCGGGCGCGACGACGGCGCCGACCGCCACGGCGACGCCCGGCACGGGTGGGACCGGGACCGGTGGCGATACCGGCGGCGGTGACACCGGCGGGGATACCGGCACGGGCGGCGGGGGGACCGGTGAGCCGCCGGCTGCCGGGGGCGGTGACACCGGTGGGACCGGTGGCGGTGACACGGGCGCCGGCGGGACGGGCCCGCCGGGTACCGGCGGAGGCGGGACCGGCGGGGATGCGCCTGGTGCCGCGCCCGGGACTGGCTGACACCGGTAAATGCGCACACGGGTGTTGGCGCGCATTGAGGAGGGACGCGGCTGGTCGGCGTTGGCGCGCCGCCAACGAACGGCGGGCATTGAGGAGGGGGACAGGACGCGGCCGGCACGGCGATCGCGCGAGCGTTTGCGCGCCACTATCGGGGGTGTGTGTCGCTTAACTTCGATCCTGTCGAAGAAAAGCGACGCACACCCCCGAGGCAAGACCGGACTCCCTCCTCGCTGCCCGCCGTTCGCCCGCGGCAAGGGGCGGCCGGCGGCGCCGCACGCGCGGCGCCGTCGGCCCCGAAAGCGCGCTACATCTCCACGAGCTTGATCACCGAGAAGACCGCGCCCAGCGGGTCGTTGAGCAGGGCGATCCGGCCCGCGGGGGTGTCGAACCCGGGCTGGGACACCTTGCCGCCGAGCTGCTGGCAGCGGTCGACGGTGGCGTCGGTGTCGTCGACGGCGAAGTAGACCATCCAGTGGGAGGGCAGATCGGCCGGCCACTGGTCGCCGACCATCGGCATCATGCCCGCCATCCCCGTCCCCTGGGTCACCTCGACGCCCGCGTTGTGCCAGATCGTGTACGGGGGGCCTTCGGACGCCATCTCGCTCGTCTGCCAGCCGAACACCTTGCCGTAGAACTCCTTCGAGCTCTCCGGGTCGCGCGTCGTGAGCTCGTTCCAGGCGAGCGCGCCCGGCTCGTTGACGAGCCCTGCGCCCTTGTGCTGACCGGCCTGCCAGACCTGGAACACCGCGCCCGCCGGGTCGGCGAGCACCGCCATCCGCCCGGCATCGAAGACGTCGAACGGCTCCGCGAACACCTGCCCGCCGGCGTCCTTGACCTTGGACGCCGCGTCGTCGGCGCTGTCGACGGCGATATAGGTGTTCCACGAGGGCGGGCTGGACTCGTCCATCTGGGAGCCGATCGCCGCGACGTCGCGCCCGCGCAGCCGGCACATGAAGTAGTTGCCCGGGGCCTCGGGCGGCATCTGGTCCTCGGTCGCCCAGCCGAACAGCTCGCCGTAGAACCTCACCGCGCTCTCGGGGTCCTTGGAGGAGTGGTCGATCCAGCAGGGGATGCCGCTGTCGTATCCGTCGCGCTCGCTCATCTCGTCCTCCCAGTCGCTCGCCTGGCCGGGCGGGAGCCTACGTCAAGCAGCCCCGGCGGCCACGGCCGGGAGACGCTGCGCGAGCCGGCGGCGCAGAAGCGCCACGGGAGGTCGGCCGCCTTGGTGATCCCGACCCGCGGGCCGACGACCGCCGAGACCCGCTCCCAGCCCGGCGGCGGCCCCAGGATCCGGACGGGGCCGGCCACGAGGTCCGTGCCGTTGTGCTCGAGCTCGATGTCGAGCGCCTGGGTGAGCTTGCCCGGGCCCGAGCACAGGTCCTCGGCGCGCCGCAGGCCGCGGCGCGCCCGCATCTCCTCCAGGCCCGACAGCGGCTGCAGCGCCCGGATCAGCACCGCCGCGCCCACCCCCTCGGGCTCGCAGACCGCGTTCAGGAGCGCGTGGATGCCGTAGGAGCGGTAGACGTAGGCCGTGCCGGGCGGACCGTGCAGGACGCCGGTGCGCTCGGTCACGCCGACGAACGCGTGGCAGGCGGGCTCGGAGTAGTGGTAGGCCTCGGCCTCCACGATCACGCCGGCCGTCTCGCCGTGCGAGACCACGCAGCCGAGCAGGTCGGGCGCCACCTCGAGCACCGGCCGGGCGTAGAAGCCGGCGGGCAACGGCCACGTCACGCGGTCTGGCCGTCCAGCTCGGCGCGCGCGTGGGCGAGCTGCTCGCGCACGCGGTCCAGCGCCGTCCCGCCCTCGCTCACCTTGGACTCGAGCCACGAGCCCTGGGCGAGCACCGCGTAGTACTCGTCGTCGAGCGCCACGGAATGGCGCTCGAGCTCCTCGCGCGAGAGCTGGGAGAGCGACCTTCCGGATGCCAGCGCCTCGCGCACGAGGCCGGCCACGATGCCGTGCGACTGCCGGAACGGCACCCCGCGCCGCACGAGCAGGTCGGCGACGTCGGTCGCGGCGATCAGCTCGTCGGCGGCCGCCGCCGCCAGCCGCTCGCGGTCGAACGTGATCCCGGACAGCATCCCACGCGCCGCCTGCAGGCAGAGATCCAGGGTGTCGACCGCGTCGAACAGGTGCTCCTTGTCCTCCTGCATGTCCTTGTTGTAGGTCAGCGGGAGGCCGTGGAAGACGCCGTGCAGCGCCGCCAACCGCGCCACCACGCGCGGCGCCTTGGCGCGCAGGAGCTCCGCGGCGTCCGGGTTCTTCTTCTGCGGCATGATCGAGCTGCCCGACGCCCACGCGTCCGACACCTCGCAGAAGCCGAACTCCTCCGAGGACCACAGCACGATCTCGGCCCCCAGCCGGGAGAGATGGGTGGCGCAGGTGGCCGCGGCGGCGAGGAAGTCCAGCACGAAGTCGCGGTTCGAGACGGCGTCGATCGAGTTGGGAGCCACCGCCGCGAACCCGAGCTCCTGCGCCAGCAGCCCGCGATCGGTGGGGAAGTTCACCCCCGCGAGCGCTCCCGCGCCGAGCGGCAGCTCGGTCGTCGAGCCGAGGACGGTCTCGAAGCGCCGCGCGTCGCGCCGGAACATCCAGAAGTAGGCGAGCAGGTGGTGCGAGAGGTACACCGGCTGGGCGCGCTGGAGGTGGGTGTAGCCGGGCATCGCCCAGTCCAGGTGCGCGTCCGCCACGCCCAGGATCACCGCCTGGAGGTCTTGCAGCCCCTCGAGCGTGCGGAGCGCGTGCGCGCGCGTGAACATCGCCATGTCGGTGGCGACCTGGTCGTTGCGCGAGCGCGCCGTGTGCAGCCGCCCGCCGACCGCGCCGACGATCTCCGTCAGCCGGCGCTCGACCGCCATGTGGATGTCCTCGTCGGCCTCCTGGAACGGGAAGTCGCCGGCGTCGAGCTCCGCCGCGACGCGGTCGAGGCCGCCCAGCAGCGCGTCGCGGTCGGCCTCGCTGATGATCTTGGTGGCGGCGAGCATGCGCGCGTGCGCGCGGGACTGCTCGACGTCGTAGGGACCGAGCCGCCAGTCGAAGCCGATCGACGTGTTCAGGGCCTGGAAGACCGGATCCTGCGGCTGCGAGAAGCGCGACACCGCCGGTCATCATGCCTGACGATGGAGGTGACCGTCCGCCCCGCGCGCCCCGACGACGCCGCCGCACCCCTGCTGTACGAGTCGGCGCGTCCCTATTACGACGTCTACGCGGGCGGCGGAGCGCGGGCGCGGGCGCTGATCGCGGCCGTCTTCCCGCGCCGCGGGCACGCCGCGAGCTACGAGGTCTGCCGCGTGGCGGAGGTCGGCGGCGCGCTCGTCGGCATCATCGCCGCCTTCCCGGTGCCCGACGGCGACCGGCTCGCGCGCCGTTTCGTGCGGCTGACCCTGCCCCGCCTGCCCCCGTGGCTGTGGCCGCGGACGCTGCGCCACCTGCGCGCGGCCGGCCTCGTCTCCCCCCACCCGCCGGCAACGGCCTACTACGTCGACGCCCTTGCGGTCGACCCCGCCTGGCGCCGCCAGGGGATCGCGCGCCGGCTGCTGGAGGACGCCGAGCGGGAGGCCTCGCGCGCCGGCCTGCGCGGCATCGCGCTGGACACCGGGCTCGCCAACCGGCCCGCCCGCGCGCTCTATTCCGCCTACGGATTCCGCGAGCGCGAGGTCCGCCACGCGCCCGACGAGCGCACCGCTCGCGCGATCGGCGGGCCGGGATTCGTGGGCTACTTCAAGAACTAAACCTCAGGACAGTAACGCCCGTTTTCGGGCCGAACCGTCCATCCGTTCAGTGACACGGGCCCCGAGGGCGCCATGAGAGTGAGCTGAAAGTTCAGTCAAGGAGGACAGGATGTCGCTACGCGTGCCATGGAAGGCCCCACTCGCCCTCGCCGCGCTGATCGTCGCGTTCTGGGCGCTGCCGGCGGCCGGTGCACCGTCGAAACCAGCCAGGGGACCCTGTCGCTGAGCGCCGGGCCGGGCGTCGACACCGGGATCTTCGTGGCCGGCACGGGCACCGAGATGGCGTTCGCCGGAGCGCGCACGCTGGCCGCGACCGGGCGGATCACCGGCGCCGGCACCACGCGGATGACCGCCGCGGTCACGATGCCGCAGGGCGCCACGCTCGATCCGTCGGGGCCGCTGGCCCTCGACAGCGGCGCCAACCTGCAGCTCAACGGCGCCGCCCCAGCCACCACGATCCCGACCCTCAGCCTCAGCGGCGGCGTCTTCGGCGGCGCCCGCAACCGCACCATCGGCGCCCTGACCGTGGGCACCGGCACGCTGATCGGCGGCCACATCGCGACCGTGACCGGCAGCTTCGCCAAGAACGCCGCCGGCCAGCTGCGCATCGAGGACAACACGGTCCTCGCCCCGCAGGTCGACGCCACCTTCAGCGCCGGCAGCTTCTGCCTGCTCAGCGGCGCCGTCCTGCGCCTCGACCACACGCTCACGATCGCCCCCGGCGCCGCCAACTTCGACTGCAACAGCGGCGGCAGCCAGATCCAGATCCTCACCGGCGGGAGCCTGCAGCGAAGCAGCGCCGGGACCACGACGATCTCCACGAGCACGGTCAACGCCGGCACCGTCGCCCCCGGGACGGGCCAGACGCTCGACTTCGGCGGCGGGCTCACGCTGCAGCCGGGCGGCACGCTCGGCGGGACCGGCACCGCCGGCGGGGCGATCAGCAACGAAGGCGGCGCCGTGAGCCCGACGACGGGCACGCTGACGCTCAGCGGCACGCTGACGCAGTCGTCGGGCCAGACCGCCGTGCAGCCGGGCGAGACGCTCGCGATCGGCGGGGCGCACAGCCAGTCCGGCGGCACAACCACGATCGACGGGGCGCTGACCGCCACATCACACGCGATCTCCGGCGGGACCCTCACCGCGAACGGGACGGTGGGCGGCCCGGTGACGCTGACGGCGGCCGGCGTGCTCGACGGCAACGGCCAGGTGAACGGCAACGTCGCCAACCAGTCCGGCACCGTCCGGCCCGGCAACTCGCCCGGCCGGCTGACCGTCAACGGCACCTACGCGCAGCATGCCAACGGCACCCTGCAGGTGGACGTCGCGGGGCTCACGGCCGCCACGGAGTTCGACCAGCTCGTGGTGACCGGTGCGGCGACGCTCGGTGGCACGCTGGCGATCGTCAGCGCCAACGGCTTCGACCCGGCGGTGACCGACACGTTCCCGATCGTCACGTCCGCCGCGCGCACCGGCACGTTCGCGACGCTGACCGGCGCTGACATCTCGCAGGTCAAGCACTACGTGGCGCAGTACCCGACGGCGACGCCGTTCGGCGTGCGCCTCGCGGTCATCGGGCCGGACGCGCCCGTGCCCGGCACGCCGCAGGTCGTCGGCACCGTCCAGGTCGGCCAGACCGTCACGTGCAACCCGGGCAGCTGGGACAACAACCCGACGTTCGCGTTCGAGTGGCTGCGCGACGGCACGGCGATCGGCGGCGCCACCGGCCAGACGTACGTGCTGGCCGCCGCCGACGCGACGCACCAGATCGCCTGCCGCGTGACCGGCACGAACGCGGGCGGAAGCGCGACCGCGACGAGCGCGCCGCGCAACGTCCCCGCGGTGGCGCCGCAGAACACGGCGCGGCCGGCGATCTCCGGCACGCCCGCGACGGGCCAGACGCTGACCTGCGACCCCGGCACCTGGACCGGCGCGCCGGCGCCGACCGTCACGTTCGAGTGGCTGCGCGACGGCGTGCCGATCCCGGGCGCGACCGGCCGCACCTATGACCTGACCGCGGCCGACGCGGGCCACCAGATCACCTGCCGCGTGACCGGCTCCAACCAGGGCGGCGCCGCGACCGCGACCAGCGCCGCGGTCACGCCGCCGCCGCCTCCGCTCCCGGCGTCGCCCACCCCGACGCCGACGCCCACGCCGAAGCCGACCCCGCCGCTCCAGAACGCCACGCCGCAGCAGGTCGCGACCGCGTTCGGACTGCCGCCGGCACGGCAGTGCATCAGCCGCCGCAACTTCCAGATCCGGCTGAAGGAGCCCAAGGGCATCAAGATCAAGAAGGCGAAGGTGAAGGTGAACGGCCGCAGCGTGGCGGTGAGCAAGATCCACGCCCGCTGGCGCTCGCAGGTCGACCTGCGCGGCCTGCCCACGGGGCGCTTCGTCGTCGCGATCGAGATCCAGACGATGGACGGCCGCACGCTGAAGGGCCGGCGCGCCTACCTGACGTGCACGCCGAAGCGGCGCGGCTCCAACCGCGGAGGGGTCTGACACGAGGCTCTGAGGGCCCGGCCGCGCGGCCGGACCCTCAGGCCACCGGCAGCCCGAGCACGGCGCCCAGCGCCTCGGCCACCTGCGCCACCTCGCCCTCGCTCAGCGCCGGGAAGAACGGCAGCGCGATCGAGCGGGCGGCGACGTCCTCGCAGACCGGGAACTCGCCCTCCCGATGGCCGAGCCGCTCGCGGTAGAACGACATGAGGTGGATCGCCGGCAGGTAGGGCTTGGACTGCACGCCGCGCGCCGCCAAGGCCAAGATCGTCTCGTCGCGGTCGGTGCCGTGCGGAAGCTGGATCACGAACACGAACCAGCCCCGCACGTCGCCGTCCGCGTCCGGGCAGGGCAGCTCGAGCCCCTCCATGCCGGCCAGCGCCTCGCGGTACCACCCGGCCACCCGCGCCCGGTCGGCCAGCATGCCGTCGAGCCGGTCGAGCTGGATGACGCCGAGCGCGCACGCCAGCTCCGTCAGGCGGTAGTTGAAGCCGAGCCGGTCGTGATCGAGCCAGCCCATGTCGGGCGCCCGGCCCTGGTTGCGCTCGGAGTCCACGCGCTGCTTGTGCCGGCGCGAGCCCATGGTGAGCATCCCGCCCTCGCCCGTGGTGAGCTGCTTGTTCGCGTAGAAGCCGAACGCGGCGGGATGGCCGCGGCCGCCCACCGGCGTGCCGTCGGCGTGCACCGCCCCGAGCGCCTGGCAGGCGTCCTCGACGATCGGCAGCCCGTGGCGCTCCAGCGCGGGCACGTCGGCCGGGTAGCCGAAGATGTGCACCGGGAGCAGCGCGCGGGTGCGCCCCGTGATCGCGGCGGCGGCCGCATCGGGATCGATGTTCAGCGTGCGCGGGTCGATGTCGACGAACACCGGCCGGGCGCGCTCGTAGAGGATCACGTTGGACGAGGCCACGAACGAGAACGGCGACGTGATCACCTCGTCGCCGTCCTCCACGCCGATCGCCCGCAGCCCGAGGTGCAGCGCCGCCGTGCCCGACGACACCGCGCTCGCCTGGCGCGCACCGACGCGCGCGGCGAACGTCTGTTCGAACAGGCGCAGGAACGGGCCGAGCGAGAGGCAGCCGGACCGCAGGACCTCGACGAGGGCGAGCTCCTCCTCCTCGGCGACGACCGGGCGGGCGAGCGGGATCAAGTAATCACCCGGCTCCGCAGCATCCCCGCCTCCAGCGAGTCCACGAGCGCGTCCCAGCTCGCCTCGATGACGTTCTCGTGGACGCCGATCGCACCCCACGTCTGGACGCCGTCGGAGGCGTCGAGCAGCACGCGCGTCGTCGCGCCGGTCGCCTTCCACTCGTCGAGGATGCGGACCTTGTAGTTGACGAGCTTGATGTCGCGCAGGTGCGGGAAGCGCTCGGCGATCGCGGCGCGCAGCGCGCGGTCGAGCGCGTGGACGGGGCCGTTGCCCTCCGCGGTGCGGACGTAGCGCTGGCCGTCCACCCACAGCTTGATCGTGGCCTCGGTCTCGACCCGGCCGTCCTCGCGCTTCTCCGCGATCACGCGCCAGGACTCGAGCCGGAACAGCGGCTCGTAGTCGCCCGTCTCGCGCCGGATCAGCAGGTCGAACGAGCCGTCGGCGGCCTCGAACTGGAAGCCGCGGTGCTCGAGCTCCTTCACCCGCTCGACGACCCGCGTGGCGGTCGCGTCATCGAGGTTGCCGCCGGCGTGGGCGATCACCGTGCCCTTGCCGGCCAGCTCGGAGACCAGCACCTCGCGGGCGTTGCCGACCGCCGCCGGGTCGACGTGCTCGAACGTCGCGGGGTCGGCGTTCACGCCCGCCGCATGCATCCCACCCTTGTGGGCGAACGCGTTGCGGCCCACGTAGGGCTGATCGGGGTTCGGCGGCAGGTTGAGCAGATCGGCGATCAGGTGCGATGCCTCCGTCAGCCCCTCGAGGCGGGGCAGGCACCGATGACCCATCTTCAGCTGCAGGTTCGGCACGATCGAGACGAGGTTCGCGTTGCCGCAGCGCTCGCCGTAGCCGTTCATCGTGCCCTGCACCATCGTCGCGCCGACCCGCACCGCCGCCAGCGTGTTGGCGACCGCGCACTCGGCGTCGTTGTGGCAGTGGATGCCGACGCGGGCGTCGCCTATCCCGGCGCGGGCGTCCGCGGTCGCCTCGGCGATCTGGTCCGGCAGCGAGGCGCCGTTGGTGTCGCACAGCACGACCCACTCGGCGCCCGCCTCGAGCGCCGCCCGCAGGCAGCGCACGGCGTACGAGCGATCGTCGCGCCAGCCGTCGAAGAAGTGCTCGGCGTCGTAGACCACGCGCTTGCCCTGGGCGCTCAGGAACGCGACCGAGTCGGCGATCATGCGCAGGTTCTCGTCCGGATCCACGCGCACGACCTTGTCCAGGTGCAACTGCCAGGTCTTGCCGACGAGCGTGCACACCGGCGCGAAGCAGTCGGCGAGCACGCGCAGCGCTGCGTCGTCCTCGGCGCGCGCGTCGCGCCGGCGGGTCATCCCGAAGCCGCAGACGTCGGCGCGCAGCCCGGCGCCCTCGAGCAGCCGAAAGAGCTCCATCTCCTTCGGGTTCGAGGTCGGGAACCCCGCCTCGATCATCGGCATGCCGAGCTCGTCGAGGATGTGCGCCACGCGCACCTTCTCCTCGACGGACAGCGACATGCCCTGACCCTGCATCCCGTCGCGCAGGGTCGTGTCGTAGACGAGGACCTCGGTCACCCTGCTCCGCGTGCGCCCGAAGCCGCGATCGTCTCTGTCGAACCCGTCGAGGTCGTCGCGCCCACCGCGGGAGCCTGCACCACGTCCAGCCACTCCGCGTAGCGCTCGGAGCGGCCGTGCAGCGCGTCCTCGAACTCCGCCTGGATCTCGCGCGTGATCGGGCCCGGCTCGCCCGTGCCGACCGGGTGGTCGTCGATCTCGCGGATCGGCGTCAGCTCGGCCGCCGTCCCCGTCATGAAGATCTCGTCCGCCGTGTAGAGCTCGCCGCGGGCGATGTCGCGCTCCACGATCTCGTAGCCGAAGTCGCGCGCGATCTGGATCGCCGACAGGCGGTTGATGCCGCCCAGGATGTCGTTCGCGAAGCCCGGCGTCGCGATCTTCCCGTCGCGGATCATGAACAGGTTCTCGCCCGTCCCCTCGCACACGAAGCCGCGGCCGTCGAGCAGGATGCCCTCCTCGTAGCCCGCCTTGTCGGCCTCGACCTTCGCCAGCACCGAGTTGAGGTACTGGCCGGTCGCCTTCGCCGACGGGATCAGCACGTCCGAGCCGATCCGCCGCCACGACACGACCTTCGCCCGCACGCCGCGCTGCTTGCCCTCGTCGCCGAGGTAGGTGCCCCACTCCCAGACGGCGATCATGACCTCGACCGGGCAGTCGAGCGGGTAGAGGCCCATCGGGCCGGCGCCGCGGAACACGAGCGGGCGGATGTAGCAGGACTTGAAGCCGTTGCGGAGGATCGTCTCGTGGGTCGCGGCCCGGATCTCCTCCTTGGAGTACGGGATGTCCATGAAGTACATCGCCGACGAGCGGAATAAGCGGTCGATGTGGTCGCCGTGGCGGAAGATCGCGGTGCCGCGCGGCGTCTCGTAGGCCCGGACCCCCTCGAACACGCCGGTCCCGTAGTGGAGCGCGTGCGTGAGCACACTGACCTTCGCGTCTTGATGCGCGACGAGCTCCCCGTTCATCCAGATCAGGTCACCTTGGTGGCTCACTTCAGCTCCTCCAGGACCGCCTCGGTCGTCTCGGCGGTGGTCGCGGTGCCGCCCAGGTCGCGGGGACGAACTCCCCCCTCCAGGGCCCGGTCTACGGCCGATTCTACGGCAGCCGCCGCATCCTCCCGGCCGAGTCCGTGGCGCAGCATCATCGCGGCGGACAGGATCATGGCGAGCGGATTGGCGATCCCCTGGCCGGCGATGTCGGGCGCCGAGCCGTGCACCGGCTCGAACACGCCGGGGCCGTCGGCGCCCAGCGACGCGGACGGCAGCATGCCGATCGAGCCGGTCAGCATCGACGCCTCGTCGGACAGGATGTCGCCGAACATGTTCTCGGTGAGGAGCACGTCGAAGTGGCGCGGCGCGGCCACCAGGCGCATCGCGGCGACGTCGACGAGGATGTGCTCGAGCTCGATGTTCGGGAACTCCTCCGCGTGCACGCGGTTGACCACCTCCCGCCACAGCCGCGAGGTCTCGAGCACGTTCGCCTTGTCGACGCTCGTCACCCGCGAGCGGGCGGCCTCGAAGCCGGTGCGGGCGATCCGCTCGATCTCCGGCACCGTGTAGACGCAGGTGTCGTGGGCGCGCTCCCCGGCGCGGCCGCGGTCGCCGAAGTACAGCCCGCCGGTCAGCTCGCGCACCACCAGCAGGTCGGTGCGCTCGATCACCTCGCGCTTGAGCGGCGACGCGTCGTAGAGCGCCGGCCGCGGCTTGACCGGGCGCAGGTTGGCGTACAGGCCGAGCTCGCCGCGCAGCCGGAAGAGCCCCTGCTCCGGACGGACCGCGTTCGGGTCGGTCGAGTCCCACTTCGGGCCGCCGATCGCGGCCAGCAGCACGGCGTCGGCGCCCTTGCAGGCGGCCAGCGCCTCGTCGGTGAGCGCGGTGCCGTGGACGTCGATCGAGGCGCCCCCGGCGAGCAGCGTGTCGTAGGTCAGGTCGCCGGCGACGGCGTCCAGGACGCGTACGGCCTCGGCCATGACCTCGGGGCCGATCCCGTCACCGGGGAGCAGGACGATCGTGGGCATCGCCTCAGAGCTCCAGGGTCACGGGCCCGGGCCGCTCGCGCTCGGCCTCGTAGGCCGCGATCGCATCCGCCTGCTGGAGTGTGAGCGCGATGTCGTCGAGGCCGTTGAGCAGCCGGTGGCGGCGGTCGGCTTCGAGCTCGAACGGCACCGCGCGCCCGTCGAAGCGGACTTCGAGCGCCTCGAGGTCGACCTCGGCCTCGCCGGCGTCCATGAGCGCGCGCACCTCCTCCTCGGGCAGGACGACCGGCAGCAGGCCGATCTTCGTGCAGTTGGAGAAGAAGATGTCGGCGAAGCTCGAGGCCACGATCGCCTGGAAGCCGTAGTCCTGCAGCGCCCAGGGGGCGTGCTCGCGGCTCGAGCCGCAGCCGAAGTTCGCCCCGGTGGCCAGGATCGGGTTCTTCGGCAGACTCCAGCCCGGCTCCTGCGCCCAGTCGTAGAAGAGGAACTCGCCGAAGCCGGTGCGCTCGATGCGCTTGAGGAACTGCTTGGGGATGATCTGGTCGGTGTCGACGTCGGCGCGGCGCAGCGCCGTCACGCCGCCCTTGACCACGCGCACGGGCTCCATCGCTAGCTCCAGTCCCGGATGTCGACGAAGTGGCCCTCGATCGCGGCGGCGGCCGCCATCTGGGGGGAGACGAGGTGGGTGCGGCCGCCGCGGCCCTGGCGGCCCTCGAAGTTGCGGTTGGAGGTGGACGCACAGCGCTGGCCGGGCTGCAGGATGTCCGGATTCATGCCCAGGCACATCGAGCAGCCGGCCGTCCGCCAGTCGAACCCGGCCGCGCGGAAGACCTCGTCGAGGCCCTCGCGCTCGGCCTGGGCGCGCACCTGCTGGGAGCCGGGGACGACCATCGCGTCGACGGTGCTCGCCACCCGCCGGCCCTTGACGATCTCGGCCGCGGCGCGCAGGTCGCCGATGCGCGAGTTCGTGCACGAGCCGATGAACACGCGGTCCAGCTTCAGCTCGACCATCGGCGTGCCGGCCTCGAGCCCCATGTAAGCGAGCGCGCGCTCGTCCGTGTCGGTGCCGGGATCAGGGACCGCCTCTGTGACGGGGACGACCTGCCCGGGATTCGTGCCCCATGTGACCAGCGGCGACAGCGCGCCCGCGTCGACGTCGATCTCACTGTCGAATGCCGCGCCGTCGTCGGTGCGCAGCGCCCGCCACTCGGCGACCGCGGCGTCGAAGCCGGCCGGTGCGCCCGGGCGCCCCTCGATCCACTCGAACGTCGTGTCATCCGGCGCGATCATGCCCGAGCGGCCGCCGCCCTCGATGGTCATGTTGCAGATCGTCATGCGCTGCTCCATCGAGAGGCCCTCGATGACGCCGCCGGCGTACTCGACGGCGTGGCCGGCGGCGCCGTTGGTGCCCATCTGGCCGATCGTGCCAAGGATCAGGTCCTTGGCCGTGACGCCGCGGCCGAGCGCGCCGGTGTAGTTGATCCGCATGCTGCGCGGCTTCGGCTGGGCGAGGGTCTGGGTGGCCAGCACGTGCTCGACCTCGCTCGTGCCGATGCCGAACGCGAGCGCTCCGAAGGCGCCGTGGGTGGCCGTGTGTGAGTCGCCGCAGACGATCGTCATCCCAGGCTGGGTGACACCGAGCTCCGGTCCGATGATGTGGACGATGCCCTGGCGCTCGGAGCCGAGCGAGTACAGCGGGATGCCGAACTCGTCACAGTTGCGCTCGAGCGCCTCGACCTGCCGCCGTGACAGTGCGTCACGGATCATCGCCGACACTGGTGTTCCGTCAGTCGGGACGTTGTGATCGGCGGTCGCCAGCGTGCGGTCGGGACGACGGACCTCGCGCCCGGCGAGCCGCAGCCCCTCGAACGCCTGGGCGCTGGTGACCTCGTGGACGAGATGGAGGTCGATGTAGATCAGCCCCGGCGCGATCTCGTGGGCGGCCCAGATCTTCTCGAAGAGCGTCGTAGGGGTCATGAGCGGCGCAGGCCGGCGGACACGATGGCCAGCAGGACGGCCTCCTCCTTTCCGGGGTTGGCGAAGTGGTGCGGCAGGTCGGCGTCGAAGGTCACGCAGTCGCCGGCCGCGAGCGTGTGCTCGGCGCCGTCCACGTGGAGCGTGACCGCGCCGGACTCGATCACCGCGGTCTCGCGGGAGCCGGGCTCGTGGCGCGGGGGGTCGCCCGGGCCGCCGGTGAGCGCGCCCGGCGCGAGGCTGTGGCGGGTCAGCTCGGCGCGCAGGCCGGGCAGCGGCGGCGTCAGGACCTCATAGGCGTGCCCGCCCGCGCCTCCGCGGCGGCCCTCGCCGCGGCGCACGACCGACACCGAGCCGCCCTCGTCCAGCCGCAGAAGCTGGGACAGCCGCAGCTCGAGCCCCGCCGCGATCCGGGCGGCGACGTGCAGCGTCGGGCTGGTCTCGCCGCGCTCGACCTGCGAGAGCATCGGCGCCGAGACGCCGCAGCGGATGGCGAGCTCGCGCAGCGAGAGGTCCATCGCCTCGCGCAGCGCCTTGACCCGCGGTCCGATGGCCGGATCGACGGTGGTCGCCATACGCTTGTACGTTATCACGTACGCTACGGTGGGGGCGGAGAAGCGGGAGTCGGGGGGCAGCCCGTCGGTGCGTCTAGCCTGCGGCTGATGCAGCGTCTGGACCAGCTGCCCGACGTGCTCGTGCTCGGCGGCGGCGGAACGCTCGGCGAGGCGTGGATGCGCGGCGTCCTGAGCGGCATCGAGGCGGGCGGAGGGCTCGACTTCCGGGATTGCGAGTACCTGCTCGGGACCTCGGCGGGCGCGATCGTCGCCGCGGCGCTCGCCGGCGGCCGGCGCCCGGAGGCCGGCGACCGCGCCGCCCGCGAGTGGGCGCGGGCCGCCGTTCCCGAGCCCGAGGATGCCCGCCG
>JBIOTP010000054.1:0-15187 GCA_044865965.1 Solirubrobacteraceae bacterium
CGTGCTGGAGGTGATCGTGGCGCCGCACGCCACCGCGCGCGGGTGGTGGGCCTCGGCGGGCGAGCACAGGAGAGCCGCGGCGAGTCCCCCACCGTCGCCGATCTGCCTGAAAGTAGTTCACATGGAAGGACCCCGTACCCGCTCGGCGCCGGCTCCATCCGGCACCATGCGTCCATGCGCGTCGCCGCCTATGACGAGCACCCGCTCGGGCTGACCTGGGTCGGCGACGAGTTCCTCTCGCGCGCCTCGCACGCGCTCGCCCACGAGGGTCGCGTGTGGATCGTCGACCCGGTCGACGCCGGCGACGCGCTCGATCGAGCGCGCGCGCTCGGCGAGCCGGCCGGCGTGCTGCAGCTGTTCCTCGGGCACCGCCGCGACTGCGCGGCCGTGGCGAAGCGGCTGGGCGTCCCCCACCACGAGCTGCCGGCGGTGTTGCCCGACGTCCCGTTCTCGCTGCTGCCGCTGCACTGGCGGCGCTTCTGGCGCGAGGTGGCGATGTGGTGGCCCGAGCAGCGCGCGCTCGTGGTCCAGGAGTCGATCGGCACGTCGCCGGGCTTCGCCGTCGGATCGGGGCCCGCGGGCCTCCATCCCCTGCGCCGTCTGGGTCCGCCGGGCTCGCTGCGCAGCTACCGCCCCGAGCACCTGCTCGTCGGCCACGGCGCGGCGCTGCACGGCGGGCTGGCGGCCGCCGGACTGCTCGACGCGCTCGCGAACGCGCGCCGCGACCTGCCGAACCTGGCCATGGCGGCGCCCGGGCTGATCCGTCGCATGCGCGCCCGCCGCTGAGGTAGCGTGCGCATCATGTTCACCCTCGAGCACGATCCCGTCGACGGCAGCCACCTGATCGTGGCGGCCGGAGAGCTGGACCTCGCCTCCACCTCGGAGATGAGCGCCATCTTCGCGATGTCGGCGGCCGGCCCCCAGCTCGCGGTCGTGCTCGACCTCAACGCGGTGGACTTCATCGACTCCAGCGCGCTCGGGACCATCCTGCGCGCGGCCAAGGAGATCGAGGCGTGCGGCAAGCGCCTGCACGTCGTGGTGCCCGACGGGCCGGTCCGGAGGCTGCTGGAGATCACCGGCACGGCGCAGCGCTTCACGCTGCACGGAACCCGCGAGCAGGCCTTCGCGAAGGCGTAGTCTCACGCGGGTGACTACGCCCGCGCCGGCACGGCTGCCGCACTTCGCGCTGGTCAAGCTCCTCGCCGAGGCGACGTCGGTCGAGCGGGCCGCGGGAGCGCTGCTGGAGGCGATCGGGCTCGCGTTCGGCTGGAGCGCGGGCGCGATGTGGCTCGCCGACGACGAGGGCCGCGTCCTCGAGTTCACGGACGGCTGGACCGAGTCGGCGGAGCTCGAGGCGTTCGTCGAGCAGTCGCGGGCGCTGACGTTCCCGCGCGGCCTCGGGCTGCCCGGCCGCGTGTGGGCCAGCGGCGAGCCCGCGTGGGTCTCGGACCTCACGATGGACGCCAACTTCCCCCGCGCGGACCTCGCCGCCGCGCTCGGGCTGCGAGCCGGCGTGGCGCTGCCGATCTACGGCGACCAGGGCGTGCTCGGCGCGCTGGAGTTCTTCGCCCGCGACGTCCGCGAGCCCGACCAAGAGGCGCTCGAGGCGATGCGCACCGCCGGCCGCCAGGTGGGCCAGTACGTCGAGCGCCGGCGCGTCGAGCGCCGGCTGCGCGACGCCGAGGCGCATGCCGCCGCGATCGTCCGCGGCGCGCTGGACTGCATCGTGCTGATGGACGCGCACGGGCGCATCCGCGACTTCAATCCGGCCGCGGAGACGACGTTCGGGCACAGGCGCGACGACGTCGTGGGCCGCGAGCTCGCCGAGGTGCTGATCCCCGAGCGCCTGCGCGCGAGCCACCGCAGCGGCCTGGCGCGCTGCGTGCAGACCGGCGAGGGCGCGATCCTCGACCGCCACGTCGAGCTGCCGGCGCTGTGCGCCGACGGCAGCGAGATCCCGGTCGAGCTGACCATCACGCGCCTGCGCCCGCAGCTGCTGTTCGCGGGCTGGCTGCGCGACATCTCCGGCCGCCGGGCGGCGGAGCGCGAGCGCGAGCGGCTGCTGAGCGCCGAGCGCCTCGCGCGCGTGGAGGCCGAGGAGGCCGAGCGAACCGCGCGGCACATCGCCGAGACGCTCCAGCGCGGCCTGCTGCCGCCGTCGGTGTCGGCGCCGGAGGGCGTGGAGGTGGCGGTCGTCTACCGCGCCGCCGCCGAGGCGCCCGAGGTCGGCGGCGACTTCTACGACGCGTTCGAGCTCGGCGACGGGCGCTGGGCGGTGCTGATCGGCGACGTCTGCGGCAAGGGCGTCGACGCCGCGGCGCTCACCGGCCTGATCCGCCACACCCTGCGGGCGGCCGCGCGCTACGAGCGCGGCGTGGCGGCCGCGCTGGCGATCCTCAACGAGGAGCTGCTCCGCGACCGCCCCGCCCACGACTTCTGCACGGCCGCCTACGGCGTGCTCGAGCAGGGCGGGCGGCTGACGCTGACGCTTGCCGGGCACCCGCAGCCGCTCGTGCTGCGCGCGTCGGGCGCCGTGGAGGCGGTCGGGCAGCCGGGCACGCTGCTCGGCGCCGTCGAGCGTCCCGAGCTGCACGAGACCGTCGTGCAGCTGCAGGATGGCGATGCGCTCATCCTCTTCACCGACGGGCTGATCGAGCTGCGCACGCCGTCCGGCCGGCTCCTCGGCGCCGACCGCCTGCGCGACCTGCTGGCCGATTGCGCCGGCCTCGGCGCCCACGCGATCGCCGAGCGCCTCGTCGAGCGCACGCTCGACGCGCCCGGCAACCGCTGCGGCGACGACGTCGCGCTGCTGGTGCTCACGGGCTGAGCACGGCCTCGGGCGTCAGCGCGTTCAGGTCGGGCAGCACCGCGTCCGCCAGCGCGAGGGCGCTTTGCTCTGGCGGGAAGTGCGGGTTCGGGATCGCGAGCACGCGCAGGCCGGCGGCGTGCGCGGAGCGGATGCCGTTCTCGGAGTCCTCCACCGCCGCGCAGCGCGCGGGATCGGCGCCCAGCCTGCGGACGGCCTCCAGGTAGACGTCGGGCGCCGGCTTGCCGCGGGCGACCTCCTCGGAGGAGACAGTCGCCGCGAAGCGTCCGGCGACCCCCATGCGGTCGAGCACGAGGTCGATCACCTCGCGGTTCGAGGAGGACGCCAGCCCGAGCGGCCAGCGGCCGGCGAGTCGCTCGACCGCCTCGCGCGCCCCGGGCAGGAGCGGCAGCGCCTCGCGATAGCGGGCGAGCATCGCCGCCACGACGGCGGCGTTGACCTCTTCCGGCGTGAGCCGCACGCCGAGCCGCTCGACGACATAGCGCGACCACTCCGGCGCGCTCATGCCGAGCATGTCGCGCGTGGCCGTCTCGGTCCACGTGCCGCCGTGCGCGGCGACCACGTCGCGACGGGCGGAGTCCCACACCTGCTCGGAGTCCACGAGGACCCCGTCGAGGTCGAAGACGAACGCGTCGATCTCGCGGCGGCCGGACATCTCGCGGCGGGCGGCGAGGTCGCGGGGCGCACTCACGCGGCGACGCTGAGCCGGGCGCGGCCGCGGGCGGCCTCGCCGAGCGCGTCGAGGAGCGCGCGCATCGCCGGCGCGGCCTCGGCGCCCGCGCGGCAGGCGGCGAACACGTGCCGGCGCGGCGGCGTGCCCTCCAGCGGGACGATCACCACGCCGGACGGCGGGGCCTGCTGCGCGAGGCGCGGGACCAGCGAGACGCCCAGCTCGGCCGCGATGAGCGCCAGGACCGCCTGCCAGTCGCCCGCGCGATGGTCGATCCGCGGCGTGAAGCCGGCGGCGTTGCAGCCGGCGTGCAGCACCTCGTCGCACGACCAGCCGATCGGCGGCGCCACCCACCGCTCCTGCGCGAGCGCGGCGAGGTCGATGCGCGGCCGGCCCGCCAGCGGGTGCCCGGCGGGCAGCGCGGCGTCCAGCTCGTCGCCGAGCAGCTCCTCGCGGTGGTAGCGGGTGTCGCCGGGATGGGGCGCCGCCGAGCACTCCATGCCGAGGATCGCGTCGACGTCGCGGGCCGCCAGCGCGGCCACGGCCTCGGGCGTCTCCAGCTCGAGGAGCCGCAGCGACACGCCGGGCGCCGCGGCCCGCAGGGCGCGCGCCGCCGGCGCGACCAGCCCGACGAGCGCCGTCGGGAAGCCGGCCACGCGCACCTCCCCGCGCGGCTCCTCGGCCTGCGCGGCGAGGTCGCCCTCGAGGCGCTCGAGCTGCGCGAACAGCGAGTCCGCGTGCCCGAGCAGCACGTGCGCGGCGGGCGTCAGCCGGACGCTGCGACCGGCGGGCTCGAGCAGCCGGTGGCCGGCCTCGCGCTCGAGCGCCGCGAGCTGCTGCGACACCGCGGACGGCGTGAGGTGCAGCGCGTCGGCGGCGGCGGCGAGCGTGCCGTGGTCGGCCAGCGCGCGGAGGGTCCGGAGCCGCCTGATGTCGACCATGAAGCGAATCTTACGAGTCAAGTCCAATGACTTCAATCGATCTTTGCCTTCGCAGCCGTCACGCTCCCTCCCATGCCCCGACGCCACGCCGCCGCCGCCATCGCCGTCGCCGTCGTCTGGGGCGTGAACTTCGTCGTCATCCACGTCGGCCTGCAGCACTTCCCGCCGCTGCTCTTCGCCGCGCTGCGCTTCGCGCTGGTGGCGCTCGCGCTGCCGTTCGTCCCCCGGCCGGGCGTCCCGGTCCGCTACGTGATCGCGGTCGGCGTCTTCCTGTCCGCCGGACAGTTCGGGCTGCTGTTCCTCGGCATGGACATGGGCGTGCCGGCCGGCCTGGCGTCGCTCATCCTGCAGTTGCAGGCGGTGTTCACCGTCGCGCTCGCGGTGCTGCTGCTCGGCGAGCGCCCGCAGCCGGCCCGGCTCGCCGGCGGCGCGCTGGCGCTGGCCGGCATCGGCATCATCGCCGCGGGCCGCGCGCAGGCGGTGCCGGTGGGCGCGCTCGCGCTGGTGATCGGCTCAGCGCTCTCGTGGGGGGTCGGCAACATCTGTACGCGGCGCGCTCGGTCGCCGCACCCCCTCGGGCTGCTCGTGTGGTCGAGCCTCGTCCCGCCGCTGCCGCTGCTCGGGCTCTCGCTGCTGACCGAGGGCGGCGGCGCGATCCAGACGGCCTTCGCGACGCTCGACGCGCCCGGCGTGCTGGCGCTGCTCTACGTCGTCGGCCTGTCCACGTTCGCCGGCTTCGGCACCTGGACCGCGCTGATCGCCCGGCACCCCGCGTCCCAGGTCGTGCCGTTCGCGCTGCTCGTGCCGGTGGCCGGGGTCGCGACCGCCTGGATCGCGCTCGGCGAGGCGCCGACCGGCGCCGAGCTGGCGGGCGCGGCGGTCGTGCTCGCCGGCCTCGCGCTGACGGTGCGCTCGCCGCGCCTGCGGCTGCGCCTGCCGGTGCGGGTCGTGGCGCGGCGCGGCGCTTGACAGCGCGACTACGCGACAGCCCTGAGCCGCCGCAGCGGCTTCCCGCGCAGGGCGCGGACGACGGACTGCACGACCGCCTCGGACTCGTCGCGGCGGCCGTCCGTCACCGCGCCCACGATGCCGCGCTTGCGCGCGAGGACCTCCGCCATCGTCTCGTCGATCGTCTCCGCGGCCAGCAGGTACCAGGCCGTCACCGCGTCGCGCTGGCCGATGCGGTGGCAGCGGTCCTCGGCCTGGTCGTGCATCGCGGGGCTCCACTCGAGGTCCAGGAAGGCGACGTTGGAGGCGCGCGTGAGCGTGATCCCCTGGCCGCCGATGCGGGTTGAGCAGACCAGCAGCCGCGGGCCGCCGGACTGCTGGAACGCGCGCACGGCGGCGTCGCGCTGCTGGACGTCGTCGGCGCCGACGACGTGCAGCGCGTGCGGGAAGCGCTGGACGACCGCCTCCTGCGTCGCGCGGTGGCCGGCGAACACGACCAGCGGCTCCTCGGACTCCAGGAAGTCGTCGATCCACGCCAGCGCGGCGCCGAGCTTGCCGCGCGCGGCGAGCGCGCGCAGCGTGTTGAGCTGCGCGAGCCGCTCGGCGCGCAGCGTCGCCTGCACCTTCGCCTCCAGCTCGGACAGCTCCAGCGGCTGAGTCTGCAGCCACTCGATCACGTCGCGCTCGGCCAGGCGGTACTCGCGCTCGTTGTCCAGCGCCACGGGCAGGACGACCTGGCGCTTCTCCGGCAGCTGCGGCAGCACGTCGCGCTTGAGCCGGCGCACGAAGCAGGTGCGGCGCAGGTGCCAGTGGATGCGCTCCTCGGCGCCCGCGCCCTGGAAGCGGCGCTTGAAGCGCGCGCCGGAGCCGAACTCCTCGAGCCGGCCGAGGATCCGCAGCTGCGCGATCAGCTCGTCCGGGTGGTTCATCACCGGGGTGCCGGTCAGCGCCATCCGCAGCGCGCCCTCCGGCAGCGCCTCCGCCAGCCGGCGGACCGCTCGCGTGCGCTTGGCCGCCGGGTTCTTGACGTAGTGCGACTCGTCGAGGATGAGCGCCTTCGGCCGGCTGATCGCGAGCCGCTCGCGGTGCGCGTGCACGATCTCGTAGTTGAGGATCGTGATATCGGCGCGGGGCAGCGCGGCGCCGGTGCCCATCACGACGTGAAGCGAGCGGTGCGGCAGCCAGTGCTCGGCCTCGCGGCGCCAGTTGAGCTTCAACGAGGCGGGGCAGATCACCACGGCCGGGAACGCCTCGTCCTGCTCGAGCGCCGCGAGCGCCTCGATGGTCTTGCCGAGGCCCTGCTCGTCGGCGAGGAAGAGCCGGCGCGACTCCAGCGCGTAGCGCACCCCGGCGCGCTGGAACGGCCGCAGCTCGCCGCGCAGGCGCGCCTCGCACTCGAGCGCCGCGCCGTCGGCGGCGCGGGAGGCGCGGACGGCGCCGATCGCGGACGCGTGCTCGTCGCGCAGGCGGGCGAGCGCCTCCAGCGCATTGGGCGCGACGTCGATCCCGTGGACGCGGATGAAGTGCTCGAGCGGCTCGAGCAGGTAGGGATCGAGCGGGACCGTGCGCCCGTGCGCCTCGGCGGCGGGCAGCTGCGCGAACGCGCCGACCGTGTCGGGGTCCCAGTTGACGTCGAGCTTGAAGCGCGGCTCGCCGTAGCTCTCCACCAGCGAGAGCGTCGCGGGGGCGGGCTCTTGGCCGACCTGCAGGCGGCTCGCGCAGCGCAGCGCGCGCGGATCAAGCCGCGCGCCGGCCATCTCCAGCAGCGCGTCGGCGACGTCCTGCGTGAACGACAGCCACAGCCGGCCGCCGCGCTCGGACGCCTGCTCCGCGAGCTGCGCGGGGAGCTCGCCGGCGATCGCCTCCAGCACGAACCAGCCGGTGCCGGCCCGCCGCGCGGCGGTCACGCGGCCGACCCACCCGCGCACGGCGCGCGCGAGCCACTCCTCCACGTCGGGCGCCACCGACAGCTCCGGGTGGCGCTCGAGCACGCCCTTCACGTACGGCGCGGTGGCGTCGGCGCGCGGCGCCCACCACTCCTTGGCCTGCCAGTCGAACCGGCGTCCGGGGATCGCGCGGACGGCGTCGACGATGTCGGCGCGGTACGGGAACGCGAACACAACCGAGTCGTGCCCATGGGCGTTGCGGCGCAGCTCGACGTTGTGCATCGAACGCTCCACGGTAGCCGGTGACGCGGCGTCAGCGCCCGTGCACGTGGCGCGCGATCGCGGCCGCCGTGTGCGGGCGCAGCTCGGCGAACACGTGGCGGCGGCCGGACAGGGTATGAACCGTGACCGTGGCCCGCTTGCGGCGCTCGCGGTGCTCGACCGTGGCCACGTCGCGGAACGCGAGCGAGCGCACGCGCGCGGTCGGCGCGTCGTCGAGCAGCCACAGCAGCCGGCGCTCGGTGACCGCGAGGATCGCCCGCGGGCTCGCCCACGTGGCCGCCGGCGTGACGAGCCGCACCTGCTCCCCCTCCCCCAGCGCCTCCAGCAGCTCGGCGCCCAGCGCGCGGCGGATCGGGTCCCCGAGCCACGCCCCGGCGGGCCGGTGCGGCCGCGCGCGCGCTGCGCGGGCGTTCTGCGCAGCCGCGCGCAGGACGTCGTAGGCGACGTTGATCTCCGCCATCCGCTGCTGCGCCTCGCTGCCGCCGCCGCGGTCGGGGTGCCAGCGCTTGGCGAGCTCGCGGTAGGCCGCCGCGACCTCGGCCGCGGCCGCTCCGGGGGGCACGCCGAGCACGCCGTAGGGGTCCATCACGTCATTGTGGCGGCGGAGTGGGTAAGGATGAGGGACATGAGGGTGCTCGCCCTCGCCGACCGGCCGTTCCACGCCGACGCCGCGACACTCGCCGCGCAGAACCAGGTGGACGCGATCGTCTGCCTGGGCGACCTGCAGCCGAGCTGGCTGGAGGCGCTCGAGGGCTGCCCGCTGCCGAAGCTCGGCGTCTACGGCAACCACGACGACGAGCCCTACATGGGCTGGTTCGGGATCGACGACCTGCACATGCGCCGCATCGACCTCGACGGCGGGCCGGCGTTCTGCGGCTTCGAGGGCTGCGTCAGCTACCGCCGCGGCGGCGGGAAGGTCGGGCCCTCCTACTCGCAGAAGGAGGCTGCGAAGCTGATCCGGCGGCTGCCCGCGGCCGACGTGCTCGTCTGCCACTGCCCGCCCTACGGGGTCAACGACGACCCCTACGATCCCGCCCACGTGGGGTACGAGGCGCTGCGCGACTGGGTGCTCGAGCACCAGCCGCGCTGGCTGCTGCACGGCCACACCCATCCACTGCCGGGCCAGCTCACGAACCGCATCGGCGAGACGCGGGTCGCGTACGTGCACGGGGCAAAGGTGTTGGAGCTGGCCTGAGCCGGGCGGGGTGGCGGGCCACACCCCCGCCCGCCTGTTGCCTCCCTCGCCGGGCCGAGCTCCCGGTGCGATCGTGAGATCACACCCCAACTCGCACCCGGAGCCACCATGAATGCCCAGACACCTCAACGATCCAACGGCGGGCGCATCGCCGCCGCCGTAACGGCCGGGATCACCGGCCTCATCGCCCTCGCCCTCCTGGCCGGCGGCAGCACCGTGCTCGTCGCCAACTCGGTCCTGAAGGACAGCGACGGTTATCTCTCGACCGGCACCGAGCGGTTCTCGACGGACGCGCATGCGATCACGGTCAACGACCTCGACCTCGACGTCGACACCGACGCGCCGGACTTCCTCGTCACCCGCGACGACTACGGCAAGATCCGCCTGCGCGTGACCTCGCAGTCGGGTAAGCCCGTCTTCGTCGGGATCGCCCCCACGAACGAGGTGAACGCCTACCTGAACGGCGTTGCCACCGACGAGGTCGAGGACGTGGAGTTCGACCCGTTCCGCGCCGACTACCGCGCCCACTCGGGCGTGCGCTCGCCGGCGCTTCCCGCCGAGCAGCGCATCTGGGACGCCTCCGCGCAGGGTGACGGCACCCAGACCCTCAACTGGAGCGTGAAGGACGGCAACTGGTCGGTCGTCGTCATGAACGCCGACGGGTCCGAGGGCGTCGCCGCCGGCGTCAAGGCCGGAGCCAAGCTGCCGTTCCTGTCGGAGATCGGCTTCGGCACGCTCGGCATCGGGCTGATCTTCCTGGCCGCCACGGCCGTGCTGATCGTCGTCGCCGTGCGCCCGCCCGGCGGCCGCGGCGGCTCGCCGAGCGGCGTCGTGGTCACCCCTGCCGCCGCCTGATCCTGGACCAGCCACGGCCCGGCGCTCCGCGTCGGGCCGTGAACTCGTTCCCGGGGCGGGACACCGACGCACGCTGGTCGTGGGCCGCCGAGGGGACCGGCGAACGGCGGGCAAGTAAGGGGGAGCCCCGCCCGAAGTGGCGCGCGAACGCTCGGGGGCGCAAGGTGGCCTGCAAAGGTCCGAATTATTCGGACGTTTGCAGGCCACCCCCCCGATAATGGCACCCAAACGCTCGCGCGGACGCCGCGCCGGCCGCGTCCCCCTCCTCAATGCCGCTTTTGACGTTCGCCAGCGGCGAAGAACCGCCCGCAATTAGCGCGCCAGAGCGCCCACCACCTCCCGCCACCACGCATGCTCCCCCGGCGTGCTCGCGTTGTGCAGCCGGCGCCGGGCGAACGCCTGGAGCTCCGAGGCCGGGCCGATCGCGAGTAGCGGGCCGGCGACCGCGAAGCGGCCGTCCTCGAGCGCCACGAGCGCGCCCGGCTCGTCGCGGCGCGTGCGGAGCTGCTCCACGACGTCGTAGCCGGCGACCGAGCGCGGGCGCGACGGGTCGCCGTCGGCCTCCTGCCAGGGGCGGATCGAAGTGACCGACGGGCGGCTGCGGGGGCGCGGGCGGGGGCGCTCGGGGCCCGCGATCGGGCCGGTGCGCCAGCGCCGCAAGAGCTCGCGGAACTCGACCGCCACCTCTTGGCGCACCATCACGTGCAGCTGATCGCCGGCCTGCACGATCGTCGATCCGCGCGGGGGGATCGCGCGGTCGCCGCGGACGATCACGTTCAGCAGCGCCTCGCGCGGGAGTCCCAGCTCGCGCACGAGGTGGCCGGCGATCGCGTCGCCCTCGCGGACCGGGAACTGCATCGTCTCGGCGCCGAGGCGGTGCAGCAGCACGGGCTCCACGAGCGGCTCCGGGATCGCCGCCTCGTCGCTGGTCACGCGGAACAGCCGCGCCACCGGCTCGATCGTCGTCCCCTGCAGCATCGTCGACAGCAGCACGACGAAGAACGCGATGTCGAAGACCACGTGGTGCTCGTCGATGCCGGCGGTCTGCGGGAACGTCGCGAGCACGATCGGCGTGGCGCCGCGCAGGCCCGCCCAGCCCAGCATCAGCCGCTCGGAGACGCTGAAACCGAGCCCGACCACCCAGGCCGCGAGCGGGCGGGCGATCACCGCCGTCGCGATCGCGATCCCGGTGCCCTCGGGGATCCACTCGATCAGCGTGCTCGGGAACACGAGCAGCCCGAGCAGGAGGAACAGGCTGAGCTGCGCGACCCACGCGAGGCCGTCGTGGAAGGTCACGATCGTGCGGCGCGCCGGGCTGGAGATGCTGCCGATCACCAGCCCGGCGACATAGACGGACAGGAAGCCGGAGCCCTCCAGCATCATGGCGCCGCCGAACGCGATCCCGGCCAGCGCGAGCGACACGACCGGGTACAGGCCCGCCGACGGGAGCGTCACGCGGCGCAGGAAGAGCGCTCCCAGCGCGCCGGTGGCGGCGCCCACGACCGCCCCGATGGCGAGTTCGTGGGCCGCCAGCCAGAGCGCGTCGAGCAGGCCGAACGACGGGTGCTGAATCGCCTCGATGCAGCCCAGCACGAGCAGCACCGCAACCGGGTCATTGACGCCGGACTCGCCCTCCAGCGTCCGTGCCAGCCGGCGCCGCAGCGTGGAGCCGCGGAGCACCGCGAACACCGCGGCGGCGTCGGTGGCGGCGACCGTCGAGCCCACGAGCAGCGAGTGCAGCGTGTCGAAGCCGAGCAGCCAGGACGCGGCCACGGCGGTGAGCGCCGCGGTCAGGATCGTCCCGAGCGTCGCGAGCGCGATCGAGACGCCGATGACCGGGCGGATCTCCGCCCACCCGCTGGACAGCCCGCCCTCGAAGAGGATCAGCGCGAGCGCGAGGACCGCGGCGGACTGACCCGTCCCGAAGTCGCGGAAGTCGATCCACCGCAGGCCGTCCGTACCGATCGCCATGCCCACACACAGCACGAGGACGAGGCCGGGCAGCCGCAGGCGCCCGGCCAGCAGCGAGGCGGCGATACCCGCCGCCAGCAGGGCGCCCACGCCCAGCGCGAGGGGTCCGACGTCCACCGCGCGGAACCCTGCCAGACGTCGGCGCCGACGCGTCCCTCAGGGGGCGGTGAGCAGCTCGAAGCCCTCGACGCCCGCCTTGTTGACAGCCGGGTTCGCGGGCGCGACGCTGACGCGGTCGGAGGCCAGCGGGCCGAGCAGCTCCTGGGCGCCCGCGACGTCGACGTCGGGGCTCAGCCACGCCGCCTCGGCCTCCGGCCCCTCCAGCACGCACGGCATCCGGTCGTGGATCGGCGCGCACAGCTCGTTGGCGACCGTCGTGAGGATCGCCGCGCCCGTGAGGTCGTAGATGCCGGCGAACGCGAACGGCGCGCCCCCGTCCACGGTGTAACGGAACGGGATCCGCGCGCCGCCCTTGCGCTCCTCGCGCAGCCACTCGTACCAGCCGTCGGCGAGCACGAGGCAGCGGCCCTTGGTCATCGGCCACTTGAAGCGGGTCGCGACCGTCTCCGCGCGCGCGTTGATCGGGGCGAACTTGCCGTCGCGGAACGGGCGCAGGCCCCACGGCACCGTCGCGGTCCGGCGCGGCGGCAGCACGACGGCGATCGGCTCCGTCGGGCACACGTTGCAGCGCCCGAGCGTCTCCTCGTCCGGCGGATCGATCAGCCCGAAGCGCTGCGCCAGGTCAGGCCCGTCGACGGTCGAGAGCGTGTAGCGCCCGCACACTAAGCCACAGCTCCGCGTGGCCGTGCCAGCGCCGTTGGATCGTTCGAACCCGTCCGCTGTCTCATGCGGTTTCTGCCTCGACAAGGCCGAGCGCCTCGACCGCCATCTCGCGCAGCTTGTACTTCTGCACCTTCCCGGTCACGGTCATGGGAAGCTCGCCGACGCACCGGACGTAGCGCGGGATCTTGTAGTGCGCGATCTTCCCGCGCGCGAACTCGGCGACCGCCTCGGCGTCCAGCTCCGCTCCGCCGCGCGGCACGATCCACGCCATCAGCTCCTCGCCGTAGCGCGGGTCCGGGACGCCGACGACCTGCACGTCGGCGATGTCCGGATGGCCCATCAGGAACTCCTCGATCTCGCGCGGGTACACGTTCTCGCCGCCACGGATGACCATGTCCTTGATGCGCCCGACGATGTTGAGGTAGCCGTCCTCGTCCATCACCGCGAGGTCGCCGGTGTGCATCCAGCGCCCGCGGTCGATCGCCTCCGCGGTGCGCTCGGCGTCGTTCCAGTAGCCGAGCATCACCGAGTAGCCGCGCGTGCACAGCTCGCCCGGCTCCCCGCGCTCCACGACGCCGCCGGACTCGGGGTCGACGACCTTGATCTCGACGTGCGGGTGCACTTGGCCGACGGTCGACACCCGCTTCTCCAGCGGGTCGTCCGCGCCGGTCTGCGTCGACACGGGCGACGTCTCGGTCATGCCGTAGCAGATCGTGACCTCCTCCATGTGCATCTCGGAGACGACCCGCCGCATCGTCTCGATCGGGCACGGCGCGCCGGCCATGATCCCGGTCCGCAGGCTGGAGAGGTCGTAGTCGCCGAAGCTCGGGTGCTCGAGCTGGGCGATGAACATGGTCGGCACGCCGTAGAGGCTCGTGCAGCGCTCCTCCTGGACGGCGCGCAGCGTCGCCTCGGGCTCGAACGCGGCCGCCGGCACGACCATGCACGCGCCGTGCGTCGTGCAGCCGAGGTTGCCCATCACCATGCCGAAGCAGTGGTAGAAGGGCACCGGGATCGCGACCCGGTCCTCGTGCGTGTAGCGGCAGCCCTCGGCGACGAAGTGGGCGTTGTTGAGGATGTTGTGGTGCGACAGCGTCGCGCCCTTGGGAAAGCCGGTGGTGCCGCTCGTGTACTGGATGTTGATCGGGTCGTCGAACTGGGTCGCGGCCTGGCGCCGGGCCAGCTCCTCGGCGCTCACGGCTTCCGCGCCGGCCAGGAGCTCGTGCCAGCGCTCATCGAGGAAGACCACCCGCTCGAGGTCGCCCAGGTTGCCGCGCACCTCCTCGACCATGGCGACGTAGTCGGAGGTCTTGAACGCGGTCGCCGCCACGAGCATCCGGCAGCCGGACTGGCGCAGCGCGTACTCCAGCTCGGACGTCCGGTAGGCCGGATTGATGTTGACGAGGATGATCCCGGCCTTCGCGGTGGCGTACTGGACCAGCACCCACTCGGCGCAGTTCGGGCTCCAGATGCCGACGCGGTCGCCCGCCTCGAGCCCAGCCGCGATCAGCGCGCGCGCGGCGCGATCGACGGCCTCCCCCAGCTCGGCGTAGGTGTAGCGGATGCCCTGGTGCGCGCTGACGAGCGCCTCGCGCTCGCCGAACCGCCGCACCGCGCGGTCGAGGTTGTCGCCGATGGTGTCGCCCAGGAGCGGCGTCGTCGACGTTCCGGATGCGTATGACGACTCCATGCCCAGCAGCCTAGCCGCGGCCCGGTGCGGCTGCCCACACTCCAACACACAGGCCAGCCGGGCGGCGCGCGGGGCCGCCGCGCGGGAGGCTGCACACGTGCACGCCTCCCTGGACGACTTCCGCGCCGCCGACTCCCGCCGCTCCGCCTCCGAGCACGTCGAGCTCGGCCGGTTCTGGCGCGCCGCCGACGGCCCCGCCTACGCCGCCGGATGGGTCCGCGAGACCGGCGAGCTGTACCTCGTCAGCCACGACACCGGGCGCGTCCGGCGCGTCGGCGCCCCGATGGACGCTTGCGAGCTGGAGCGCAGGCTCGACGGCTGGGACCGCGTGGTCGGCCAGCGCGCGAGCGTCGAGTGGCTGCTGGCTCAGGCCGCGCGCCGGATGAAGCGCGCGCCGGCGTCCGGGATGAAGTCGAGCGCGTGGACGCGGTCGCCCTCCAGCCTGAAGCGCACCTTCGCCCGCCCGCTCGGGCAGCACAGGCTGTCGCCCGCCACGTAGGTCCCGTAGGAGAGCGTGAGCGTCGTCTTGGAGCTCCTGGCGACGTGCAGCTTCCCGCTCGGCGACAGCGCGTCGCGGCCGAGAAAGCGGTCGCGCAGGAAGAAGAACGCGTAGCTGCCGCCGCCGGCGTCGCCCACCGGGCGCCCGATCAGCACGCGCAACGTGTCCTTGAAGTCGTAGTCCGCCTGGCGCGTCGTGGTGTAGCCCTGGGTCCGCAGCTGGGCCAGGGCCGACTTCAGCTGCGCCTTCTGCGCCTTCGTCGGGCCCTTCGGCTTGCTCGGCTTGTGCGCCTTCCTCGCCGGCGCAGCGGTCGGCGTGGCCGCGGGCGCCGAATCGAGCAGGCTCTCCTCGCCGCTGTCGCTGTCGGGCAGCACCATCAGCGTCGCGGCGACGCCCACGCCGAGGAAGCCGGCGGTGGCGAGCACGGCGACCACCCGCCGCGCCCACTTGTGCGCGCGCATCCGCGGCGGGAGCCGTTGCCGGTCCCGCTCGGCCCGCACCCGACGCGCGCTCGCTTCCATGCCAAGCGCGATGGTCGCCCACCGCGGACGCGCCGTCAATGGGGCGAAGGCCGGGGTCGCCGATCATCGTGGATGCCTCGGTGTAGTGGGTGGCGTCCATGGTCGATCGGCCGAGCATC
>JBIOTP010000055.1:0-2200 GCA_044865965.1 Solirubrobacteraceae bacterium
CCGGGCAGGTGCTCGGCACGGCGGCATACCTCTCGCCCGAGCAGGCGCTGGGCGAGCCGGCCACCCCCGCGTCGGACCGCTACGCGCTCGCGGTCGTCGCCTACGAGCTGCTGACCGGAACCCGCCCGTTCGAGGCCGAGCACTTCGCCGCCCAAGCCCGGGCCCACGTCGAGGACCCGGTCCCGCCGGCGTCGTCGCGCGCGGCCGGCCTGTCACCAGCCGTTGACGCGGTGCTTGAACGCGGACTCGCGAAGGATCCGGCGGATCGCTGGGAGTCGTCCGAGGTGTTCGTCGCGGCCCTGGAGCGCACGCTCGGCGGGCGCGAGGAGACGAAGCCGACGCGCCGGCTGGGGTGGCGCGGCAAGCGCGCGGCGGCAGCGGCGGGCGCGGGCGGCGCGGCGAGTGGGCACGGAGGGGCCGGCGAAGCGGCCCCGGCCGGCGCGCCCGCGAAAGACGAGTACCCAGCACGCGGCGGGCGCGACGACGACATCGGCGCGGCGCGGCGCGGACGGGACGCCGGCGCGCGAGCCGGCGACGACTACGGCGCCGGGCGCCGCGGGCGGGCGGGCGCCGCAGCCGCATACGGCGCGCGCCGCAACGGCCGTCGCGGGGCCGGTGGCGGTGGTGCGGTGACGCGCGGGCGGGGCGCGGCTGCCGGCGGCGGGCCGCGGCGGTCGGGCGCGCGGCTGCTGATCGGCCTCGCCGCACTGGCGGTGCTGGCCGTGATCGGGGCGATCGCGCTTGCGAGCCAGGGCGGCGGCGGAGGCGACGACGGCGGGACGCAGGCGCAGAACACGCCGCGGGCGACCGCGAGCCCGGAGCGGACGGAGGAGCCGACGTCGACGCCGTCACCGAAACCGACGGACACGCCGACGCCCGAACCGACCGAGACGGCCACGCCCGAGCCGACGCAGACGGCAACCCCCGAGCCGACGCAGGAAACGGCCTCCGGAAACCCTTCGGAGCTCCAGGCCAAGGGCCACACGGCGCTGCTCAACGGCGACATCGACGGCGCGCTCTCCAACCTCAAGGCGGCGATCGACGCCTGCGGCGATTCAAACCAGGTCGACCCCTGCGCGTACGCGATGTACGACTACGGCGCGGCACTGCTCCAGGCCGGCCGCCCCGCCGAGGCGGTCCAGATCCTGGAGGCGCGGTTGGCGCGGTTCGACAACCAGAACGGGGTCGTCAAGGCGCTCCTGAAGAAAGCGCGCAAGGCCGCTAAAGGTTAGAGCGCGCTAACTGCGCAGGTAAGGAGGGGGACCCGAAGGGGCGCGCGGGCCCGAGGCGGCACGCGCGGAGCAACGCGGGCGGGCCGGGCGGCGCGGGCGGACCGAAGCGGCGCGTCGGCCCGAGGCGGCACGCGCGGAGCGGCGCGGGCGGGCCGGGCGGCGCGGGCGGACCGAAGCGGCGCGCGCGGACCGGACCGAAGCGGCGCGCGGGCGGCGCGCGCGTCGGGGGGGCCCGAAGCGCGTCAACTGCGCAGGTAAGGAGTGGGGGCAGAGCGGCGCAGGTGGCGTGCGCGTCAGCGGTCGAAGTAACGGCGTTGTCACGATCTTCGCGCGCGGTCGACCAAGTCCGATCACGGCACGAGGGGGTGCGTCCGCCAAGGGCCCTGACAGTTCCCATTCCCGACACACCCCTCCGTGCGGGATGATCATTTCGGCCCAGCACGCGGCTCGGGCCGACCACTCCCTACCCCGCTGCCGTAACCGCCCCGTCCCGGCAGGCCGCGCCGAGCCGACCCCGCCCTACGCCAACGACCGCCTCAACCGAGCCAGCGTCACCACCGCCTCGGCCGCATGCGCGCCCTGGTCGCGCTTGCCCCCGCCGGTGCGGGCCAGCGCCTGGTCCATGTTCTCCACGGTCAGGACGCCGAACGCGCACGGCACGCCCGTGCGCAGCTGGACGTCCATGATCCCGCGGGCGGTCTCGGCGCAGACGTAGTCGTAGTGGTCGGTCTCGCCGCGGATCACTGCGCCGAGGCAGGCCACGCCGGCATAGCGGCCGGTCGAAGCCAAGTACGAGGCGGCGAGCGGCAGCTCGAAGGCCCCCGGGACGTCGTACACGTCCGCCTCGCCCTCGCCCGCGGCCGCGAACGCTCCCTGGGCACCCGCGATCAGCCGCAGAGCGAGTTCCTCGTAGAAGCGCCCGACGGCGATCGCGAAGTTCATCCGGCGCGGCGCTCGCGGTCGTGGAG
>JBIOTP010000056.1:0-2755 GCA_044865965.1 Solirubrobacteraceae bacterium
TGCCCGCCGTTTCGTTCCGGCCCGGCGGGCGGACCGCGCCCTCCCCCTTCACGTGCCCGCCGTTGATTCCGGCCCGGCGGGCCGACCGCGCCTCACCTCATCGGCTCCCCGCCGTTCATTCCGGCGGGCGGACCGCACAGCTCAATCCGGGCCGCCATGCGCGTCGAGCGCGCGCCCGGCGGCCCTAAGCCTCGGACTCGAGCTCGGCGAGCCGCGGCGGCTGGGCGCCCGGGCGTTCGCACGTGCGGGCGGCGACGACGCAGGCGAAGCGGGTCGCGGCGCGCAGGGTCTCGGCGTCCGCGAGGTCGTCGCGGCCCATGTCGTGCAGGCGCCACCAGGCGAGGAAGCCGCCGCCGAATGCGTCGCCGGCGCCGATCGTGTCGACCACGCGCGCCGCCGGCGCCGGGACGCGCAGCTCGGCGTCGGCGGTGACGACCGCCGCGCCCTCGCTGCCCAGCGTGATCAGCGCGACGGCGGGGCCGTCGTCGAGCAGCGCCCGGGCCGCGTCGACCGGCGTGCGGTCCGGCTCGACGTAGGCGAGATCCTCGACGCTGACCTTGACGACGTGCGCGTACTGCAGCGTCGCGGCGAGGCTGCGGCGATAGGTGCCGTGGTCGGGGATGAAGGTCGGCCGGCAGTTCGGGTCGACCATGACGAGCGCGCGCGGCGCGACGGCCTCGACGACCGCCTGCAGCGCGATCGCAATCGGCTCCATCACGAGCCCGAGCGTCCCGACGTGCAGCATCCCGACCCGCGCGGGGAGCGCGGCCAGCGCCTCCTCCGGCGCGAGTGCCGGGGCCGACGTGCCCTCGGTGTAGAAGCGGTAGGTCGCCGAGCCGGACGCGTCGAGCTCCGCGAGCGCGAGCGTCGTCGGCAGCGTGGTCGCCACGGCCGTGTCGAGCTGCACGCCGTCCTCGGCGAGGTGCTCACGCAACTGGGCGCCGAAACCGTCGTCCGAGAGGCAGCCGAGGTAGTGCACGTCCTGCTCGAGCCGACCGAGCGTGCGCGCGGTGTTGTACGGCCCGCCGCCCGCGTGCGCGCGCAGCTCCTGCGGCCCCTGCTGGACGAGGTCGAACAGCGCCTCGCCGCCGACGACGATCGCGTCGTCCGCGCCGTCGTCGCCCAGCGAGGCCGCGCCCTGTGCGTCCTCTACGGATTGCGAGCCCGCGCCCGGCGCGTCGCCCGCTCCGTCTTGGTCCCGCGAGTCCGCCCCAGGCGCGTTGTCCGCTCGATCGGTCATGGGGGCGAACCATAGGGCGAACGTTTTCCGCGCGTGTGCAAGTGTGCAGCGCCATGGAGAGCTCGCCGAACCGCCGCCCGACGATGAAGGACGTCGCCGCTCTGGCCGGAGTCAGCCTCAGCACCGTCTCGCGCGCGGTCAACGGTGACCCGACAGTGCGCGCGGACCTCATGGAGCGGGTGCAGGAAGCCGTGGAGATGCTCGGGTACCAGCGCGACGAGGCCGCGAGCTCCCTGCGCCGCGCCGACCGGCTGTCGGCCAGCATCGGGATCATCGTCGAGGACGTCGCGAACCCGTTCTTCTCGGCGGTCCACCGCGGCGTCGAGGACCTCGCCCGCGAGCGCCGGTTCCTGACCTTCGCCGGCAGCTCCGACGACGACGAAGAGCGCGAGCGCGAGCTGGCGGTGTCGTTCATCGCCCGCCGCGTCGACGGCCTCGTGATCGCGCCCGCCGGCCACGACCACCGCTACCTCGAGCGCGAGCGCGCCGCGGGCGTGCCGCTCGTGTTCCTCGACCGCCCCGCGAGCTGGCTCGAGGCCGACGTCGTCCTGAGCGACAACGTCGGCGGAGCGGCACGCGCGACCGCGCACCTCGCCGCCGCCGGTCACCGCCGGATCGCGTTCCTCGGCGACCGCGCGGAGATCTTCACGGCCAGCGAGCGGCTGCGCGGCTACCGCGACGCGCTCGCGGCGGCGGACATCGCGTCCGACGAGGCCCTCATCCGCCAGGACCTCCGCGGCGAGGACGCCGGATATGCGGCGGCGACCGAACTGCTCCGCGGCCCCAGCCCGCCCACCGCGCTGTTCACGAGCCAGAATCTCGTCACGATGGGCGCCGTCCGCGCGCTCCACCACCTCGGGCTGCACACCACGATCGCCCACGTCGGGTTCGACGACGTCGTGATGGCCGACGCGCTGCAGCCCGGCCTCACCGTCGTCGCCCAGGACGCGCCGGGGCTCGGCCGCGCCGCCGCCGAGCTGATCTTCGCGCGGTTGGACGGCGACGACGCGCCGCCGCGGCGCGTCGTGCTGCCGACGCGGATGATCGAGCGCGGGTCGGGCGAGCTGGCCGTCGGCGGCGTCTGAGCGCGGGTTGACTGCCGGCAGGCGAGGGGTCGGTATCCCGAGCGTGTGCGCGCCACCAGCCCCGGGGGTGTACCGAGTTTGTTTCCTCCTGGGTGAGTTTCCCGGTACACGCCGGCCACTCCCAAGCGTTTCGGCGCCATGTTGCCGGGGCCCGATCGCCTCGCGCCACCCCGTCGCCTTGCGCATCCTCGGGGGGTGAGTGACGTTTGTCGCCCCAGAGGCGACAAACGTAAGCCACCCCTCGATCGCCCGCGGCCCACCGCGGCGCCCGAGCGACCGATCCCTCACCTGCCCACGGCTCAAACCAGCCGGGAAGGCGCGACCGCCCGCGCCCACCGCGGCGCGCGAGCGATCGACCCCTCACCTGCCCGCCGCTCGACCGCCCGCGGCCCACCGCGGCGCGCGAGCGACCGACCCCTCACCTGCCCGC
>JBIOTP010000057.1:0-15392 GCA_044865965.1 Solirubrobacteraceae bacterium
ATGACCTGCGGGTCGCGGCGCGTGGGGCACAGCGGATCGGGCTCCTCCGGCGGCGGCGCGACGTGCGGCGGCGCCGGCGGCGCGTCGTCGCCGCGGCTCGCGAGCGCAACGCCGATGCCGGGCGCGAGGTCGACGCCGGGATACAGCCGGGCCGCGTCGTGGCGCTCGTCCGCGCCCAGCGCGGCCGGCAGCGCGAACGCGCGGCCGCGGGCGGCGACCGCGCGCGGTCTCGCCCTGCGCGCCGCTCGCGCCGAGCAGCGTCTCCCAGTCCTCGGTGCGGATCGTCATCACCACCGTGACGCCGGCCGCGTGGTCCCGCGCGGGGAGGCCCGACCACGCACACGACGGCGCCCGGGACGAGCGCCGCGCGCAGCGGCTCGTCCAGCGCGCGGGGCACGTACGGCAGCGCGGGATCGACGTCGCGGCGCGCCGGGAAGACGCCGAGCCGCAGCGGGTCGGCGTCCGGCAGCCGCTCCGGCGGCCACGTGCCGAGCAGGCGCCGCAGCTCCGCCGAGCGCGCGTCGATCGCCGCGCGCTCGCTGCGACGCGCGCGCACCCGCTCGGCCGCGAGCCCGGCCAGGAAGATCGCCACCACGATCAGCACCGACACGACCGGCCGCGGGTCGAACGCGCCGATCGTCTGCTGGAGCACCTGCAGCACCGCGACCGCGGCGCCCGCGACGACCACTCCGGTCGCGCCCGCCCGCGCGACGCGCCGCCGCCGCGGCGTGACCGCCGGCCGCATCCCCGCGCGCGCGATCGGAATGCTCATCGCGCAACATCCTCTGCCGATCCGGAACCGGCGGTCAAGGCGCGCGAGCAGCGGCCGCTTGGCCGGGGCTGTCCGGACCCCGGCCAAGCACCGTCCGTCTCCGGATCCGTCGGGAGGAGAGACTCGGGATCCGGGGGGGAAGTCTGGTCGGGGCCGGGCCGGGGGACCATCGACAGGTGGTCGAAAGATGGGTGGCGGCTGGTCCAGTGTGGCGCGCGGCGGGGATCGGCGAACGGCTGGCAGGTATGGGGAGCCTGGATTGCCGGGGCGCGCCCGGGCGAACGGCTGGCAAGTGAGGACGGAGCCTGAAGTGGCTCGCCGGGGATCGATCGCGCGCCGTGGGCGACTGCGCGCGGCGACCCTCGACCTCGCCCGATCATCCGAGCAGGCGAGCCGGCTCAGGCGCTCCCTTTACTTGCCCGCAGTTCGCCGGCGCCACCGAAGCGGCCGAACTCAAGCCGCGGCCGCCAACCGCGGCCGAGGCGGCGAGAAGTCGGCCTCCAACGCGCGAAGCAAGCCCGGCAGGCCCGCCGGCTCGCGGGCGATCGCGCGCTGGCGCGTCGCGCCGGGGTCGCCGGCGAGGCGCGCGAGCATGGCGAGCTCGCGCTCGCAGCTCACGGCGCGGGCGTGCGGCCGGCAGGCGTCGACGAGCGCGGCCAGGCGCCCGGCGGCCGGGACGCTGCGGCTGCCGGCCGGGTCGAGCAGGCGGGCGGCGATGCCGTCGCGCGCGGCCAGGAAGCGGTTCTCGGCGAGCGCCTCGGGCGCGTCGCGCAGCTCGGGCTCGGCGAAGCCGTCGAGCGCCTCCAGCCGGACCAGGCACTGGACCAGCGCCGCCAGCGCGGCGCTGTCGCGGATCCGCGTCTGGGCGTCCATCACCCGCACCTCCAGCGTGCCGAGCTTGGGCTGCAGCCGCACGTCCCACCAGACGAACGTCGGCTCGGGGATCGCGCCGCAGCGCAGCAGCACGTCGACCGCCTCGACGTAGGCTGCGTAGCTTCCGAACGCGCGCGGGATGCCGACGCGCGGGAAGGCCTGGAAGACCGGCGTGCGCGCCGACGCCAGGCCGGTGTCCGCGGCGCCGGCGAACGGCGAGTTGGCGGACAGGGCGAGCAGCACCGGGACGTGCGCGCGCATGCCGTCGAGCGCGCGCGCCGCGAGCTCGGGGTCGGGCACGGCGACGTGGACGTGCAGCGCGAACGTCGGCTCGCGGCGGGCGAGCTCGCGCATCGTCGTGTGCAGGTACTGGTAGCGGGCGCCGGGCGAGACCTCAGTCTCCTCTCGCCGCGCGAGCGGGTGCATCCCGGCCACGGCCGCCCGCAGGCCGAGGCCGCCCAGCGTGCCGGCCAGTCCCGCGCGCAGCGCCCGCAGCTGCGAGGCGGCGGCGGCGACGGTGGCGTGCGGGTCGGTGGCGAGCTCGATCGCGCAGCCGTGCGTCTCGGCCCGCGCGTGCGGCGCGAGGGAGGGCGGCATCGCGCCGAGGACGTCCTCAGAGCGCCATGCCGGCTGGCCGCCGTCGGACTCCAGCAGCATCACCTCCTCCTCGAGGCCGACCGTCCACGGCGCCGCAGCGGGGTGTCGGCGCCACCGCGCCCACTCGGGGAGAGGGATGGAGCGGGCGGGGTCGGCGGCCACCCGCACAGCCTGATCCGCCGGGCTCACCGCGCGCTTCGCCCGCCGGTCCACAGCGCCTTGGACCGCCGGTCCGGGACACCGCCGCGGACCGGCCCTACGCTCGCGCCATGCGACGCGGTCGTCCGCAGATCGTCGCCTTCGGCGGGGGCGGATTCTCGATGGAGGCCGGGAACCGGCTGCTGGACGACTACGTCCTCGGCCTGTGCCGTCGCAAGCGGCCGCGGGTGTGCTTCCTGCCGTCGGCCTCCGGCGACGCCGACCACTACGTCGTGCGCTTCTACCGCCACTTCCACGGCGGCATCTGCGAGCCGTCGCACATCTCGCTGTTCCGGCGCGACCAGGGACCGGGGCGGGTGCGCGAGCACCTCCTGGCCCAGGACCTCGTCTACGTCGGCGGCGGCTCGATCCTCTCGCTGCTCGGCGTCTGGCGGGCGCACGGGATCGATGCCGACCTGCACGCCGCGTGGCAGGCGGGCGTCGTGCTGTGCGGCGTGTCGGCCGGCTCGCTGTGCTGGTTCGCGGCGGGCCTGACCGCCTACCACCACGACGCGCGCCCGTACGAGGGGCTCGGGTTCCTGCCGCACTCCAACGCCGTCCACTACGAGGAGGAGCCGCACCGCCGCCCGGCCTACCACGCCGCGCTCGCGGGCGGGATGGCGCCCGGCTACGCGGCCTCGGACGGCGCCGCGCTGCACTTCGTCGGCACGGACCTGCACCGCGTCGTCCTGTCGCGGCCGCACGCGCGGGCGTACCGCGTCGAGGCCTGCGGCGGCGAGGTGGTCGAGCGCCCGCTCGACGCGACCTACCTCGGCGACCGTCCGCCGATCGCCCTTGCCGCCTGAGCGGACCGTCCTCGCCATGGGCGGGGGCGGCTTCACGATGGAGCCGGAGAACCCGGCGCTCGACGACTACGTGCTCTCGCTCGCCCGCTCGCGAATGCCGCGGATCTGCCTGCTTCCGACGGCGTCGGGCGACGGCGAGGGGCAGATCCGCCAGTTCCACGCGACGTTCGGGGCGCGCGCGTGCGAGCCGCGGCACATCTCGCTGTTCCGCCTCGGCCGCCAGCCGGTGCCGCTGCGCGAGACCCTGCTGGCGCAGGACATCGTCTACGTCGGCGGCGGCTCGATGCTGGGGCTGCTGGCGGTCTGGCGCGCGCTCGGGCTCGACGCCGTGCTGCGGGAGTGCTGGGAGGCCGGCGTGGTGCTCGCCGGGCTGTCGGCGGGCGCGATGTGCTGGTTCGAGTGGGGGATCTCGACGTCGCTCGGCCATCCGGCCCCGGCGCGCGGGCTCGGGCTGCTGCCCGGCTCGTTCTCCGTGCACGCCGACGGCGAGCCGGCGCGGCTGCCGGTGTTCCGGCACGCCGTCGCCTCCGGCGCGATCCCGCCCGGCTGGGCCGCCGACGACGGCGTCGCGCTGCTGTTCCGCGGCGGCGAGCTGCAGGAGGCGGTCAGCTCACGCCGAAGCGCCCGCGCGGTGCGCGTGGAGCCGGTCGGCGACGCCCCGCTCGCGCCGCGCCGCCTGACGCGTCGCGACGCCCACGGGCCGGCGCCGGAGATCGCCGAGTTCCGGCGCGTCACGCGCGCCAATCGATCTGGGGCGAGCGGTAGAAGTTGACGCCCATCGCCTGCCAGCGCGGGCCGTGGGCGGCGAGGCGGGCGCGGAAGCCCTCCCAGTCGCGCGCCGGCGACCAACCGACCTCGGCGATCGCCGGCAGTCGCGGGAACGTCATGTAGTCGATCGCGTCCGCGTCCTCCACCGTCTCCGTCCACAGCGGCGCCTCGACGCCGAGCACCTCGGCGCCCGGCACCACCTCCGCCGGGTCCCAGTCGTAGGCGTCGCGGACCTCCACGTGGCCGGCCCACGACAGCCCGAGCGGCGTGTCGGCGTCGTACTTCATATCGAGGTACGCGTGCGGAGCGGGCGACATGATCAGCGGAGCGCCCTGGGCGGCCGCCTCGCGCGCCAGGCCGGCGTCGCTCCAGTGCTGGACGACGGTGCCGGAGGCCAGCGGCCCGTTCGCGATCTCCTCCCAGCCGATCGTCCGCTTGCCGTGGCGCCGGACGACCCGCTGCGCGTGCTCCATGAACTCGGCGTAGTCGTGGTGGCTCGTCTGGCGGTCCTCGTCGCCGCCGAGGTGGATGAAGTCGCCGGGCGTGAGGGCCGCCACCTCGGCGAGGACGTCGTCGAGGAAGCGCAGCGTCGGCTCCTTGCCGACGCCGAGCGAGACGTCGGTGCTGTGCGGGCCGGTGTGGAGCTCGCGCTCGGCGCCGTCGCCGAGCTCCGGGTAGGCGGACAGCGCCGCGTGCGCGTGCCCGGGCACGTCGATCTCCGGCACGACAGTGACGTGGCGCTCGGCGGCGTAGGCGACGATCCGCGCGTAGTCGTCGCGCGTGTACCAGCCGCCCGCGCCGCCGCCGACCTGCGCCGTCCCGCCGTGCTCGGCCAGCCGGGGCCACGCGTCGATCGCGATCCGCCAGCCCTGGTCATCGGTGAGATGGAGGTGGAGCACGTTGAGCTTGTAGAGCGCGGCGAGGTCGACGAAGCGCTGCACGTCCTCAACACCGAAGAAGTGGCGCGAGACGTCGAGCATCGCGCCGCGCCAGCCGAACCGCGGCTCGTCCGCCACCCGCACGGCGGGCACCGTCCACGGCGGCGCGGCCGGGAGCAGCTGCAGCAGCGTCTGCGCGCCGCGGAACAGCCCGGCGGCGGCCGGCGCGGTCAACCGCACGCCGTCCGCGCCGGCGTCGAGGCGATAGCTCTCGGGGCCGCCGGGGCCGGCCACGTCGAGCACGATCCCGTCCTCGCCGGGGCGGTCGGCGAGCGGCAGCGCGAGCGCGCGTCCGAGCAGCTCGGCCACGCCGGCGGCCTCCGGCGAGCGCACGAGCACGGCGGCGGCGGTGAACGGCTCGCCCGGCAGAGCCTCGAGCGAGACCGGCGCGGGGATCAAGGGCTGCGCTGTCACGGCGACCTCTCGGGCGAGCGCGCCGCCGGGGATGCCGGCGGCGCGAGTGCTCGGAGTACGTCAGGCGGTCTGTGCGCCGCTGTCCCCGCCGCCGCGGAGCAGCTTGACCGCGACGAGTGCGACGGCCGCGACGCCGGCGCCGGCGAGCACCTTGACGCGGCGGCTCGGCGCCTTCTTGGTGACCGTGACCGCGGTTCCCTTGGCGGCCTTTGCGGCCTTGCCGCCGGCCTTCAGATTGAGGTAGTTCGCCGCCAGGTCGGCGGCCCGCTGCTTGCGGCTCTTCTGTCGTCTGAGCGCCATGGCGTGACCCTACCCGGTCAGAAGGCGGCGAGCACCTTGGGAGCGACCTGCTTCTTCCGGCTCATGACCCCCGGCAGCTCGATCATGCCGTCGCGCTCCGGCTTGCCGAACGCCTGCTCGAGCGGCCCCGACTCGCCGCAGACGTACAGGTCGGTGTCCTTGGCGAGGATGTCGGTGACCATCAGCGCGAAGAGCGCGTAGGAGCGGCGCTCGCGCGCTTGCCGCATCGCCTCGAGCAGCTCGTCCTTGCGGTCGCGCAGCGCCTTGCCGACGGTCTCCACCTGGGCGATGCAGATCGTCTGGCCGGCGCCCGCCTCGTACACCTTGGCGTCGCGCGTGACGATCGAGCTCGCGGGCACGTGCGAGAGGTCCGAGGTCTCGACGAACATCTCGCGCCCGAACTCGGTCGCGTCGAGCGCCAGCACGCGCTCGAGGTACTCGACCACCGCGCGGTCGCGCTCGGTGGTGGTCGGCGAGTTGAGGATCACCGTGTCGGAGAGGATCGCGCCGAGCAGCAGGATCGCGGACGGCCGCGACGGCTCCATGCCGTTTTGGCGGAAGCGCTCGATGACCAGGGTCGCGGTCGACCCGACGGGGTCGAACGTGGCCATCACCGGCACGGTGGTCTCGATCGAGCCGATGTGATGGTGGTCGAGGATCTCGACGATCTCGGCCTGCTCGACCCCGGCCACGCTCTGGGCCTGCTCGGCGTGGTCGACCAGCAGCACCCGCCGCGGCTGCGGGCTGACGAGGTCCGAGCGCGTCACGAGCCCGATCGGCTTGCGGCCGTGGTCGACGGCGACGGCCGCGCGGTAGTGGATGTCCTTGACGTCGTCGGCGACGTCCGCGAGCAGGTCGTCTGGGCGGACGGTGAGCGGCTCGGCGTCCATCAGCGCCCGGCACGGCGCCGACAGCGTCACCATGCGGCTCGTCACGTAGCTGTCGAGCGGCGAGGACACCACCGCGACGCCGTGCTCGGCCGCGAGCGCCAGCACCTCGGCCGCCGGCTCGATCCCATTGCTCGTGACCAGCAGCGCCACGCCTCGCTCGATCGCCGCCCGCTGCGCGTCGTCGCGGTTGCCGACCACGGCCACGTCCCCCGGCGCGATGTCGCTCGGCAGCGAGCCGATGTCCATGGCCATCACCCAGACGCGCCCGCTGACCTCGTGGTCCTCGCCCGCGACGAGCCGGCCCTCGAGCACCTCGACGATCGCCGCGATCCGCGTCGGCGCGTCGAGCTGCGACGCCTCCCGGGACTCGCGGATGTAGCGCCGCGCGAGCGCGCGCTCGGTCATCACGCCGGCGATCACGCCGTCGTCGTCGACGATCGGCACCAGGTCGAGGTCCTCGCGCGCCATCAGCCGCCCCACCTGGCGCACCGGCTCGCTGTGGTTGGCCAGCGGGAAGCGCTGCTGCATGACGTCGCGCACGCGCAGCATCACATGCGGCAGGAACGCCGGCTCGCTCACGCCCGCGCGGTCGAGCACCCAGCGCGTCTGCGTGTTCACGTCGCCCAGGCGCACCGGCAGGTAGTCGTGGCGGGGATCGAGCCGGCGCTTGAGCTCGGCGTAGCCGACCGCCGACGCGATCGAGTCGGTGTCCGGGTTGCGGTGCCCGGTGACGTAGATGCGCGGGAGCTTCGCGATGCGCCGGATGATCCCGGATCGGGGCCCTCCGGCGCGGCCCGGCCGGCCTTGGCCGGGCCGCGCGGAAGTGGCGGCGCCCGCCGGAGGGGGGTCAGTTGGCGAGCGCCGGTTCCGGTCCTCGGGCATGTGTACGCACGATGACGTCGGGCGGTTCAGAGGCCCTGGGCAGCGCGGCGCCGCTTCGGATATACAGAGCAGATGAGCCTGCTCGCGCCGGGCGCGGTGGTCGCCGGGTACCGGATCGAGTCGCTCGTCGGGCGTGGCGGGATGGGGGTCGTCTATCGGGCCCGCGAGCTCGAGCTCGACCGCCAGATCGCGCTGAAGGTGATCGCGCCGGAGCTGCTCGAGGACCCTGCCATCCGCGACCGGTTCCTGAAGGAAGCCCGGACCGCGGCCTCGATCGAGCACCCGAACGTGATCCCGGTCCACGCCGCGGGCGAGCGCGACGGCCTGGCGTACCTCGCGATGCGGTTCATCGACGGCGACGACGTGCGCGCGCTCGTGCGCCGCGACGGCCCGCTGGCGCCCGGCCGCGCCGCGAACATCACCGCGCAGGCCGCCGCCGGGCTGGACGCCATCCACCGGGCCGGCTACGTGCACCGCGACGTCAAGCCCGCGAACGTGCTGGTCGATCGCCACGGGCACGTCTACGTCACCGACTTCGGCCTCGCGAAGCAGATGCTCTCGCGGAGCGGGGCGACGCGCACCGGGCAATGGGTCGGCACGCTCGACTACGTGGCGCCCGAGCAGATCCGCGGCGGGCGCATCGACGCACGCGCCGACGTCTACGCGCTCGGCGGCGTCCTCTGCTTCCTGCTCACCGGGCACGTCCCGTTCGAGCGCGAGAGCGACGAGGCCAAGCTGTGGGCGCAGCTCTCGGAGCCCGCGCCGGTGCCGTCGTCCCTGCGGGACGGGCTCCCCCGCGAGCTCGACGGAGTGGTCGCGCGCGCGATGGCGAAGACGCCGGGCGCCCGCTACCCGTCGGCGGGCGATCTGGGTCGCGCGGCGCGCGCGGCGGCGGCCGGCGGCGCCCCGTCGCAGCCGGAGCGGATGGTCGCCCGCGGAGCGGCCGCCCCGGAGGGGGCGGCGACCGAGCCGGGACTCACCCCCGAGGCCTCGACGCTCACCGCGACGCGGCCCGAGGCGGCGTCCGCGCAGACCGTGCGGCAGCCGCGCCGGCGGCGCCGCCCCGTGATCGCGGCGGGCCTGGTCGCCGCGGTTGCGGCGGCCGTGGCCGTCGTCGTCCTCGTGTCCGGCGGCGCGCCCGACCGTCCCGCGCGCGATGGGCAGGCGACGAAGAACGCGCCCCGGGTGCGCGTCGTGCAGACGATCCGCCACGTGGGGCGCCGGCCGAACGGCATCGCGATCGCCGGCGACGACCTGTGGGTCACGAGCTCCGACCAGCCGTGGGTCACGCGGATCGACGCGACGACCGGCCGCGAGCGCGAGCAGCACCCGCGGGTGGGCCTCGGCGCGTCCGCCATCGCGAGCGACGGCACGAGCGTGTGGGTGGCCGCCAAGAAGGCGGAGCAGGTTGTCCGCGTCGACGCGCGCAGCGGACGCGTCGTCGCGCGGCTCCGGCCCGGCGCGCCGCCGTGGCGGCTCGCGGTCGATCGCGGCGGCCTGTGGGTGGCCACGACCGCCACCCCGGTGCCCGATCAGCTCATCCGCTACGACGCCGCCGGGCACGAGGTGGAGCGCGCGACCATGGCCCACGGCGTGCAAGCGCTCGCGACCGGCGCCAACGCGCTCTGGGTCGCCGAGCGCGAGAGCCCCGACGTGCTCCGAATCGATCCCCGCACGCACAAGAGCGTCGTATGGGCGGGCCTGACGGATCCCGCCTCCGACCTCTACTACGGTGCGGGCTACCTGTGGGCGACGCTCGCGACCGCCGACAGCATCGTCCGCATCGACCCGCGGACCGGCAACACCGTGACGACCGCGGTCGGCCACCGGCCGGAGTCGGTGGTCGCGGTCGGCGGCCGTCTGTTCGTGGCCAACACCACCGACCACACGGTCCTCGTCATCGACCCGCGGACCACGCGGGCCGAGGGCCCTCCGCTGGGCGTGGCGCTGAACCCCCTCGCGATCACCGGCGACGACCGTGCCGTCTGGGTGACCGGGCTGGGGGAGAACACCGTCACGCGGATCGCCTACCGCTGATCGAGGATCTCCAGCGCGCGCACCGCGAGCGCCGCGCGCTTCTGGTTCTGCGGCAGGTCCTCGACGCCGAACCGCTCGAAGAGCGCCGTGAGCGTCCCCTTGACCGTCTCGACCGAGATGACGAGCTCGTCGGCGATCTGCCGGTTGCTGGCGGGCGCCGCGTAGCCGGGTCCCCGCAACGGGCGCGACAACACGGCGAGCACGCGGCGCTGGGCGGGTGTCAGCTCGGGCGCGGGCTCGTGCTCGCCCGCCGTGCGGGTCACTCCGGCGGTCGAGCGGCCCGGCGGGGCGCAGAACGCGATCAGCGTCTCGCCCACCGCGATCACGTCGCCGCCGCGCAGCCGTCGCCGGCCGCGGACGCGTTCCCCGTTGACGAAGGTGCCGTTGTGTGAGATCCCCTCGTCGCAGACGACCCAGTCGGTCCCCATCCGCGCCAGCTCGGCGTGCAGGCGGGAGACCTCGCCGTCCCAGCTGAGCGGGACGTCGCTCGTCGGCCGCCGGCCGATCGTCAGCCGCTCGCGGTCGTCCGCCAGCTCGACGAGGACCTGCTCGCCCCCGGCGCCGCGATAGAGGAGGAACGGGTGCCCGCGGCGCTCGGCGACGACTCGGTCGCGCACCTCCTCGGGAGTGGCCGGCGCGGGCTGGAACGGCTCGGTGCTCATGTGCCGACCCTAACCGGCGGCCGCTCCCGCGTGGCCGCCACCATGGTGCCGGCGGGCGCTACTCGCGGGGGGGCGAGGCCGGGACCTTGTAGCCGTGGGCGCGGGCGTCCGGCGGCGGGACGCTGGACGGGCTTCTCGCCCCGCCCACGAGCCACTCCGGGCTCCCCCTCACTTGCAAGCTGTTCGCCGACCCCGCCGCAGCGGCGGAATCAATCGCCGCGCCGGCTAAGCGGCGCGGGGCAGCGAGGCGTACGCGTACGGGTGGTGGAAGACGTCCATCGCGCGCCCGCCTTCGGGCACCTCGACGGAGAAGGCCTCGCCGGTCTTGGCGTCGTCGACGGCGACGAGCACGCGGCCGTCGTGCTGGCTCCACAACAGCCGGACGTCGATCCCGTCGCTGCTGCGACGGTCCAGCTCGCGAATCAGTTCGGGGGTGTCGGTGCTCATGGGGAAACAGTCGCATGACGGGGGCCGGCCTCCCAGGCGGGTGGTCCGGCCTTCCGGCGGCGGCTTACACGATTTAGCGGTACGGCCAGCCGCACCCCGACTAACCTCCGGCTCCGGTGTGGATCGCGCTCCTGCTCGCCGTGCTCGCGGTCGCCCTGGTCGCCGCGGGGATCCGCCTGCGCGCCGTCGCGGCCCGGGCCGGCGCGCTCGACGCCGAGCGGGCGCGGCTGACCGCCGAGGGCGCGACGCTGCGCGGCGAGGTCGCGGCGCGCGACGTCACGCTCGCGGAGCTGCGCGAGAGCGAGGAGCGCTACCGCGCGCTCGTCGAGGGCGCCGAGGACTGGGTGTGGGAGTCCGACGCGTCCGGCACGCTCACGTTCTCCAACGCCGCCGGCGCCGCTCTGCTGGGGCTCGACGACCTCGTCGGGCGCTCCGCCGCCGAGCTGACCCATCCCGCCGACCGGCCGGTGGTGACGACCCCCGACGGCTGGTCGGGCGTCGTCCGGCGCCGCCACGCCGACGGCAGCTGGCGCACGGTCGACAGCCGCTCGGTCCCGGTGCGCAGCGAGTCGGGCGAGCTGGTCGGCTTCCGCGGCATCGATCGCGACCTCACGGCCGCTCCGCCGCCGCGGCCGGCGGAGCCCGAGCGGCGCGGCGTGGCGATCGTCCGCTGGCCGATCGTCGACGGCCAGCGCGAGGTCGTCGGCTACGAGCTGGTGGGCGACGGCCGCGTGGTCGACGCCTTCGAGCCGAGCGAGCTCGTCACGCTCGGCGCCGGGCGGCCCGTGTGGGTGAGCGTCGCCGACGCCGGCGAGGGCGTCCCGCGCATCGCCCCCGAGAGCGCCGTCCTGCAGCTCACCGCCGCCGCGCCGTCGGAGCGCGCGCGCGCCCTGCGCGCGGCCGGCTACAGCGTCGCGATCGAGGACTTCGACGGCGACGCGCGGCTGCTCGAGCACTGCGACGTCGTCAAGGTGCGCGTCGCGGGCCGCGGCGACGACGAGCTGCGCGGGCTGCTGGCCGAGCCGGCCGCGCGCGGCGCCACGCTGGTCGCCACCGGCGTCGCGTCCGGCGACGAGTTCACCCGCTGCCGGGTGCTCGGGTTCGCCCGCTTCGAGGGCGACTTCTTCGCCCGCCCGCGCGGCGAGGGCGACGGCGGCGTGGCGAGCGGCGCGCTGGCCTCGCTCGAGACGCTGGCCGAGCTGACGAGCGCCGGCGCGTCGTTCGAGGACCTCGAGCGCACGATCGGCGCCGACGTCGGGCTGTCGCTGAGCCTGCTGCGCTACGTCAACTCCGCGTTCTTCTCGCTTCCCCGCGAGATCGACTCCGTGCATGAGGCGCTGACGCTGCTCGGCACGCGCGCGGTCCGCCGCTGGGCGACCGTCATGGCGCTCTCCGCGGTGCCCGACGCCCCCGAGGACCTCGTTGCGCTCGCGCTGCTGCGGGCGCGCATGTGCGAGCTGATCGGCGGCCCGGCGATGCACGCCGACGAGCGCGACCGCCTCTTCACCGTCGGGCTGTTCTCCGTCGCCGACGCACTGCTCGACGCGCCGATGGAGGACGTGCTCGCGTCGCTGCCGTTCTCCGCGGAGATCGCGGGCGCGCTGCTGCGCTACGAGGGCCGCAAGGGCCGCCTGCTGGCCACCGTGATCGAGTACGAGCGCGGCCATTTCCCGCCCGCTTCCGACGCCGACGCCCACGCGCTCGCCGAGGCGTACCTCGAGGCCCTGAAGTGGGCCGACCAGGCCGGCCGGTCGCTTCGGTAGACACACGCGCTAGAGATAAGTCGATGCGCCTGCTCGCCCGGCTGCCGATCCGCGCCAAGCTGACGCTCGCGTTCACGGGCGTGATGGCGGTGCTGCTGCTCGCCGCCGGGATCGCGCTCAGCGTGCTCGCCACCCACAACCTGGACTCGGCGATCGACGACGGGCTCGCCGCCCGCGCCGGGGATGCGGCGGCGCTCGTGCGCTCCGGCGCGCGGCCGGGCGCGCTGACGCGGACGGGCGAGACGTTCGCCCAGGTGATGGAGGCCGACGGGCGGGTGATCGACACCACATCCGGAGCCGGCCCGACGCCGCTCCTGACGCCCGCGGAGCTCGTGCGGGCCCGTCGCGAGCCGGTGATCGCCGAGCGCGAGGGCGACGAGGGCGGAGGCCTGCGGCTGCTGGCGCGCCCCGCGCGCACGGACGCGGGGACGGTGGTCGTGGTGGTCGGCGAGTCGCTCGCCCAGCGCGACCGCGCGATCGCCGGCCTGCGCGCGCTGCTCGCCGTCGGCGGCCCGCTCGCGCTGCTGCTGGCGTCGCTCGTCGGCTATGCGATGGCCGCCGCCGCGTTGCGCCCGGTCGAGCGGATGCGCCGCCGCGCGGCCGCGATCACGGCGGCCGAGGCCGGCGGCCGGCTTCCGGTGCCGACCGCCGACGACGAGATCAGCCGGCTCGGGCACACGCTGAACGCGATGCTCGGCCGGCTCGAGGCGGCGTTCGCGCGCGAGCGCGCGTTCGTCGCCGACGCGTCGCACGAGCTCCGTACCCCGCTCGCGATCCTCCGCACCGAGCTGGAGCTGGCGCTGCGGGGCCGGCACACGCGCGCCGAGCTCGAGGCGGCGCTGCGCTCGGCGGCGGAGGAGACCGACCGGCTGTCGAGCCTCGCCGAGGACCTGCTCGTCATCGCCCGCAGCGACCAGGGCCGGCTGCCGATCCGCTGCGAGGACCTGGACGCCGACGACCTGCTGGAGCGCGTCGCCCGGCGCTTCGGGACGCGGGGCCGGGCGGCCGGGCGCTCCGTCCGGCCCGAGCCCGCGCCGGGCCTGCGCGTGCGCGCCGACCCCGACCGGATCGAGCAGGCGCTCGGCAACCTCGTCGACAACGCCCTGCGCTACGGCGGCGGGGCGATCGCGCTGAGCGCCCAGCGGCGCGACGGGAGCGTCGAGCTGCACGTGCGCGACGAGGGCCCCGGGTTCCCGCCCGCGTTCCTCCCGCGCGCGTTCGAGCGCTTTACGCGCGCCGACGAGGCGCGCTCCCGGGGCGGCACCGGGCTCGGGCTGGCCATCACGGCCGCGATCGCGGGCGCCCACGGCGGCTCCGCCCACGCCACCAACGGCCCGCAGGGCGCCGACGTCTGGATCGCGCTGCCACACTGATCAGGTCTGTCTCTCATCTTCTCCTCATTGGATGCGGGGAGGATGGTCCCATGCGAGTGCTGGTGGTCGAGGACGAGATCAAGATGGCGAGCCTTATCCGGCGCGGTCTGCGCACGGAGGGGCTCGCGGCCGACGTGGCGATCAAGGGTGAGGACGCGCTGTGGATGGCCGCGTCGACCGCCTACGACGCGATCGTGCTGGACGTGATGCTGCCGGGCATCGACGGCTTCGAGACGTGCAAGCGCCTGCGCCGCGACGGCGTCTGGGCGCCGGTGATCATGCTCACCGCGCGCGACGCGGTGGAGGACCGCGTCGCCGGGCTCGACGGCGGCGCCGACGACTACCTGACCAAGCCGTTCTCGTTCTCCGAGCTGCTCGCGCGCCTGCGCGCGCTGTCGCGCCGCGGCCCCGTCGAGCGGCCGGCGGTCCTCATCGTCGGCAACCTCAAGCTGGACCCCGCCTCGCGGCGCGTGTGGCGCGGCGACACCGAGGTCTCGCTCTCCAACAAGGAGTTCCAGCTCCTGGAGACCTTCATGCGCCACCCCGGCGAGGTGCTCTCGCGCTACCAGCTGCTCGAGCACGCCTGGGACTACGACTACGAGAACCGCTCGAACATCGTCGACGTCTACGTCCGCTATCTGCGCGACAAGATCGACCGGCCGTTCGGCGTCAACCAGCTCGAGACGGTCCGCGGCGCTGGCTACCGCTTGCGCGACTAGCTTGGAACCCGCCGGCGGTGGCGGTTGTATAGGAGGCGGTGGCTCGAGCGCTGACCGAGGGCGAACTGCTCGCCCTCGCCCGTCGCGGTGACGGCGACGCGTACGCGTCGCTCGTTCGCGCGCACCAGGACATCGCCTTCCGCACCGCCATGCTGATCACCCAGGACGCCGCCGAGGCCGAGGAAGCCGCGCAGGACGCATTCGTCAAGGCCTGGCGCGCGCTCGGCCGGTTCCGCGAGGGCGAGCCGCTGCGGCCCTGGCTGCTGAAGATCGTCGCCAACGAGGCCCGCAACCGCCGCCGCTCGGCCGGGCGCCGGACCGCGCTGGCGCTGCGCAGCTACAGGCCCGAGGGCGAGGAGGGCTCGGCCGAGTCGCAGGTCATCGCCGGCGAGACGCGCGCGGCGCTGACCGCCGCGCTCTCGCGGCTGCGCGACGACGACCGGCTCGTGCTCGGCTGCCGCTACCTGCTCGAGCTCTCCGAGGCCGAGACCGCCGCCGCCCTCGGCGTGCGCGTGGGCACCGTCAAGTCGCGCACGTCGCGCGCGCTCTCGCGCCTGCGCGAGGAGGTGACGGCATGACCGAGCTCGAACGCGCCCTGCGCGGCCTCCACGTCGAGTGGCCGCCGACGCCGGACATCGCGACCACGGTGATGAAGCGGATCGCCGCGGAGTCGCGCGGCGGCGCGGCGGCGAGCGGCGAGGCCGCGGCGGGCGGCGGCGTGAGCGCCGTCGGCGACGCCGCCCCCGGCCGCGGCGCGGTGCCCGGCGGCGCCGGCGAGGTCGCGCGCGCCAAGCGGCGCCTGTTCCCGCGCGCCGGCGGCTGGCGCGCTCGCCTCGCCTACATCGCCGCGGTCGTGGTTCTGTTCGGCGGCGGGACGCTTGCCGCGTCGCCCGAGGCGCGGTCGACGGTGCTGCGCTGGCTCGGGCTCAAGAGCGTCGAGATCAAGCGCGAGG
>JBIOTP010000058.1:0-11951 GCA_044865965.1 Solirubrobacteraceae bacterium
GAATGCGTCGAACTTTCGGCCGGGGCCACTTAGGAGGCGACGGGCTCGACCGGGCCGCAGCCGAGCAGGTCGTGGACCAGCGTGTCCACGCGCTCCTCGAGCCAGCGCCCGGAGCCGACGAGGTGCTCCGCGAGCGCGCCGATGTCGCGCAGGATGTCGCGGACCTCGTCGATGTCCGCGGCGAAGATCAGGGCGTCGGCGGAGTCTCGGATCCGCGTCTGCTCGCTCGCGAGCAGCTTGGTCGGTCCCAGCTCGTCGAGGGTCTTGACGATGCGGGCGTAAGCGATGGTCCGTTCGCTGGTCATTCGATGCCTCCGCGGAGTCCTTTGCGCGGTGTATTCGTCACATGAGCAACGATCTGTAGCCCGGAAGGGACGTACATCAGAGGGACTCCACACGTGTTCGAGGCAGGGCGCCCGGGTACGGGACGGGAGTGGGCACCCTCGACGTCTCGATTTCCGCGCGTGCGGCCGAGATCGACGTCCTCGATCCGGCCACCGGCGAGCCCATCGCCAGCATCCCCGCGGGGTCTCCCAAGGCGGCGCACCGCGCGGTCCGTGACGCCCGCGCGGCGCAGCGAGGCTGGTCTCGCACCGCGCCGGCGGCGCGTGCCGCGCTGCTGAAGGCCGGGGCGCGGCGGCTGCGGGAGGACAGCCGCGAGCTGGCGCAGCTGCAGACGCGCGAGAGCGGCAAGCCGCTCGGCGACTCGCTGGGCGCCGTGGAGGCGGGCATCGGCGCGATCGAGTCCTACGCGGAGCTGGGCCCGCTGCAGGGCGGGCGGTCGCTGCAGGGCGGCTGGGAGGCGGCCGATCTGGTGGTCCGCGAGCCGCGCGGCGTGGTGGCGCTGCTGGCGCCGTGGACCGACCCGGTGGCGGTCGCCGCCGCACAGCTCGCGGCGGCGCTCGTCACCGGCAACGCGGTGGTGCTCAAGCCGTCCGAGAAGACGCCGCTGTCGGCGGCGTTGATGGTCGAGCTGCTCGACCTCGGCGACGTGCTGCAGCTGCTGCAGGGCGACGTCCGCGCCGGGCGCCCGCTGGCCGCCCACCCGGACGTCGACCTCGTGCTGCGGCACGCCACCGGCGGGAAGGGCGCGATGATCGTCGACGCCGGCGTGGATCCCGCGTGGGCAGCGGGCGAGGCGGCGACCGGCGCGTTCGCCAACGCCGGCCAGACGGGCGCGGCGGTGGAGCGCATCTATGTCCACGCCTCGCTCGCCGAGCCGTTCCTGGACGCGCTTGCCGCTCGCACGCGCGGGGTGCGGGTCGGATCGGGGATGGACCCCGCCACCGAGATGGGGCCGCTGATCGACGAGGAGCAGCGGATGTGGGTCCACCGCCAGGTCCGCGACGCCGTGTACGCCGGCGCCCGCCTGCTGGCCGGCGGCGACCCGCTCCCCGGACCCGGCTTCTTCTACCCCCCGACCGTGCTCGCCGGCCCGCCGGAGGACGCGCCGGTGCTGACCGAGGAGACATGCGGCCCGGTGGCGGCGGTGCGGGTGGTCGACTCGTTCGACGCCGCGCTCGATCAGGCCGGCCGCACCGCGTGCGGGCCGGCGGCGACGGTCCTCACCCCGTCGCACGAGCACGCCCAGCGCGCGTGGCGCGAGCTCGACGCCGGCACCGTAAGGGTCAACGACGTGGTCGGAGGCGCGCCCGGCAGCCGCGCGCCGGAGCTGCTGGACGAGCTGACGCGCCGCAAGGTCGTTCACCTCGCCCCGGCGCGGTAAGCCAGGCTAGGGAACGACCCGGGGTCTCTCGGGGTCATCCCCAATGGTGGCCGGCGCCCGCGAGGACGAGTCTGGTGTGCATGCACCAGACACCCGATGATGATCACATGGCCCCCCGGCCCGACGACGAGCCCGAGCCCGCCCGCGGCGAGGCGAAGGCGGCCGGCGGCCCCGAGTACCCCGGCGCTCCTGCGTCGGCATGGTCGCCGCCGCACGGCGACGCGCCGCGGAAGCTGACGCGCTCGACCGAGGACAAGCTCGTAGGCGGCGTGGCCGGCGGCCTCGGGCGCTACTTCGGCGTCGACCCGGTGCTGTTCCGGATCGGGTTCGTGATCTCGGTCTTCGTCGGCGGCTTCGGCGTGCTCGCCTACCTCGGGCTGCTCGCGTTCCTGCCCTCCGACGAGGGGCCGTCGTTCATGGCCGGCCGCTCGCGCGGCGCGACGATCGCCATCACGGCGGGGCTGGGGCTGCTGGCGGTGACGTTTCTCAGCCCCCACGCCTTCTTCCTCGGCCCGGGGCTGTTCGGGCTTGCCCTCGTGGGGGCTGTCGGCGTGCTGCTCTACCGCGCGTTCAGCGACGAGCGCGAAGCGGACCCCGCCCGCGCGATCGCGCGCGCCTCGCTCGCCCTCCTCATCGGGGTCGCCGCGCTCGGCGCCGCGACCGGCGTGGGCTTCGCCGCCGCCCTCGGCGGCGGCGTCGTGATCGGGGTGCTGGCCGTGCTGGCCGGCTTCGCGCTGCTGGTGGCCGGCCTGCTCGGCGGGCCGCGATGGCTCATCCTCCCGGTCACCGTGCTCGTGCTGCCGCTGGCCGTCGTGTCCGCCGCGGGGATCGACCTCCACGGCGGCGTCGGCCATCGCGAGTACCGTCCGGCGACGGTCAGCGACCTGCGCAAGGAGTACCGCCTCGGCATGGGCCAGCTCGACGTCGACCTGCGCGACATGACGTTGCCCGCGGGCCGCACGAACGTAAAGGTCTCCGTCGGCATGGGCGAGGCGCGCGTGCAGGTGCCGGCCGGCGCCTGCGTGGCGACCGACGCGCAGATCGGAGTCGGCGGCTCCGACGTCTTCGACCGCAACGAGGGCGGCTTCGACCTCGACGTCGCCGAGGCGGCGCCCGCGGGCCGGACCTCCGTCGTGCACGTCGACGCCGACATCGGCGTCGGGCACCTGCAGGTCGATCGCGGCGGCCTCACGAGCGACACGACGGGCGCCTGCGCGTGAGGAGGCGGCGCGCCGACCGCACGCTCATAGTCGCCGGACTGGCGGCGATCGCGCTCGGCGCGCTGCTGCTCCTCGACCGCCTCGGCGTGCTCGACCTCCGCTTCGGGTACGCGCTGCCGGCCGTGCTCGCCGCGGCCGGCGTGATCCTGCTGGCCGCGGGGTTGGAAGGGCGGGGCCGATGACGCCACCATGGGGGTGCGCATGAGCACCGCCTCCACGCCCCAGCTCCCGCCGCTGCGCCGCGACCCCGCCAAGGGGATGATCGCCGGCGTCTGCTCGGGCTTCGCCGCGCGCCTGGGGATCGACCCGATCCTGCTGCGGATCGGGTTCGTGGCGACGCTCGCGGCCGGCGGCGTCGGGCTGCCGCTGTACGCGCTCGCGTGGGCCGTGATCCCGGCCGAGGGGCCGGAGCGGCCGGTCGTGGCGCGCCTGTTGAGCCGGCGCGACACCTGGCTCGTCGCCGCCGGCATGGCCTGCCTCGTGCTCGCCGCGATGCTGCTGCTGCGCGAGTGGGGCCTGTGGTTCAGCGACCGGATCGCCTGGCCGGCGGTGATCATCGGCGCCGGCGGCGCGCTGATCTGGCGCCAGTCGCAGGCGCGCGCGGAGACCGCGCCGGAGGAGCCCCCGGCCGCCGCCGCGCGCCCGACGCGCGACGCGCCCGCGCGGACGCTGTGGCTCCCGCGCCCGGCCGCCCGGCGCGCCGGCATCGGGGCGGCGCTGGTGGTCGGCGGCGCGCTGATCTTCCTGTGGCTCAACGATGCGCTGGAGTCCACGCGCGACGTGCTGCTGCCGGTCGTCGTGGTGCTCGTGGCGGGCACGATCATCCTCGCGCCGTGGTGGATCCGGATGGTGCGCGGGCTGGCCGACGAGCGCGCCGCGCGCATCCGCTCGCAGGAGCGCGCCGAGGTCGCCGCGCACCTGCACGACTCGGTGCTGCAGACGCTCGCGCTGATGCAGCGGCGCGCCGACGACCCGAAGGAGGTCGCCGCGCTGGCGCGCCGCCAGGAGCGCGAGCTGCGCGCCTGGCTCAACAGCAGCCGCCCGGCCGGGACCGCGACGCTGGCGGCCGCGCTGGAGGCGGCGGCGGCGGAGGTCGAGGGCGATCACGGCGTGCCGATCGACGTCGTGACCGTCGGCGACGCGCCGCTCGACGACCGCGCGACGGCGCTCGTCGCCGCCGCGCGCGAGGCGCTCGTGAACGCCTCGAAGTTCGCCGGGCCCGAGCCGATCGCGCTTTACGCCGAGATGGAGGACGGCCGCGCCGACGTGTTCGTGCGCGACCGCGGGCCCGGCTTTGACCCGGCCGGCGTCCCGGCCGACCGCCGCGGCGTGCGCGACTCGATCGTCGCCCGGATGGAGCGCCACGGCGGGCGCGCGGTGGTGCACAGCACGCCGGGACAGGGCACCGAGGTCGAGTTGGTGATGGAGCGATGATCCCGCCGGGTGTCGTGATCGTCGACGACCACCAGCTGTTCCGCGCGGGCGTGCGCGCGGAGCTGGACGGCCTCGTCGAGGTGCTCGGCGACGCGGCCACGGTGGAGGACGCCGTGCGGCTGATCGGCGACGCCGAGCCCGACGTCGTCCTGCTCGACGTCCACATGCCGGGCGGCGGCGGGCTGGAGGTCATCCGCCAGGTCGCCCAGCGCCGGCCCGCGCAGCGCTTCCTCGCGCTGTCGGTGTCCGACGCGCCCGAGGACGTGATCGCGGTCATCCGCGCCGGCGCGCGCGGCTACGTCACCAAGACGATCTCCGGGCCCGAGCTGGCCGACGCGGTCCGGCGCGTGGCCGACGGCGACGCCGTGTTCTCGCCGCGCCTGGCCGGCTTCGTGCTCGACGCGTTCGCGTCGCTCGCGCCCGCGGAGGTCGACCCCGAGCTCGACCAGCTCACCGCGCGCGAGCGCGAGGTGCTGCGCCACATCGCGCGCGGCTACCTCTACAAGGAGATCGCCGCCCGCCTCGGCATCTCCACCAAGACCGTCGAGGCGCACGTGTCCGCGGTGCTGCGCAAGCTCCAGCTGTCCTCCCGCCACGAGCTCTCGCGCTGGGCGGTGCAGCGCCGGCTCGTGGACTGATGGCCGCGTTCGGCGACCTGTGGACCTGCCCGGACTGCGGCCGGCAGTTCGCCAAGCGCAACCAGACGCACACGTGCGCGCCGGCCGGGGACCTGGCGCGGCACCTCGCCGGCAAGCCGCCCGAGATCGCCGAGATCGTCACGCGGATCATCGCCGCGGCCGAGCGCTGCGGGCCGGTCACGGTGGTGCCGGAGAAGACCCGCATCGCCCTGCAGGCGCGGATGAGCTTCGCCGCCCTGCAGCCGCGCCGGCGCTGGGTCGACGGGCACGTCGTGCTCGCCCGCCGCCGCGAGGACCCGCGCTTCCGCCGGATCGAGACGTTCTCGCCCCGCAACCATCTGCACGCCTTCCGAATCGAGCATCCCGGCGAGGTCGACGAGCAGGTCGCCGGCTGGCTCGCCGAGGCCTACGAGGTCGGCATGCAGCGCCACCTGCGGCCGCTGAACGCCCTCGAGGACCTGCGCGAGCAGATCCGCGCCCACCGCGGCTGCGGCTTCGAGCCGTGCGAGACGGCGACGAACATGGTCCCCGGCGAGGGCAGCCCGACGGCCGAGCTGATGCTCGTCGGCGAGGCGCCCGGAGCGAGCGAGGACGCGCTCGGGCGCCCGTTCGTCGGCCGCGCCGGCCGGCTGCTGGACGAGCTGCTCGCGGAGGCCGGGCTCGCGCGCGAGGACGTCTGGATCACGAACGTCGTGAAGGCGCGGCCGCCGAAGAACCGCGACCCCCGCGCGGCCGAGGTGGCGCACTGCATGCCGTGGCTCGAGGCCGAGCTGGCGCTGATCCAGCCGCGGCTCGTCGTGCCGCTCGGCCGCCACGCGCTCGCCCACTTCGCCCCCGGCGCGCGGATCTCCGAGGTCCACGGGACGGCGCTCGATGCCCGCGGGCGCGCGCTGTTCCCGCTCTATCACCCGGCGGCCGCGCTGCACCGCCAGGGGCTGCGGGAGACGATGCTCGCGGACGCCCGCCGGTTAGCCGACGCCTAGCTCGTCCAGCGACGCGTGCAGCTCGGCGGCGTCGCGATAGACGCGGAACGCGCCCGCGCGCTGCAGCTCGTCGGCGCCGTAGCCGCCAGACAGCAGGCCGATCGAGAGCATGTGGGCGCGGCGCGCGGCGAGCAGGTCCCAGACCGCGTCGCCGACCACGTAGCACTCGTCGGCGGGCGCGCCGAGCCGGCGGGCGCACTCGAGGAAGAGGTCGGGCTCCGGCTTCGCGCGCTCGACGTCGCCGCGCTGCACGACGACCGTCTCCGGCGGGACTCCCAGCGCGTCCAGCGAGGGGTCGATGTCGGGACGCCGTCCGGAGGTGGCGATGCCGTGCGTGATGTCGCGCTCGCGCAGCTCGGCCAGCAGCTCGGCGGCCCCGGGCAGCGGCCGGCGCGCCGCGGGCGGCAGGAGCTCTCCGAACAGCTCGCTGTGGCGGTCCTGCGCCGCGCGTGCCTCGTCCTCGCTCAGCGCGCGCCCGATCTCGCGCGCCACGGCGCGCGTGAACAAGCCGCCGCTCATCCCGATCCGGCGGTGGATGCGCCAGCCGTCGATCGCCATCCCGCGCTCGGCGAGCGCGCGCTGCCACGAGTAGACGTGCGCGTAAACGGTGTCGACGAGCGTGCCGTCGAGGTCGAAGATCAGCGCCGGCATGGCTGCGACCCTATCGGGGCGATGGATGCCGCGATGCGCGCGTACTACGACGCCCGGGCGGGCGAGTACGACGACTGGTGGCGGGCCGAGGGGCGGTTCGGCGACCTCGACCGGCCCGGCTGGGACGAGGACGTCGCCGCCCTGTGCGCTGCGCTCGCCGCCCTGCCGCCCGCGCGGACGCTGGACCTCGCCTGCGGGACCGGGTACCTGACGCGCCACCTGCGCGGCGAGATCACCGGGCTGGACCAGAGCGCCGCGATGCTCGCGATCGCGCGGCAGCGATGCCCGCGGGCGCGGCTCGTGCGCGGCGACGCGCTCGACCCGCCGTTCGCACCCGGGGCGTTCGAGCGCGTGATCAGCGCGCACTTCTATGGGCACCTCGATGACGCGCAGCGGCGGGCGTTCCCCGCGGTCGCGCGGCGGCTCGCGCCCGAGCTCGTGGTGGTCGACTCGGCGCGGCGGCCGGACCGGCCCGACGAGGCGTGGCAGGAGCGGGTCCTCGACGATGGCTCGCGCCACCGCATCTACAAGCGCTGGTTCACGGCGGAGTCGCTCGCCGCCGAGCTGGTACCGGCATTCGCGGGCGACGCGGACACGGTCCACGCCGGGCCGTGGTTCGTCGCGGTCAGCGTTCGCTGACGACGTTCGCGCCGGCCGTCCGCAGCACGCTGCCCGGTGTCCGTTCGCCGAGGGCGAAGCGGGCGGGCAGCGGCGCGCCGCCGTCCCAGGCGGCCGCGAGCCGCTCGGCCATGGCCGGGCCGTGCTTGAAGCCGTGACCGGAGCCGCCGCCGACGATCCAGACGCCGGGCGCCTCGGGGTGGGGGGCGGCGATGAAGTTCGCGTCCGGCGTGAGCTCGTAGCGGCAGGTCTTGGAGCCGCTCAGGGGTGCGGTCGCCAGCGCCGGGAAGCGGTCGGCGAGGTAGCGCCGGATCGCCCGCTCGCCCTCGGCCGACGCGGCCGGCAGTGCGGCGTCGGGGTCGAGCGGGGGCCCGTCGGCGTCGTCGGCGGCCTTGACGCCGAGCCCGTCGATGTCGCCGGTCCCGTAGGTGGCGCGCTCGAAGTCGACCCACGCCGGGGCGTCCCGCCAGGCGGGCCCGCCGTCGAAGAAGAACAGCTCCTGACGGTGCACCGACACCGGGACGAGCCCGGGGAAGAGCCGCGCCAGCCAGCCGCCGCAGCTCCACACGACGCGGTCGCCCTCGAGCACCTCGCCGCCGTCGAGCGCCACCGTGCCGGCGCGGGGGCGCGCGCAGGCCCGCACGAGCCGCGCGCCGTGGGCGGCCGCCCGCGCCGCGAGCGCGCGCACGGCGCGCTGGGCGCGCACGACGCCCGCCTCCGGCTCGTGCAGCACCCACGCCAGGTCGTCGACGCCGAGCGACGGGAAGCGCGCCGCGGCCTCGCCGGCCTCGAGGCGCTCGGCCGGGATGCCGAGCTCGGTCAGCACGCGCAGCGACTCGGCCTCCCGGCCGTGCTCGGCGTGCGCGAACCACATCACGCCGCACTGCTCGAGCAGCGCCTCGCCGGACTCCGCCTCGAGCTCGCGCCACAGCGTGCGGGCGCGGCGCGCCATCGCCGAGTAGTCGGCGTCGGCGCCGTGCGAGCAGCGGATCAGCCGCGTCTCCCCGCCGGAGGTCGCGCGCGCGTCGCCAGGCTCGAACTGGTCCACGAGCACGACCTCGTCGCCGCGCCGCGCGAGCCACCACGCCAGCGACGCGCCGAACGTCCCGGCGCCCACGATCACGACCCGCTGCACCGCCCAGACGCTACAACCACGCTGTGATCGCTGCTCTGCTCGCCACGCTGGCGATCGGCCACCCCGCGCCGGTCCGGCCGACGGAGGTGTCCCGCGGGGGTGATCCCGCTGCGCTGGTCATCGGCCACTCGGCGCAGGGGCGGGCGATCGCCGCCACGCGCGTGGGCGACCCGCGCGCGCCGGTCCGGGCGCTGGTGGTGGGCGACGTGCACGGCAACGAGCCGGCCGGCGAGGCGATCGTCGCGCGGCTGGCGCGCGAGCGGCCCGCGGGCGTGGCGCTGTGGCTCGTGCGCACGGCCAACCCGGACGGCCGCGCCCGCGGCACGCGCCAGAACGCCCGCGGCGTCGACCTCAACCGCAACTTCCCGTGGCGCTGGCGGCCGGCGGCGCGCGGGACGTTCTACTCCGGTCCGGCGGCGGGATCCGAGCCCGAGACCCAGGCGCTGATGCGGCTCGTCCGGCGCGTGCGCCCGAACCTCGCGATCTATTACCACCAGCACATGGGCATCGTGGTCCGCGCGCGCGGGGCCGACCCCGCGGTGCAGCGCGCCTACGCCCGCCGCACCGGCCTGCCGCTCCGCTCGCTGCCGGCCTACCGCGGCACCGCGGTGGGGTGGGAGAACCGCGAGGTGCGCGACGGCAGCGCGTTCGTGGTCGAGCTGCGCGCCGGCCCCGCCGACGCCCGCCGCCACGCCGGCGCCGTGCTCGCCCTCGCGCGCCGGTACCTTGCCACTCCGTGAGGATCGTCCTCGTCCGCCACGGCGAGACCGAATGGAGCGCGTCGGGCAAGCACACGTCGACCACCGACGTGCCGCTTACCGACGCCGGCGGGCGGGCGGCCGAGGCGCTCGGCCGTCGGCTGGCCGTCCGCGAGTTCGCGCTCGTGCTGACGTCGCCCCGCCGCCGCGCGCGCGACACCTGCGAGCTGGCCGGGCTCGGCGGCCGCGCCCAGATCGACGAGGACCTCGTCGAGTGGGACTACGGCGACTACGAGGGCCGCACGACGCCGGAGATCCGCGAGGACCGGCCCGGCTGGTCGCTGTGGACCGACGGCGTCCCGGGCGGCGAGACCGGTGAGCACGTGGGCACCCGCGCAGACCGCGCGATCGAGCGCGCGCTGGCGGCCGGCGGCGACGTCGCGGTGTTCTCGCACGGCCACTTCCTGCGCGTGCTCGCGGCGCGCTGGCTCGCGCTGCCGGCCGCGGGCGGCGGCAGCTTCGGGCTCGACACCGCGGCGCTGTGCGAGCTGGGCTTCGAGCGCGAGCGCCGCGTCGTGTGGCTGTGGAACGACACCCGGCACCTGAGCGGCTGACCACGGCGCGGATGCGCGGCGAGCCGATCGGGCCCGCGCACCAGGCGGCGCTCGAGCGGCTCCTCGGCGACCCGCGGGTCGGGCGCACGCTCGGCGGCGTGCAGGCGCCGGAGCAGGTGCGCGAAGGGATCGCGCGCATGCAGGCGCACTGGCGCGACGAGGGGTTCGGCTGGTGGATGTTCTTCGACCGCGCCACCGGCGAGCCGGTCGCCCGCGGCGGGCTCTCGCGCAAGACGGTCGAGGGCCGCCCGGAGGTCGAGGTCGCGTGGACGGTCGCGCCCGCTCGCTGGGGCGAGGGGCTCGCGTCCGAGCTCGGCGCGGCATCGCTGGAGGTCGGCTTCGGCCCCCTCGGGCTGGCGACGATCGTCTCCTTCACGCTGCCCTGCAATCTCGCCTCCCGGCGGGTGATGGAGAAGCTCGGGATGCGCTACGAGCGCGCCATCGTCCACGCGGGCCTGCCGCACGTGCTCTACCGCACGGCGAGCACCGCGATCGTTCGGAGGGTGATCAGCCGTCCGTAGGAGCCCATGTACACGTTCCCGTCCGGCCCGATCCCGACCTCGTCGGGCGCGTCGAAGCCGGCCATCAGAGGATCGCGGGCGCAGCCCGCAGTGTGCGCGGGGAGGCAGCCCGCGGGCCCGGACAGCTGCCGCAGCGCCGGCGCGGCCGCCGCCGGCGCCGCCGCCAGCATCAGCCCAAGCATCCCTGCGACGATCGGCCGTCTCATTGCGCGCGATTGTCGGGCGCCGCCACGGCGCGGCACAATCGGGAGCCGACCCTGGACTTGGCGCAGCTCGCCCAGGTGGCGAGCCTCACGGGCGCCGGAGGCTAATCTCCGGCGCGATGAAGGCCTGGAAGGCCGCGACGATCGTCGTGCGGTGAAGGTCTCCGCGAAGGCCGACTACGCGGTGCGCGCCGCCGCCGAGCTGGCGGCCGTCCAGCCCTCCGGCGCCCCGCTGCGCGCCGAGGCGATCGCGACCGCGCAGCAGATCCCGCAGCGGTTCCTGGAGAACATCCTCGCCGACCTCCGCCACGCCGGCCTCGTGCACAGCCAGCGCGGGCCGGAGGGCGGCCACCGGCTCGCGCGCCCGGCGGCGGAGATCACGGTCGCGGACGTGATCCGGGCGGTCGACGGCCCGCTCGCCGCCGTCCGCGGCGAGCGGCCGGAGGCGGTGGCCTACGCGGGCGCGGCGGCGCCGCTGCAGCGGGTGTGGATCGCGGTGCGCAAGAACCTGCGCGAGGTCGTCGAGCACGTGACGCTCGCCGACCTCGCCTCCGGCGAGCTGCCCGCAGCCGTCAACGCGCTCGCCGAGGATCCGGAGGCGTGGATCACGCGCTGAACGCCGGCGCGGCGGTCGGGCGGACGTGGACGATGTCGCCCGCCCGCAGCTCCAGCTCGTCGGCCTCGGCGCGCGTGAGCTGGACCGAGACCGTGCCGTCGTGCGCCAGCGCGAGCTCCACCCGCACCTCGAAGCCGAGGTAGACGACCCGCGTGACCATCGCCTCCATCGCGCCGTCGCCCGCCTCGCTCTGCAGCACGAGGTCGTGCGGGCGCACGAGCCGCTCGCCGAGCTCGCTGACCGGCCCGAGGAACCGCATGACGAACGGGTTGGCCGGCTGCTCGTAGAGCTCGCGCGGCGCGCCCGCCTGCTGCACGCGGCCGTGGTCGAGCACGACGATCTTGTCGGCGACGACCATCGCCTCCTCTTGGTCGTGCGTGACCAGCACGGTCGTCACGTGGACCTCGTCGTGCAGCCGCCGCAGCCACTCGCGCAGCTCGGCGCGCACGTTGGCGTCGAGCGCGCCGAACGGCTCGTCGAGCAGCAGCACGCGCGGCTGCACCGCCAGCGCGCGGGCGAGCGCCATCCGCTGGCGCTGGCCGCCGGAGAGCTGCGACGGGTAGCGGTCGGCCCAGCCGGCGAGCCCGACGACCTCGAGCAGCTCCTCAACGCGCGCGCGGATCGCGTCGCGCCGCTCACGGCGGATCTTGAGCCCGAAGGCGACGTTGTCGCGCACGCTCATATGCTTGAAGGCCGCGTAGTGCTGGAACACGAAGCCGATCCCGCGCTTCTGCGGCGGCAGCGGCGTCACGTCCTCGCCGTGGATGACCACGCTCCCGCTGTCGGGCCGCTCGAGCCCGGCCACGATCCGCAGCAGCGTCGACTTGCCCGAGCCGCTCGGGCCGAGCAGCGCGACCAGCGCGCCGTCCGGGACGTCGATCGAGACGTCGTCCA
>JBIOTP010000059.1:0-9854 GCA_044865965.1 Solirubrobacteraceae bacterium
GCCTCGAGCCCGCCGCAGATCGTCTCGACGACGTGTGCCTTCGCGCGCTCGTAGCGCCCCTCGTCCTCGTCGCCGAGCCCGAAGATCCAGCTCGTCAAGACCTGCTCGATCGCGCCGTAGAACGCCATCGCGGCGAACTCGGCGGTGATCTCCGGGCTGAACTCGCCGGTCGCCTGGGCCTTCTCGACGACCCCGCGGATCAGCCCGTAGGCCTCCGTGATCTTGCCGAGGTGGGCGGCGCCGAACGAGTTCGCCGCGCGCGTGACCTCGACGATGATCACCTTCATCAGGTCGGGATCGTGACGGTAGGACTCGATGATGAAGCCGGCGATCGCCCCGAGCTTCTCGCGCGCCGGGATGTCGAGCGCGTCGGTCTCGCGGATCGCGTCGAGGAGCACGTCCCAGCGCTCGAGGAACAGCGTGTCGAGCACCTGGTCCTTGGACTGGAAGTAGTGGTAGACGAGCCCGTAGGCGACGCCCGCCTCGTCGGCGATGTCCGACACGCGGCAGGTGTGGAAGCCCTGGCGCGCGAACACGCGCACGGCGGCGTCGAGGATCACCCGCCGCTTGTCGACCGCCTGGCGCGTCGGGGCCACTACGTGAGCACCTCGGCCGGCCAGCGGTAGGCCTCCGGCCGGCGGTTGGCCAGCGACGGGAGCGAGCGGCGGATCTCGGCCTGGCGGTCGAGGTCGAGGTCGGCGGTGATGAACGTCTCGGCGTCGGGCGCCTGGGCGAGCACGATCCCCCACGGGTCGACGATCATCGAGCGCCCGCCGGAGCGGTAGCCGGGCGCGTGCTCGCCGATCTGGTTGGGGGCGATCACGAAGCACTGGTCCTCGATCGCGCGGGCCCGCAGCAGGACCTCCCAGTGCTCGCGCGTGGTGGTCAGCGTGAAGGCGGCCGGGACGGCGAGGATGCGCGCGCCGCGAACGGCGAGGATGCGGTAGAGCTCGGGGAAGCGCAGGTCGTAGCAGACGGTCAGGCCGAGCCCCGTCCCGTCGGCGGTCTCCGAGACGACGATCTCCTCGCCGGGCGCCTCGTGCTCGGACTCGCGGTACGTGCGGCCGCCGACCTCGACGTCGAACATGTGGATCTTGCGATAGGTCGCGCGGACCTCGCCGTCGGGGCCGACGTGCACCGACGTGTTGCGGCCGCGCTCCTCGCCCTCCACGCGCTCGGCGAACGAGCCCGCGACGAGGTCGATGCCCAGCTCGCGGGCGGTCGCGCGCGCCCAGGCGAGCACGGGGCCGTCGTAGGGCTCGGCGCCGGCGGCGGTCTGCTCCGGGGACCCGAGCACCGGCCACTTCTCGGGCAGCACGACGAGCTGCGCGCCCGCGCCGGCGGCCGCGCGCGTGAGGCGATCGGCGGCCGCCAGGTTGCGGTCGCGGTCGGGAGTCGACTGCAGCTGGATGGCGGCGGCTCGCACGGCGTTGCTCCTTCCCCAAACGGATTGACCGATCAGTCAATCCGTCGTTTGAGCATATCGTCCGCGCATGACCGCGCCGACGGCCCGCGCCGGGCGCCCCGCGACGAGGGGGCCGGTCCGCGCCGGGCGCCCCGCGACGAAGCGGCGGCGGTGAGCATGCGGATGGTCCGGGGCGGCTGCCCCCTCAAGCGGTGGACGTGGGTGGGCGCGTTCGGCCCGGCGGCGATGGTGTGCGTGGCGCGTGCGGCGATCGGGCCGCTGCACGTCTCGTGGTGGGCGGTGTGGGATCGCGAGGCGGGCCTGCTGAGCGAGCGTACGCGGCGCTCGTGGCTGGGCGTGGCGGTCTCGCCCGCGAGGGCGGAGGTGCGGGGCCGGATCGCGCTGACGCTGGAGCGCGGGCAGCCGATCGAGGTCACCTCGCCGCACGGCCGCCAGCTGATCTGGACGCGCAAGACGCCGGTGCGCGTGCGCGGTGAGGCGCTGGGCATCGCGATCGACGCCGCCGGCCTGCTCGACGAGTCGGCCGGCTACCACGCCCGCCACACGGCGTGGCGATGGTCGGCCGGCTGCGGCGTGTCGGCGGCGGGCGCCGCCGTGACCTGGAACCTGGTCGAGGGGCTGCACGACGGGCCCGTGGAGTCCGAGCGCACCGTGTGGGTCGACGGCGTGCCGCACGCGGTCGGGCCGCAGGCGTTCGACGGGCTCGCCGGCGTCGGCGGGCTGCGCTTCAGCGCCGAGGCGACGCGCGCCCGGCGCGAGCGCCTGCTCCTGCTCGCCTCCGACTACGAGCAGCCGTTCGGCACGTTCACCGGCTCGCTGCCGGTGGCGGGTGAGTTGCGTCACGGATGGGGCGTGATGGAGCGCCACGAGGCAGACTGGTGACATGACCGTCCCGCCCGGGCCCCGCATGCCCCGCCCGCTCCAGACGCTCGGGTGGATCACCCGCCCGGGCCCGTTCGTGCGCCGCCAGCAGGCGCGCTTCGGCGACGCGTTCAGCCTGCGGATCGCGCAGGAGGGGACGTGGGTGATGCTCTCGCACCCGGACGCCGTCAAGCAGGTGTTCACGGGCGACCCGGCCGTCCTGCACGCCGGCGAGGGCAACGTGATCCTGCGCCCCCTGCTCGGGCCGCGCTCGCTGCTGCTGCTCGACGGCCGCGAGCACCTCGCCGAGCGCAAGCAGATGCTGCCGCCGTTCCACGGCGAGCGGATGCAGGCCTACGGCGAGCTGATCGCGGACATCGCCGAGCGTGAGGTGGCGTCGTGGCCCGCGGCGCCGATCGCGATGCGCCCGCGGATGCAGGCGCTCACGCTCGAGGTGATCATGCGCGCGGTGTTCGGCGTGCGCGACGAGCGGCTGCGCGCCGCGCTCGTGGCGCTGCTGGACTGGACGATGGACCCGCGGTTGATCCTGCCGGTCGCGCTCGCCGGCCCCGACCGGGTCGAGCCGCTGATCCGCCGCGTGCGCGCGCCGGTGGACGAGCTCCTCGGCGCGGAGATCGCGCGCCGGCGCGGCGCGTCCGACCTGGCCGAGCGCGACGACATCCTGTCGATGCTGCTGGCCGCGTCGGACCTGCCCGACGCCGCGCTGCTCGACGAGCTGGTCACCCTGCTCGTCGCGGGCCACGAGACGACGGCGACCGCGCTGTCCTGGGGTCTCGAGCGGCTCGCGCGCCACCCGGCGGCGTGGGAGCGCGTGCGCGAGGGCGAGGACGACTACCTCGACGCGGTGGTCAAGGAGACGCTGCGGCTGCGCCCGGTGGTGCCGCTCGTGCTGCGGCGGCTCAAGGCGCCGATGGAGATCGGCGGCTGGGACCTGCCGGCGGGCGTGATCGTGGCGCCGTGCGTCCTGCTGGTGCACCGCCGCCCGGACGTCTACCCCGACCCGCACGCGTTCCGCCCCGAGCGCTTCCTCGAGCGCCCGGCGGGGACGTACACGTGGATCCCGTTCGGCGGCGGCGTCCGCCGCTGCCTGGGCGCGAGCTTCGCCCAGTTCGAGATGAAGACCGTGCTGCGGGCGATCGCCGCGCGGGTGGAGCGCTTGGCGCCCGAGGACCCGGCGCCCGAGCGGGTGAGGCGCCGCGCGGTCACGCTCACGCCGGCGCAGGGCGCCCGCGTCATCGCGGCGTCACGAGCAGCGCCTGCGCCCCGCGCGCAACCGGTCCCGTCGGGTCGCTGAGGACCGAGCGGGCGAGGCCGGCGCCGCCGGCGGCGATCTCGGTCTCGGCGTCGAGGCACACCCACTCCCCGACCGGGGCCCGCAGGAAGTGGACGCTGAGCTCGACGTTGATGAAGAGGAAGCGCTCCCAGTCGAGCACGTTCGACGCGCCGTTGCCGGAGTCGGCGACCGCCATCACGCGCTGCAGCGGGCTCGGCTCCTCGCCCTCGACGAGCGGCATCGTGAGGCGCGTCCAGACGGTCGCGGGCCCGCGCTCGAGCCAGGCGCCGGCCGCCCACCGCCACTCCACCGCGTTCGTGTAGCCCTCGCCGAGCTGCGGCGGTGCGGTCTCCGCCGTATCGGGCAGCGCGAGCGGAGCCGGGCCGGCGGGGGTGGACTCCTCGGTGGCGAGCACGCGCCAGGCGCGGGCGCGCAGGAACGGGCGGCCGTCGATCGACACCTCGCCGGCGAGCAGCTCGACGCTGCGTCCCGGGCGCTCCACCCCGGCGCGGACCTCGAGCTCGGCGATCGGCAGCGCGCCGAGGATCTCGATCGTGATGCGCGCGAGCACCATCCCGTCGCGCGGCTCGCAGCGCTCGAACGCGCGCGTCATCAGCGCCGCCGGCGGGCCGGCGTGCTGATGGCGCGGATCCCACGGGCCGCGCGTGTGGGGCGTGGACTCGAAGCGCCCCTCGCCGCGGGGGATGAAGAAGCTCAACGGGCCGCCCCCGCCCTCGCCCCGAGGCGGGCGCTCACGCCACCGCCCCCTCGTCGCGCAGCGCCGCGATCTCGTCGGCGCCGTAGCCGGCCCCCCGCAGCACCTCGTCGGTGTGCTCGCCGAGGCCGGGCGGGCCGCCGCGGGGATCGGCGGGCGTGCGCGAGAGCTTCACCGGCGGGCCGAGCGTGCGCCCGCCGACCACCATCCCGCGGGCCCGGACCTGCTCGTCTTCGAGCGCCTCGTCGAGCTCCTGCACCGGCTCGAGGCAGCAGTCGTGCTCGGCCGCGAACGCCGCCCACTCGGCGCGCGTGCGGGCCGCCATGAGCGCCTCGACCTGCACGTGGGCGGGCGAGCCGGGGCCGTCGAACTGGTGCGCGACCAGGTCGGGACGGCCCGCGCCGTGGCAGAAGGCGGACCAGAACTTCGGCTCCAGCGCGCCGAGCGCGACCCACCCGTCGGCGCAGCGGTACGGCCGGTAGCAGAGCACGCCGCCGCCGAGCACGAGATGCCCGCGCTGCGCCGGCCGCCCCTCCGTCAGCAGCGCCGCCGCCGGCATCGCGAGCCAGGCCAGGGCCCCGTCGGCCATCGCGGCGTCCACGAACTGCCCCGCGCCGGAGTGCTCGCGCTCGCGCAGCGCGGCGAGGATGCCGAACGCCGCGGTCAGGGCGCCGCCGCCGAGGTCGGCGATCTGGCCGGCGGACTGGACGGGCGGCCCGCCCGCGTCGCCGCTCAGCGCCAGCACCCCCACGCGCGCGAGGTAGTTGAGGTCGTGCCCGGCGCGATCGCGCAGCGGGCCGTCCTGCCCGTAGCCGGTGATCGCGCAGTAGACGAGCCGCGGGTTGGCGACGCGCAGGCGCTCCCAGCCGACGCCGAGACGGTCGAGGACGCCGGGCCGGAACGACTCCACCAGCACGTCGGCCTCGCGCGCGAGCCGCAGCAGCACCTCGCGCCCCGCGTCCGTCTTGAGGTCGACGCGCAGCGAGCGCTTCCCCCGGTTGAGCGCCTCGAAGGCCGGCGGGTCGTTGCGCGCGTAGTCGCCCGCCCCGGTGTCCTCGACCTTGATCACGTCCGCGCCGAAGTCCGCCAGCAGCAGCGTGCAGAAGCCGCCCGGCAGCAGGCGCGTGAGGTCGAGCACCCGCAGGCCGCCGAGCGGGCCGGTCACGCCAGCCCCAGCATCGCGCGCGCCTCGCCGACCGTCGCGAGCCGGCGCCCGGCGTCCGTCGTCATGCGCGCCGCGCGCGCCACGAGGTCGCCGTTCGAGCGCGCCATCGTGCCGTCCGGCAGGTAGAAGTTGTCCTCCAGGCCGACCCGCACGTTGCCGCCCAGCGCGAGCGCGGCCGACAGGAGCGGCCACTGGTCGCGCGAGATCCCGATCACGCCCCACTGGTGCGGCACGCCGGGTACCTGCTCGGCCATGTGCGCCACGTTGCGGGCGGTCGGCCGGATCCCGCCGACCACGCCCATCACGAACGACACCTGCAGCGGCGGCGCCAGCGGCCCCATGTCCAGCAGGGGGTCCAGGCTCGCCACGTGCCCGGAGTCGAAGCACTCGTGCTCGGGCCGGATCCCGCACTCGACCATCGCGTCCAGCAGCGCCGCGATCGTGTCGAACGAGTTCTCGAACACGGCCTTGAACACGAACTCCTTGCGCCGCGCCGAGTACTTCGCGTAGTTCATCGAGCCCATGTTCAGCGCGCCGACCTCCGGCCTGAGCTCGCGCAGGTAGGCGATCCGCTTCTCCACGGGCACGCCGATCGCGCCCGTCGAGTAGTTGACGATGACGCCGTCGCCGACCTCGGCCCGGATCGCGTCGGTGATCGCGCGGAAGTCCTTGATCTCGTAGCTCGGCGTCCCGTCCCGGCGGCGCGCGTGGATGTGGATCATCACGCCGCCCTCGTCCACGATCCGGCGCGCCTCGGCGGCGTACTCCTCGGGCGTGTACGGGATCGCCGGGCAGCGGTCCCGCGCCGCCAGCGCGCCGGAGATCGCACAGGTGAGGATGACGGGGTCGTCGAGCGCCACGAGGGCGGAAAGTTACTGAGGCCACGCGAACAACCGGTCCGGGTCGAAGCGGCCCTTGACGTCCGCGAGCCGCTCGTAGTTCGCGCCGTAGTACGCGCGCCGCCAGCCCTTCAGTCCCGGGTCGGCGTAGTTCTGGTAGGCCTCGCCGTTGCCGGCCCGGGCGAGCGCGCGGCGGGCGCCGGCGACCCAGGCGAGCGCGCGGCGGGTGTCCGCCGCGTCGAAGTATGTGAGCGCCTGCACGGAGAAGAGCGCGTCGCGGTGCACGAACGCGGTCGCGTCGTTGCGCACGCGGTTGATCGCCCCGCCGTGGGCGTCGAGCAGCAGCGAGCCGCCGCGCGCGAGCCGCGCCAGCGCCGCCCGGTCGCCGGCGCCGAGCGGACGCGACACGTATGCCGACGCGGCGGCGAAGCGCGCGTGTGGCGGCGGGTTCCCGCCGGCCCAGCGGCGCATCAGCGCCAGGTAGTCCTCCTCGCCGGTCTCGATCGCCCCGCCCGACGCCGCGAGCGGCGCCGCCAGCCGGCGCAGCGCGGCCGCGGACCCGCGGAACTGCCCGATCGCGCTCGTCTCGCCCGGGCCGAGTCGCAGCACCGACGTGAGCCGCGGGTCGGCATGCGGCGCCCAGGCCTGCCAGGCGGCGAGCGCCCGCTCCGCGTCGGGCCACGTGCAACGCAGCCACGCTGCGCGCCCGGCGGGGTGCACGCGCAGCGTGAACCGGGTCGCCACGCCGACCACGCCGCCACCGCCGCGGCACGCCCAGAACAGGTCGGCGCTCGTGTTCGCGTCGCAGCGATGGAGCCGGCCGTCCGCGGTCACGAGCTCCACCGCGACCACGTTGTCGCACGTCAGCCCGCGGTCGCGCGCCGCGAGCCCCATCCCGCCGCCGAGCGCCAGCCCGCCCAGCGCGACCGAGGGGCACGAGCCCGCCGGCGCCGTCACCCCGCGCCGCGCGAGCGCGGCGTACACGTCGATGAGGTGGGCGCCCGGACCGACATGCGCATGGCCGCCGCGCAGCGAGACCGCGTTCAGCCGCCGCAGGTCGAGCACCACGCCGTCCGCGACCGTGCTCGCGCCCGAGTACGAATGCCCGCCGGAGCGGACCGCGAGCGGGGTCCCGGTCCGCGCCGCCCAGCGCACGGTCGCGCGCACGTCGGCGGAGTCGAGCGCCTCCACGACGGCGAGCGGCCGGCGCGCCTGCCAGCGCTCGTCGAAGGCGAGGCCGCGCGAGTCGCGCGGCCGGCGGACCGGGCCGCGGACCGCGCGGCGCAGGTCGCCGATGGGGTCGCGCCGCGCGAACGCGAGCGCCGCGGTGACGATCAGCAGGTCGCGCCGGGTGAGCACTCAGGCGACTCTATGGCTGCCGGCGAACTGCGGGCATTGAGGAGGGGGACGCGGCCGGCCGATTCGCGCCGCCGGCGAACTGCGGGCATTGAGGAGGGGGACGCGGCCGGCTTTTCGCGAAGCGCGGCCGTTTCTCGAGCGCGCGGTGGGCGGTGGCCTGCAAAGGTACGAATAATTCATACCTTCGTAAGCCACCCGTCCGCCGCCTCCGCGACCAACGTCAAGCTTCGGCGATAATCGCGCCGTGAGGCCGGTGTAGGGTCGAGGCCTCGTCAATTAGGCCCTCGCGCGGCCGAATCGTCACTTCAGGCTCCTCCTCACCTGCCCGCCGTCCGCCCGCGCCTCACCGCCGCCTCGCCTTCGCGGCATACATGGCAGCGTCCGCCCGCTCCAACAACCCGCCCGCATTACCCGCGTCCGCCGGGAACACGGCCAGCCCGACCGACGCCCGCACGCTCGCCTCCCGCCCGTCGAGCCCAAGAGGAGCGGCGAGCGCCTCCATCACGCGCCGGCGCGTGTCGTGCGCGGCACCCGAGCCGGCCTCGACGTCGGTCAGCACCGGCGCAGCCGGCGCGCGACCTCGCGCAGCGCCTCGTCGCCCGCGGCGTGCCCGAAGACGTCGTTGACCGCCTTGAAGCCGTCGAGGTCCAGCATCAACAGCGCCACGGAACGCCCCCGCCCCGCCGCGCGGGCGAGCGCGGGCCCGAGCGCGCGCCGGTTCGCCAGCCCCGTCAGGGCGTCGGTGTCGGCCTCGTGGCGCGTGCGCCGGTCCTGCTCGATGCGCGCGGTGACGTCCTCGAACGTGGCCACCACGCCGTACACGCGGTCGTCCTCGATCAGCGGACCGGCGTTGACCTCGACCCACAGCAGCGCACCGTCGCGGCGCAGGGCGCGCACGAGGGCGCCACGGACCGTCTCGCCGCGCATCGCGCGCACGATCGGCATCTGCTCGTCGTCGATCGGCCGCCCGGTCTCGTCGAGCACGACCGTCGGGATCGCGCTCAGCGGCGCGCCGACCATCTCCTCCACGGAGACGCCGATGTGCCGCGCCGCCGCCTCGTTGGCGAGCACGACCCGCAGGTCGGTGTCGACGACCAGCACGCCCTCCTGCAGGCCGGCGACGATCGCACGGTTGAGCCGCTCGGAGTCCCGGAGGCTGCGCTCCCGGAGCCGGTGGTCCATGACGCCCGTGAACGCGGCGATCGCGGCGCGGCCCCCGAGCGGCGCCACCTGCGCCCGCCACCATCTGCCGTCCCCGCCGCGCAACTCCATCGACCGCGGCCGCGCAGCCTACCGCATTACACCGGAATCACGCCATGCCGCCGCCACGGGCGGTCGACGCGCTTGCCCCGGGCCAGCTCCAGCGCCCGGATGATCGTCGGCCGCGTCTCGCGCGGGTCGATCACGTCGTCGATCATGCCGTTGCGCGCGGCCACGTAGACGTCGATCAGCCCCTGGTAGTCGGCGATCAGGTCGGCGCGCTTCGCGGCCGGGTCCTCGGCCTCCTCCACCTGCTTGCGGAAGACGATCTCCACCGCGCCCTCGGCGCCCATCACCGAGATCTCCGCGCTCGGCCAGGCGACGATCAGGTCGGGCTCGTAGGCGCGGCCGTTCATCACGTAGTAGCCGGCGCCGTAGGCCTTGCGGATCACGACCGTCACCTTCGGCACCGTGGCGGCGGCCACGGCGTGCAGCATCTTCGCCCCGTGGCGGATGATCCCCGCCGCCTCGACCTTCGTGCCGACCATGAAGCCCGGCACGTCCACGAGGAAGACCAAAGGGATCGCGAACGCGTCGCACAGCGTCACGAAGCGCGCGGCCTTGTCAGCCGAGTCGTTGTCCAGGATGCCGCCGAGCTGGCGCGGCTGGGAGCCGACGATGCCGACCGGCCGCCCGCCCATGCGCGCCAGGCAGGTGATGATCGTGCGCGCCCACTTCGGCTTCAGGTCGAGCCACGCCCCATGGTCCACGATCCGCCGGATCACGTCGTACATGTCGTACGGCTGCCGGTTGGACGGCGGCAGCACGTCGAGCAGCTCGTCGTCACTCCGGTCGACGGGGGCGGACACCGGCCGCACCGGCAGCGGCTCCTCGCAGTGCGACGGGAAGTACGACAGGTACTCCTTCACCCGCGCGATGCACTCCTCGTCGTCGGCCACCTCGAGGTCGCCGACGCCGGACTTGCGGCAGTGCAC